>JAZKGR010000018.1:0-4243 GCA_040385775.1 Pseudomonadota bacterium
CCTCTTTGCCGTCGATCAGGCGCGCGCCGGCCATGCTGAGGTCGTCGCTGAAAATTGCGCCGCCGAAGCCGAGCTGGCCGCGGAGGATGTAGGTCAGCCACTTTTCCGAAAAGCCGGCCGGGCGCGCATCGACCTTGGGGTAGATCACATGCGCCGGCATCACGCTGGTCAGCGTGGTGTTGAGCCAGTCGTAAGGCGCGGCGTCGTCAGCCAGGAGGGCTTTGAGGCTACGGCGGTCCACCGGAATGTCGGTGTGCGAGTCGGCCTTCACAAAACCGTGGCCGGGGAAATGTTTGCCACAGTTGGCCATGCCGCTTTGCAGCAGGCCGTGCATCAGGCTTTTGGCCAGCAGCGCCACCACGCGCGGGTCGCGCGCAAAAGCACGGTCGCCAATGACGCTGCTTTCACCAAAATCCAGGTCCAGCACCGGCGTGAAGCTGAAGTCCACGCCGCAGGAGCGCAACTCCGCGCCCAGCACATAACCACAGGCGGTAGCTGCATTGGTCGCGGCCAGCGCGTCCTTGAGCCACAACTCACCGAGCGCGCGCATGGGAGGCAAGTGCGTGAAACCGTCGGTGCGGAAGCGCTGCACGCGGCCGCCTTCGTGGTCCACGCAAATCAGCAGGTCTTTGCGCAGCTTCTTGATCTCGCTGCACAGGGCGCTGAGCTGCGCGCGGTTTTCCCAGTTGCGGGCAAACAGGATGATGCCGCCGGTCAGCGGGTGTTTGAGGCGTTGTTTGTCGGTCTTGCTCAGGCTCAGGCCGGCGATGTCGATGATCAGGGGGGCGTGTTGGGTCATGGGGGCTCTGGGTTAAAAGAGGTTCTGTGTGATTCTCAGCTTGTCATCCCGGACTCGATCCGGGATCCATGTCGGAGCCCTGCTGGATAGGGAGGGTTGGCGCTGCATGGATTGCGGGTCAGGCCCGCAATGACAAACGGGGATTTTGTCATGACGAATCGAGGCAAGGCCTTTGGCAAGCGGCATGGGCTTTAGCGCTTGGTGTTCTGTTCCACCACCACAAAGCTGGCGGCGTAGTCGGTTTCGTCGGTCACGGTCACGTGGGCGCTCAGGCCTTTGGCCTCGAACCAGTCCTTGAGTACGCCGTGCAGAACAATTTCGGGCTTGCCGCTGGCAGCCTTGGCGATTTCGCAATTGCGCCATGTCATCGGCATACGCATGCCCAGGCCAATCGCCTTGCTAAAGGCCTCTTTGGCAGAAAATCGCGTGGCCAAGTAACGCAGGCCGCGTTCGGGCCAGCGCGCGCTGCGGGCCTTCCAGGTCGCGAGTTCGGCGTCGCTGAGAATCTTCTGCGCAAACCGTTCGCCATGGCGCTCAAAGCTGGCGCGCACGCGGCGCACGTCGCAGATGTCGGTGCCTATGCCGTAGATCATTCGGGAGAAAACCCGTTGTCGATGCAGCGCAAATAAGCAGCGACCGTGGCGCTGTAGCCGAGCTCCAGCGCATCGGCGATCAGCGCATGGCCGATGGACACCTCCAGCACGCCGGGCACCGCATGCAGGAACTCGGCGAGATTGTCCCGGTTCAGGTCGTGGCCTGCATTCACTCCCAAATTGATAGCAGCTGCCGCCCGTCCGGCAAGGGCGAACTGCTCAAGAACCTTGTCCTTTTCAGCCGTTCCCCAGGCTCGGGCATAGGTCTCGGTGTAGAGTTCCACCCGGTCGGCCCCGACCTCTTTGGCGGCCGCCATGGCCTCGGGCAGCGGGTCCATGAACAGGCTGACACGCACGCCGCGCTGGCGCACTTCGGCGATCAGCGGTTTCAGGCGCGCAGCGTCATCCGGGAAGCTCCAGCCGTGGTCGCTGGTGAACTGGCTTTCGCCGTCGGGCACAAAAGTGCACTGGTGCAGCGGCAGGCCGCGTGCTGACAGGTTGCGCACGAAGTCCATCAGGTTTTGCAGCGGGTTGCCCTCGACATTGAACTCGCGGTCCGGCCAGTCTTTCATCAGCGCGGCCAGCTCGTAGACATCGCCCTCCCGGATGTGGCGCTCGTCCGGGCGCGGATGCACGGTGATGCCCTGAGCACCGGCCTCCAGGCACAGCTCGGCAGCGCGCAGCACATCGGGAATGCCGAGGTGGCGCGTGTTGCGCAGCAAGGCCACCTTGTTGATGTTGACCGACAAGGCGGTCCGGTGGCGCGGTGCGGGAGCGTGGACGGGGGACATAAAACTTGCCTTGATAACGCAAACCTAAAAGGCCTGCAGGTCGATCATCATCTGCCGGGTTTTGAGAACCTTCACATCGCAATGGTAGTGCAGCAGCGCGCGCAGCTGGGTCTTGAGTTGCGGCAGGTGCTCCACACAGGCATGCATCGTGTCGGTAAACGGCGCATCGTCGGCCAGCGAGGCCTGCAGCTCCAGCCACTGTGCGCCGCGCAGGCTGGCGCGGTCGTCCTCATGCGCCTCGCGCAGGCCGGATTCGGCGACCAGCACATAAGGGGTTTGCAGGTCCAGCGGCGCCAGCGTCGCGGTCTGGGCGTCCAGCGTCGGCAGCAGCCCGATGTCACGCAGCAGGCGCAACTCGAAAGCGCGCAGCGCCACCTGCAGGGTGTCGGCGCTCTGGCTGGCCAGCAGCTGCACCGTCGCGGCATAGGCGTCAAACAGCGCGGGGTGCGGATCGTCGCGCGCCAGCAGGCGCATCAGCAGTTCATTGAGGTAGTAGCCCGACAGCAGCGCATCGCCGGTCGGCATGACATGGCCGCCCTGCCATTCGGCGCTGCGCAACATGCGGATTTCGGCATCTCCACCAAAAGCCACATGCAGCGGTTGCAGCGGCAGCAGGATGGGCCGGAAGTTGGAGCTTGGTTTCTTGGCCCCGCGCGCCACCAGCGCGATCCGGCCGTAGCTGCGGCTGAACACCTCCAGGATCAGGCTGGACTCGCTCCAGTCGTAGCGGTGCAGCACATAGGCCGGCTCGTCGGAAATTCGCTTACTCGTAGCCAAACGTTCTTACTCTCGCCTCGTCGTCCGCCCAGCCAGAGCGCACCTTGACCCAGATCTCGAGGAACACCTTGCCGCCGGTCAGCGCTTCCATCTCGTGGCGCGCCTCGGTGCCTATGCGTTTGAGCTTTTCGCCCTTCTCGCCAATGATCATGCCCTTGTGGCCGTCGCGCTCGACCACGATGGTGGCGGCAATCCGGCGCAGCTCGCCCTCCTGCTCGAACTTGTCGATGATCACGGTCGAGGTGTAGGGCAGCTCGTCGCCGGTCAGGCGAAACAGCTTTTCGCGGATGATCTCGGCGGCCATGAAACGCTCGCTGCGGTCGGTCAGCTCCTCGGCGCCGTACATCCAGGGCTGGGGCGGCAGGTATTTTTCGCAGATGCCGAACAGGCGAGCCACGTCCTTGGCATTGTTGGCCGACATCGGCACAAACTCGGCGAAGTTGTGGCGCGCCTGCATCGCCTTGAGCCAGGGTGCAATCTCGGCGCGTCTGTGGATCAGGTCGAACTTGTTGGCCAGCAGGATGGCCGGGGTGCCGGCCGGCAGCAACGACAACACCTTGTCGTCGGCCTGGTTGAACTGGCCGGCCTCGACCACAAACACAATCAGGTCCACATCGTTGACGGCGCCGACCACCGTCTTGTTGAGCGAGCGGTTCAGCGCGTTGCCGTGCCGGGTCTGGAAGCCGGGCGTGTCGACAAACACGAACTGCGTGGGACCCACGGTGCGCATGCCGGTGATGCGGTGGCGCGTGGTCTGGGCCTTGCGCGAGGTGATGCTGATTTTTTGCCCGACCAGCGCGTTGAGCAGGGTCGATTTGCCCACATTGGGCTTGCCGACGATGGCGATCAGTCCGCAGCGCTGGCCTTCGACCGGCGGCGCATTGTTGGCCTGCGAGCTCATGGCCCGGGCCAGCATGGCTTCGAGCTCCGCGTCTTGCGTGGGCACGTCAGCGCCCAAAGCTTCCGCCGGCAAGCTGTCGGCCGGCTTCACCGGACGTACGGGTTTTGGGGTGGTTTTTTTACCTGGGGTCATGTCGGGTGCCTGTTGGCGGCTGCAGGGGCAGGCGCCGGGGTTCTTCAGTCGAGCGTCTTCACGTAGGCCAGCATGGCGGCCGCAGCAGCCTGTTCACCGGCGCGGCGCGAGCCGCCTATGCCACGTTCGGCCCGTCCGTATTCACTGATCTCGCATTCCACATCGAAGGTCTGCTTGTGGGCCGCGCCCAGGGTGCCGACCACGCGGTAGATCGGCAGGTTCATTTTGCGGCCCTGCAGCCATTCCTGCA
>JAZKGR010000019.1:0-12634 GCA_040385775.1 Pseudomonadota bacterium
TGAGCGAAGCGAGTTCGAGCTCGACCCCGTTTTCGGCGAGCACCGCAGGTTGCCCCGGAGCGAAGCGCAGGGGACCCGGACCATCGGGTCGCCTTTTCTTTGGTGACTTTCTTTTGGCGAAGCAAAAGAAAGTTACTTGCCGCCGGGCAACCCCCGGCCAACCGACGCGCACCAACTACCAATCATCGAAGCAGCCAGAGATGGATCCCGGATCAAGTCCGGGATGACGATCAGAAAGGGTAATGCCGTGGTGTGGTCTGGATCGTGATCCAGCGCAGTTCGGTGAACTCGGCCACCCCCGCTTTGCCGCCAAAGCGCCCCATCCCGCTGCCCTTGACGCCGCCAAACGGCATCTGGGCCTCATCATGTACGGTCGGGCCGTTGACGTGGCAGATGCCGGAGTCGATGCGTTGCGCGACACCAAAGGCGCGGGCGATGTCGCCGCCGAAGACGGCTGCGGACAGGCCGTATTCGTTGTCGTTGGCGCAGGCCACGGCCTCCTCGACACCGCTGACGCGCACCACACATTTGACCGGGCCGAAAGTTTCCTCGTGGTAAATGCGCATGGCCGGTGTCACATGGTCCAGCACGGTGGCAGGCATCAGGGTGTTGTCGGCCTTGCCGCCGCACATGAGTTTGGCGCCCTTGGCCAGCGCGTCGTCAATCAGCGCGTTGCAGTGCTCCACCGTGCCCATGCCGATGACCGAACCCAGCACCACCGGCTCTGGCTTGCGCGGGTCACCCACGGGCAAGGCCTTGGCTTTGGCGGAAAAGCGTTTGACAAACTCGTCGGCGATTTTCTGGTCCACGATGATGCGTTCCGTGGACATGCAGATCTGCCCGCTGTTGGCGAAGCAACCGAAGGCCGCGCCGTTGACGGCATCGTCGATGTTGGCGTCGTCGAGGATCACCAGTGGCGCCTTGCCGCCCAGCTCCAGCACCACCGGCTTCAAATACTTCGCACAGGTCATGGCGATGATGCGGCCGACCTTGGTCGAGCCGGTGAAGTTGATGCGCCGCACCGCCGGGTGCGCCACGATGGCTTCAACCACCGCGCCGGCGTCCAGCGGTGCATTGGTGATGTAGTTGACGACGCCCGGCGGGAAGCCGGCGTCTTCAAATGCCTCGACGATCAACTGGTGGGTGCGCGGGCAGTTTTCCGAACCCTTGAAGATCACGGTGTTGCCGCAAGCCAGCGGCGTCGCAATCGCGCGCACGCCCAAAATGATGGGCGCGTTCCACGGCGCAATGCCCAGCACCACGCCGGCCGGCTGGCGCATGCCCATCGCCAGGTTGCCGGGCACATCGGACGGGATCACCTCGCCGCTGATCTGGGTGGTCAGCGCAGCCGCCTCGCGGATCATGCCGGCGGCCAGCATCACGTTGAAACCAGCCCACATGCCCGAGGCGCCGGTCTCGGCCGCTACCGCCTCGATGAATTGTGGGGTTTTCGCCTCCAGCGCATCAGCGGCCTTGAGCAGCAGCGCGCGCCGCGCACCTGGGCCGGTCTGGCTCCAGCTTTTGAAAGCTTCGGCTGCGGCTTCAGCAGCCATCAGCGCATCGGCGACAGAGGCCGCCGGCGCGCGGGTGGCGATGCTGCCGTCGAGCGGGTTGCGGCGTTCGAAGGTGGCGCCTTTTTCAGCGCTGACTTTCAGGCCGTTGATCAGCATGGACATGTCGGACATAAGATTCTCCAAAAAATGGCAGGGGAAATTTCAAGCCGCTTTGGCGGCCGGCACGGCAGCGCCGGCGCCGAGGTAGGCCTCGCGGATCACGGACGAACGCGCCAGCAGCGCTGCCGGGCCACTGGCCACCAGCGTGCCGCGCTCCAGCACGTAGCCGCGGTCGGCCACAGCCAGCGCCTTCTTGACGTTCTGCTCGACCATCAGCACGGTGGTGCCGGCGTCGGCAATGCGCCGCGTGATCGCCAGCAGTTCGTCGACCATGCGCGGCGCCAGGCCCAGCGAGGGTTCGTCCAGCATCAGCAGGCGCGGCGCGCTCATCATGGCGCGCGCCACCGCCACCATCTGCTGCTCGCCGCCGCTCATGGTGCCGGCCAGCTGCTGCGCGCGTTCACGCAGCTTGGGGAAATCGTTGAAGGCCTGCTCCAGCCGGCGCGCGCGCTCGGCCTTGGGCACCAGCCAGCCGCCCAGCTCCAGGTTGTCGGTCACCGTCAGCTGCGGGAACAGCTGCCGGCCCTCGGCCACCAGCGCCACGCCCGCCTTGACGGCTTCATGGGTTTTTTCGGGCAGGTCATCGCCATCCAGCAAGACATCACCGGTGCGCGGGATCAGGCCGTTGAGCGCACGCAGCAAGGTCGTCTTGCCGGCGCCGTTGGGGCCCAGGATCACCGTCAGGCCGGGCTTGACCTCCAGCGTCAGGTTGCGCAGCACCAGCATGGGCCCGTAGCCGGCAGACAGGCCCATGATTTTCAAATGGGCGCGGCCCGAGCCGCCGAGCACGAAGCCGGGTCGGTGGTACATCATGCGGTGGCCTCGTTCATCTCGTCGCCAAGATAGGCCTCGATCACCTCGGCATTGCGCACCACTTCGGCCGGTGTGCCGTCGGCAATCTTGCGGCCCTGGTGCAACACGATCACGCGCTCGACGTGGCGCAGCAAGGTCGTTACCGCATGCTCGATCCAGACGACAGTCAGGTCCAGCTCGTCGCGCAGGCGGCGGATCAACCGCGCCATGTCCTCGACCTCGGCCTCGGTCAAACCGGCGGCCACCTCATCGAGCAGCAACATGCGCGGGCGCGTGGCCAGCGCCATACCGATCTCCAGCAGGCGCTGCTGCGAGGGCGTGATGGCCCCGGCCGGCAGCGCCGCCTGATCTGTCAGCCCGATCAGCGCCAGGATGCCGGCGGCATCGCGCAGCACCCAGGGCACGGACTGTTCTTCGCCCCAGAACCAGTACTTGCGCGGCCGGCGGCCGGCAAACTTGAGCCCGAAGGCGATGTTGGCCGCCACCGTCATGTCGGCAAACACACGCGGGGTCTGGAAGGTGCGCGCCAGCCCGTGCGCGGCGTAGCGGTGCGGGCCTTTGCCGGTGAGATCGCGGCCCCCGGCCAGCAGGCGGCCCGAGGTGGTGGGCGTGACACCGGTCAGGGCGTTGAAAAAGGTGGTCTTGCCGGCGCCGTTGGGGCCGATGATGCCCACCAGCTCGCCGGCGCGAAAACTGGCATTGACCGCATCGACGGCCACCAGGCCGCCGAAGCGCACCGTGACGTCGCGGGCTTCCAGCAGGGGAATTTGAGCCTGGCTAGACAACACGGCGCTCCTTCGCGCGCTGCTTGTCGCGCGCCTTGTCGCCGCTCAGTTCGTAACGCCGCTGCTTCCATTCGGCGCGGGCATCGGTCCACCAGTTGCGGAAAGTCTCCCAGCGCAGCGAGGCCAGGCCGCCCGGCAGGTAGAGCACCGACAAAATCAGCAGCAGGCCCAGCGCCATCATGTACACCTGCGGCGCCTGCAGCCGCAGGGTCTCGGCCAGCACGCTGAACACGATGGCCGCAATCAGCGGGCCCCACAAGGTCATCGCCCCGCCAATCAGCGCGATCAGCACGGTCTGGAAGCCGATGAAGGGGTTGAACACCGTGTGGGGGTCGATGTAGGTCCAGCGCACCGACATGGCGGCACCGACGGCGCCTGCAACGGCGGCCGTCATCGCGAAACCGGCGATCTTCACCAGCCGCGTGTCCACGCCCAGCGTCTGGGCGCGCTGTTCGTCCGCGCCTATGCCCATCAGCGCCAGCCCGAAGCGGGTGCGCCGCACAAAAATCGACAGAGCCACCGTGCCCACCGCCAGGGCCAGCACGGTGAGGTAGATGGTGTCGCGCTCGGGCACCACGCTGAGCACCCGGCCCACGGTGCCGGTGACCTGCTTTTCAAAGTAGGTCACGGCATGGCGTATCAGCTCGGTCATGCCGAAGGTCAGCACCGCAAAATAGGTGCCGCGCAGGTGCAGCACCGCTGCGCCCATGACCACCGCCACCACGGTGGCAATGCCGGCGCCCAGCGCAATCGAGGCGACCCAGGACATGTTCTCCAGCGCGATGGCGCTGGTGTAGGCGCCGATGCCGAAAAAGGCCGATGTCGCCAGCGACAGGTAACGCGAGCTGCCGCAAAACAGGCCCCAGCTCGAGGACAGCGCCACATACATCAGGCAGGTCAGCCCCATCGAGACCACGAACTCGCTGCCGAAGTAGGGCAGCGTCAGGGCCCAGCCGGTCAGGCCGAACAGGACCAGCAGGTCGCGTGTGAGGATTTGGCGTTCAGTCATTTGGAAAACAGTCCCCGTGGCCGCAGCAGCAACACCGCGATAAACACCACATAGGACAGCAGGGCTTTGAGCGATGGGTTGGTGAAGTGCATGCCCAGCGCCTCGATGACGCCCAGCAACAGGCCGCCGGCCAGCGCGCCGCCCATGCTGCCGAAGCCGCCCAGGGTGATGACGATCAGCGCGGTGACGGTGTAGGGCTCGCCCATGGACGGCGAGATGGTGTAGGCCATGGACAGCAGGGCGCCGGCCACGCCCGACAGGCCCAGGCCGATGCCGAACATCACGGGGTGCAGGCGCTTGGTGTCTATGCCCACCAGTTGCGCACCGACCGGTGACTGCATCAGGGCCCGCACACCCTTGCCCAGCAAAGTCATGCGCAGCAGCACAATGAGCGCGCCGGCAAACACCAGCGCCAGCGCAAACACCAGCAGCTTGTTGCCGGCAAACTGGGCCTGGCCGATCTTCACCGGATCGGCCAGGTAGTCGTAGCCGCGCAGCTCGCCGCCCCACATCCAGGACGCAAAGTTCTGCACCAGAAACATCAGGCCGAAAGCCACCATCAGGCCGCGCGCCTCGAAGATGTCGAGATTCGGCGAGGTGGCAGTCAGCCGGCGGAAACACAGCCAGTGGATGGCCAGGCCCAGCACCATCAGCACGGCAAAGGAGACCGGCACCATCCACAGCGGTGACAGCCCCAGCGTGGTGTGCGCCATCCAGGTCAGGTAGGCGCCCACCATCAGGAACTCGCCGTGCGCGATGTTGAGGATGCGCATCAGCCCGTACTGGAGGTTGAGCCCCAGCGCGACGAGCGCATAGATGCCGCCGGTGATGAGGCCGGAGGCGAGCAGTTCTAACCAGGCAGAGATGGACATGGAGATAAAAAGGGGCTGTCATCCCGGACTTGATCCGGGATCCATGCTGCCTTCACCGGCATCGCAGCGCTCAGGCATGGATGCGGGTCAGGCCCGCAATGACATCGCGGGGTTGGTTTATTTCCAGGCCGGCTTGGCGGTGTTCAGCTTGGCGGTGGCGATTTTCTGTGGCCAGACCACCTCGAACTCGCCGTTCTGCCACTGGCTCACGGTGCCCGGCGTGCCGACGTTCTCGCTGCCGGCGAACTTGATGTCGCCCATGATGGTCTTGTGCGTGGTGCCCGCCACATAGTCGCGGATCGCCTTGCGGTCCAGCCCGGCCTTGCCAACGGCCGCGGTGAGGATTTCCAGCCCGGCCCAGCAGGCGCCGCTGGCCCAGCGGTCCGGTTCCTTGCCGCCAAATTTCTTGGTGTGGGCGTCGAAGTAGGCCTTGGCGCCCGCGCTGGTCTTGCTGTTCCAGGAACCCATACCCAGCACGCCTTCGGCGCCCGGCGCCGTCATCACGTTGCGGTAGAGCTGGAAGGCGGTGCCCACCGAAGCGTAGAAAAACTTCGGGTTCAGGCCGACTTCCTTGGCCTGTTTGCTGGCCAGGATGGTGTCGGGCGGGTAGGTGAAGCCGACGAAGGCATCCGGGTTCTTGTCCTTGATGGAGCGCAGCACCGGTGACAGGTCTTTCACGCCGGCCGGGTAACTCTTGTCCTCCACCATCTGGATGCCGCTGCCCTGCAAGGCCACCTTCAGCGCCGAGTAGTTCTCCAGGCCGAACAGGTCGTCCACATAGATGCAGGCCAGGGTCTTGCAGCCGTTGGCCTTGAGCATGTCGACCAGCGCATTGGTCATGGGCGCCGGTTGCTGCAGCAGCAGGAAGAAGTAGGGCAGCTTCATTTCCACCAGCCGCCGCGACAGCGCCGTGGGCGCCAGGAAGGGATACCCGAAACGGTTGGCCAGCGGGGCGACAGCGAAGTTGGCATTGCTGCCCCAGGGCGGCAGCACCAGGTCCACCTTGTCGCTGCCCATCAGCTTTTCGTAGGTGCGCACCACGGTCTCGGTGTCGCTGCGGTCGTCGGAGCTGATCAGCTCGATCTGGCGCCGCACGCCCTTGACGTCGATGCCGCCAGCGGCATTTTGCTGCTCGGCCCAGAGCAGGTAGTTGGGTTCCTGGCTGACCTGCGCGCCGCCGGTCCACGGGCCGGTGCGCGACATCGCGTAACCGACACGCACAGGCGCGGCCTGGGCCAACAGTTGTGGGGCGAAGGCGGCTGCGCCAACGGCGGCAGCGGCGCCCTGGATCAATGTGCGTCTGGATGGCTGGACCATGAATGTCTCCTCGTTGTACGCGCCCGGCGGGCAGTGGAAAGCAGATAGTAGACCGGGCCGGCCAACAGCACTTTGCTGAGCGCGCACAAAGCAGTTGTCGGCCAGCGCACAGCGACTGGGGTTAACCCTTGGCCCCACGGGACACCAGAACAAGCCGCAACGCCCATAATCTTTCTCACGGGCCCAAGGCCTGTTCAGCGCCCCTCAACCGGAGACATGATGACTGCGGCCACCCTGGTATCCACCGACAATGTCGCCCCGCGTGAACGCGCGCCGGTCTGGCGCGAGTGGATCTGGAAACACTTCGGCGGCCTCGAGTCTGACCTCTACGGCGACACCGCCTTTGACGGCCACATGGCGTCGGCCCATGCCGGCGACGTGATCCTGACCAAGCTCGAAGCGAACCGCCACCGCGTCGTGCGCACCGCCGGCATGGTGCGCGCCAGCGATGCTGGCTACCTCAAGATCGTCGCGCCCATGCACGGCCGCGCCGGCGTTGAGCAAATGGGCCGCAAAGCCTGGGTCAGCCCCGGTGGCTGGACCATTTACGACACCACCGGCTGCTACGCGGTCGAGAACCCCGAGCGGGTAGAGCACCTGATCGTGATGCTGCCCAAGGCGCTGATCGTCGAGCGCGGCCTGCAGCTCGAGACCCTGATGGCGCGCCACGTTGGCGGCGCCAGCGGCATCTCGCGCGTCGCGCTGACCACCATGCGCAGCACCTACCAGGAGCTGCCCAACATGAGCGCCGCCGCCGCGCAGGGCGCAGGCGAGCTGATTGCGCAGCTGGTGCGGCTGTCGCTGATCGAGCTGGCCGGACAGAGCACGGCGCTGACCCAGCGCGAGGCGCTGAAAGACCGCATCCGCGCCTACGTCGCGGTCAACCTGCGCGACCCCGGCCTGTCGATCGAGCAGATCGCGCAGGCTTTGAATTGCAGCAAGCGGCACCTGCACAACGCCTTTGCCGGCGAAGACGACACCCTCGCCAGCTACATCCTGCGGCTGAGGCTGCAGGCCTGCATCCGCGAGATCCAGCAGGCCGGCCCGCAAGCCCGCGCCATCACCGGCATTGCGCTGTCCTGGGGCTTCAACAACCTGTCGCATTTCAGCCGCGTGTTCCGTGAGCACACCGGCCAGAGCCCCAGCGCCTTCCGGCAGGCCGCAACAGCGCCGCTGCAGCACTGACAGCTCAAGCATCAAATCGGCCTGTAGCCCTTGTCGCGCGGGCGTCAATAGCTCCTGATTTGATAGCGCACAATAGTCGGACTATTCCTCGGAGACAAAAATGCACATTCCCTCATTGAAAGAAGTCGTCAGCGCCGAAGAGTGGCAGCTGCGCTGCGAACTCGCCGCCTGTTACCGGCTCGCCGCGCTCTACGGCTGGAGCGACCTGGTGTTCACCCACATCAGCGCCAAACTGCCCGAGTCGGTCAGCGGCGCCGGCGCCCACCATTTCCTGATCAATCCCTACGGCCTGATGTTCGACGAGATCACCGCCTCCAGCCTGGTCAAGGTCGACGAGAAGTGCAACAAGGTGATTGACTCGCCGTTTCCGGTGAACCCGGCCGGCTTTGTGATCCACAGCGCGGTGCATGAAGCCCGCGCCGACGCCGGTTGTGTGATGCACACCCACACGCGCGCCGGCGTCGCCGTCAGCGCACAGAAATGCGGCGTGTTGGCGATCAGCCAGCAGTCGACCTTTGTGCTGGGCTCGCTGGCCTATCACGACTATGAAGGGGTGGCCTTCCGCGACGACGAGAAGCCGCGCCTGCAGGCCGACCTGGGCAAGGCCAACTTCCTGATGCTGCGCAACCACGGCCTGCTGGTGGTCGGCAAAACCGTGGCCGACGCCTTCCTCAGCATGTACACGTTTGAGAACACCTGCCGCATCCAGCTTGATGCGCAGGCCGGCGGCGAGCTGATCCCGGTGAATCCGCTCATCGTCAAGGGTGTGGCCGAAGCCATGCGGGTGCAGACCGGCGGCATGGGCGGCGCTTTTGTCTGGCCTTCACTGATCCGCAAACTGGACCGCATCGATCCAGGTTACAGCGCGTAAGCAAGCCGTCCGTCCCTCAAGGCGGGGCCTCGGCCCCATCCCCTTCAGTCCGTGAGTACGGCGGGCTGCGACGAAAAAGCCTCGCCGGGGCGGATGTCGCCTTGCTCGATGGAAAGCTCCTTGCGCAGCATCATGACGCCGCCGAAGATCGTCGCAAAAGCCACATCCTTGGCATCACGTCCCGTGCCTATGCGCACCAGCCGGTCAATGGGCGCCATGCGTGTGGCGTCAAACATTACCCAGCGGCCATCCAGCCAGGCCTCGAACACCGCGTGAAAGTCCTGCGGCGGTTCGTCGAAATACACATAACCCACCACCAGCCGCGCCGGGACGTTCAGCGCGCGGCACAGCGTGATGCCGAGGTGCGCAAAATCGCGGCAGACGCCGGCGCGCTGCACAAACACCTCCTGCGCCGTGGTGGTCGAGTTGCTGAAACCGGGCAGGTAATGGATGGAATCGTGGATCCAGCTTTCAATCGCGCGCACGCGCGACAGCCCCAGCGGCAGGTGGCCGAACAGCTGCTGCGCCGCGCGGCTCATGATGTCGGACTCGCAATAGCGGCTGGGCATGAGGAAACGCATCGCGTCGTCCGGCACCGCCGTCACCGGCACCTCGTCCAGGTGCAGCGGCACCGGCGCATGGTGCAGCTCGACCTGCGCGTGGTAATTGACCGACAGCAGGCCGCGGGGTGCATCGAGCCGGAAGAAGCGGTTGCCGTTGCGCTCATCGCAAAAATGCCTGACCTTCACGCTGGGCGTCACGCTCAGGCGTTCTTCAAGCACCTTGTGGCTGTCGTGGAAGGCCGCCTCGATGTTGAAGAGAAAATGGGTTGGGCTCGCTACGTCGTACTCGAGCAGGCAGTCAATGGTCGCGGTGTGCATCTGTGTCTTTGTTGGAATCGGTATCTGTGGGAGCCCCGCCGGAGGAGAACCAGCTCTTGCAGGTCACCCACATCACATGGGCGCCGCGTTCAAGCGTATCCACCGCCAGGTCGCGGCGGTTGCGCGCCTTCAGGCGGGCAACCAGCAATAACTGCGCCACGCTGGCGCGTTGTGCGCTGGCGCGCGACATGGCGGTGCCCGGTTCGGCAAGCGGTTCGGGTTTGTCAGCTGGAAGCGTCACACCAGGCGTCCAGAAAAGCGGGGGCTGCATTTACTTGAGGACCTTCTTCACCGCACCCACGCCCAGCGCGGCCAGCACCACAAAAATAACCGCGAGGATCAGGAACAGGCCAAACAGGATCTTGGCGATGCCCGCCGAGCCTGCGGCAATGCCGCCAAAACCCAAGGCTCCGGCAATCAGGGAAATAATCGCAAAAATGATGGCGTACTTGAGCATCAGCTTCTCCTGTGAGGGCGCAGCCCGCCCGTAAAAATCGATGGTGGAATCTTAGGTCGCGTGCCGCAAGCGCCGAATCAGCGTGCTGCGCGTGGCCCTGTAGGACAAGGCCAGATGCGCCGGTTTACTCCTGTTTTGATAGCTACTCGCGCTTGCCAGCTGAGGGCTGGAGGCCGATTTGGCTTGCAACGCCGATCAAGCCAGGGCGTGCGGGCCGCACTGGCCGCCCCCTGCGCCGCCAGCAAGGAAACCCGGCACGCGCTAGCATCGACGGACCCCGGCAAAGCCCGTCTTCGCCGGCACCCCTCACTTCCGAAGGAATCCCATGAAGCTTTACTACTCCCCCGGCGCCTGCTCGCTGTCCCCCCACATCACGCTGCATGAGTCGGGACTGACATTCCAGCATGTGGCCGCACCGACCAAAACCCACCAGCTTGAAGACGGCACCGATTACTACACCATCAACCCGCTCGGTTATGTGCCCTTGCTGGAGCTTGACGACGGCACCCGCATCACCGAAGGCCCGGCCATTGTTCAATACATCGCCGACCAGGTTCCCGACAAAAAGCTCGCACCGCCCAACGGCACCGTGGCCCGCGCCCAGTTGCAGTCCTGGCTCAACTTCATTGGCACGGAACTGCACAAGGGGTTCAGCCCGCTGTTCAACCCCGCCACCCCGGCCGACTACAAACCGCTGGTGATCGACAAGCTGATGTCGCGCCTGACCTGGGTGGATGGCCAGCTTGCTGGCAAGCAATACCTGATGGGCGAGAGCTTCAGCGTCGCCGACCCCTACCTGTTCACCGTGACCAACTGGGCGCCGCGCGTGGGGGTGGACCTCAGCGGCTTTGCCAACATCGCCGCTTTTCGCGAACGCATGGCGGCGCGGCCGGCGGTGCAAGCGGCCATGCGGCACGAAGGATTGCTGAAGTAAGCCGCAGGACCCTGATCGGCGTGTGCTGAGCCTGCCTAAAAGCCGCGCTGCTTCAGGGTCTCGCGCAAGCTCTGCGCCTTGTCGGCATCGAACATGCCTTCGGCCCTGGCGAGCACTTCGCCCTGCCGGTTGACGACCACGGCGTAAACCTGGTCGGTCCCCCTCAAGCCGGCGGACCGGACAAACTGGTCCCGGTCGGTGAACACCGGCATCATCCGGGCGCGTTCGGCATCGGCCGGGTATTTGTTCAGCAGCCGGGTTTCAACGTCGCTGCGGCCGGCCGCGTTGCCGGGGTCGTTGAGCACGGGCATGCGCAACCAGCTGATGGACGTATCGTCTTTGAGGTTCAATCCCTGAATCCAGCCTTCGATATGCGCCTTCTGCGTGCTGTTGAAGGCTATCAGGGCCAGCGTGCGCTCGGCCGGCAAACCCTCGGGCACGCTGACGGGCTGGCGGTCCAGCGTGCGCGCCATGAAAGCCGGCAACCGGCCCATGACACTGGCTTCGTTCGGCGCGGCCCAAGCCAGCGCCAGCGCAGTGGCAACCGCCAGCAACCAGGCCAGGGTGGAGCTCAGGGTTGTTTTCATGGATTTCCTCCGCGCGTATCCAGCATGGGAAACAAGGCAGGCGCACACTGGATTGCTTCCATGCAAGATACATGTAAAGCAAAAACAGGCGCCGGGCTGATTTGGAACAAAGCGTGCATTACTGTTCGGTATTGTTACGACTTTAAAGTTCAAAATTAATCGGTGGCTTTGTTTTAAAACGCGTGCGGCTAAAATTGCGACATGATCACCCGGACACTCGCCTCTCCCGTCTTGCCTGCCGCCCCGGCAGAGCCGGCTTTAAAAGTCTCTTTCAAGGCCCAGATGCTGGCCGTGCGGGAGGACGCCATCGTGCAGGCGGTCAACCGCCTGCTGGCGGAAAAAGGCTTTGACCTGATGACCGTTGACCAGGTGGCCGCTGAAGTCGGCATCGCCAAGGCCAGCCTTTACAAGCACTTTCCAAGCAAGGAAGACCTGGCCGCCGCCGCCATGGTGCGCGTCGTGGGACGCGCGCAGGCGTTTTTGGCGGGTTTGCCTGCCAATGCCCGGCCGCTGGATCAGCTCAAGGCCATGGTCCGATGGATGATGCAACTGCAACTGGTGGGTGAAATGCCTTCGCTACCGCACCACAACTCCAGCTTGCGCACCACCCTGGTCAACAACAAGGCCTATGTCGACGGCTTGATGCAGGTCAGCGACCAGCTCGGCGGCTGGATAGAACAAGCCCAGCAGGACGGATCGCTGAACCCCACACTTCCGCCACTGCTGGTGCTCTACACCTTGTACGCACGGGCCTGCGACCCGGTGCTGGAATTCCTCAAGGCAAGCGGGCAACACAGTGATCAGGAACTCGTCGAGCTGGTGGTCCGCACCTGTTTTGAAGGCCTGAACGCCCGGCCGGCTTGAACCGCAGCCCCCGCGCGCGCCGAATTGCTACAAATGGGATAGCAAACTACGCAGGCTATATAAGGGCTAGGGCCCGATTTCGATAAGAAATTCGGGCTTGAAGCCGTCCTGCTCACCCTTGCGGGCATACCCCAGCGGGTTGGCCACCACGCGGCAACCGTTTTTCACATAGTCGCTGGGGCAATGCAGGTGGCCGTGCAACCAAAGTTGCGCACCCGCCAGCACATCGTCGAGCGTGTTGCAAAAACCGGCCGTGCCGGGCACCAGGCCATAACGCGGATCAGCGCTCAGCAAACTTGGCGCAAAGTGAGTGACCACCACGGTCGGCCCCGAAAACGGCGCGGCCAGCGCCTGCCGCAGCCAGGCCTGGCTTTGCAGGCCACGTT
>JAZKGR010000020.1:0-43033 GCA_040385775.1 Pseudomonadota bacterium
TGGTGGCCAACAAGATTGTCTTGACGCTATCGGGCGTACCGTCTGGAACCCCCAAGGTGCGCAGCTTCGCACCAGCTGCCTACGTTGAAACGAGCCTGGCGACCGGCACGCTGCCAGGTGGTGTGACGGTTGCGGTTTTCCCGATCCTCACGCCCATAACCGTCACCTAACCCATTTCCCGTCACGGCAAGGGATTTCGCCAATAGCCACGGCACTACTCTCAAAGGACTTCAAATGAAAAACAGCAATCGCGGATTTATCACTTTTGCAATCGCATGCGTCATGGCCGCCGGCAGCTGGGCAATCGCTGCAGTCGACAAGGCGGTGTCTGCCGCTTACTCGGTCTGTCGATCCATCAAGGCCAGCGTGATGGATGGCTTCATTGCCCTGGCCCAGCCCACCCCTGGTGTCCCCGTGGCCGTTCCGTTCATCCGCGCTCGCGCCTTCGTGCTCCGCATCATCAAACGTGATCGCCCGGTTGTGACCAGCACTTGGCGCATGTGCCCCAGCACATAACCCCCAGGTTCCCGCCATCCAGCAAAGAAGCCCGCAAGTCGGGCTTCTTTCGTTTTCGCTCCCGCATCGGACTTGTCGCAAATTGCCCTATTTTTAAAACGCGCAAATTGAGAGACTGCCGCGACTATGGCAGGAATCACACTCGAACAAGCGCAGACCGGGCTGGACAACGCGCTAGCCGCGCTGGCAAAGGTCACCACACTAGGCCAGTCTTACGAGATCAACAGCGGGCAGGGTAGCCGCCAGTTAGACCGCGCTCGGCTCGACCAGCTGCAGGCCAATGTTGACTTTTGGGACGCGAGGGTTAAGACCCTAAGCCAGGCAGCCACAGGCCGCGGTCGTGCACGCAACATCGTTGTGCGGAGTTGATGCGCATGGCTAGCAGCAAGCAACACAACCCCCGTTTCGACCCCACTCTGTTTGAGCGGGCCCTGTCTCACATTGCACCCAAGACCGCACAGCGCCTGCACGTCAACCGCGTCAAGTTCGAAGCCTCATCCATGGTCAGCCGTGGCCTGGGCGGTTACCTCGGCGCGCGGCGCGACCGCACTGCCACAGCCGGTTGGAACCCTGGTGGCGGCTCCCCGGCGGTAGACATACTTCCAGACCTTTCCACCCTGCGCGATCGCAGCCGAGACCAGATGCGCAACGCACCGGTCGCACTGGGTGCCCTGCAGACAGACGCACTGCACTCCGTTGGCACAGGCCTGACCTACAACCCCGCCATTGACCACAAGCGCCTGGGCATCACCCAGGAGCGGGCTGACGAATGGTCTGAAGACGTGAAGTGGCGATTCGGCAATTGGGCCAAATCCACAGACTGCGACTACTACCGCAAGTTGGACTTCTACGGCCAGCAATATCTGGACTACAGCAGCTGGCGCGAGAGCGGGGACGCCTTCGTACTCACCCCCTTGATGGTGCGCAGCAGCCGCCAGATCCTGGTGCTCCAGGTCATCGAAGCCGATCGCGTCTGCAACCCCAAAGGTCAGCCGCTCACTACCAAGATGCAAGACGGTGTAGAGCTGACCGAAGAAGGAATCGCGGTGGCCGTGCACATCGCCAAGAACCACCCGGGCGATACCACCACAGGCAACGAATGGACACGCGTGCCCATTCGCGGCGAAAAGACAGACCGCCTCAACGTCCTACACCTGATCGATATCCTGCGGCCTGCCCAAAACCGTGGCGTCCCATGGATCGCCCCAATTTTGGAACCACTCAAGCAGCTGCAGAAGTGGAGCGACTCCGAGTTGAACGCCGCTGTGGTCAGCAGCGTATTCGCGGTGTTCATGGAGATGGATGCCGAAGCCTTCGGTGATCTGTTCGACGATGAATCCGCCAGCAAGATCGTCAAGAAGGCCGAGAAGTGGTCCGGTGAGCTGGAGAGCGGCAAGGTCGTCAACCTGCTGCCCGGCGAAAAAGCCAACATGCAAACCCCGGGCCGGCCCAACCCCGAGTTCGACCCGTTCTTCCAATCCTTGATGACGCAAATGGGCATGGCCCTGGGCATCCCCAAGGAGGTGCTGCTGATGCATTACCAGAGCAGCTACACCGCCGCACGCGGTGCGTTGTTGATGGCCTGGCGCTACTTCTACCTGCGCCGCGACAAGATGGTCAAACTGTTCTGCCAGCCCGTGTTTGAACTTTGGCTCACCAATGAAGTCACCGAGGGCCGTATCTCATGCCCAGGCTTCTTTGCAGACCCCGACATACGCGCCGCATGGTGCAACGCCATCTGGACCGGTGACGGCCCCGGCTCTGTGGACCCCGTCAAGGACGTCACCGCTGCCGAGAAGCGCGTGGCTATGGGCATCAGCACCCTGCAGGCCGAAAGCATCTTGCACGACGGCCAAGACTGGGAAGCCAAGCATCGCCAGCGCACCAAAGAAGTCGCCATGCAAAAGCGTGACGGCACTGCACCAGCAGCGTTGCCCGGCGCTGCCCCGGTCGAGCCACCAGACAACAACGGTACCGACGATGACCGCGAAGTGCCAACGGCGCAACCCAAGCCGCGCAACGCACCCCCACCACCACGGCCTGCACCAGCGCCGGTGCAACGCCCTCGGCGCGACAAAGTCTAGTTGTCGCAAATTGCCCTATTTTTTTTGACGCCAAATTTTTACAGTCACTCCACTTCAACACACACGCCGCCATGAAACTGATTGACCTCATCACCGCGCCCTGGGCTATCTCCCAGGAAAAGCTGCGCGAGATCCAGGCCATCTACAGTGCCCACCTGCACAACGGCAAGATCGACCTGGCGGCGATCGAGGCACGCTTGGGCCGCCCGCTGGCAAACGAGCAGCAGGACTACCAGATACGCGATGGCGGTGTGGCAGTGCTCACGCTGGACGGCGTCATGGCGCCCAAGGCAAACATGTTCATGCGCGTCAGCGGCGGCATCTCCACCCAGCTCGCCACCCAGCAGCTGGAGAGCGCCGCCGTCGACCCACGGGTCACCGCTACTGTCCTCGCCATTGATTCGCCTGGCGGCAGCGTGTTTGGCACGCCAGAGTTTGGCGCATCCATTCGCGAGTTGTCGGCCATCAAGCCCATCGTCACCGTAAGCGATGCCACCCTCTGCAGCGCTGCCTACTGGGCCGGCTCTTCGGCTAACGGCGTGTACATCACCGGCCCCACCGTGCAGGTCGGCTCCATCGGTGTGGTGGCCAGCCACAGCTATGACCCAAGGGCAGGCGCAACCACCACCGAGATCACCGCCGGAAAATACAAGCGCATTGCCAGCGACACCGGCCCCCTGTCCGCAGAAGGCCTTGCCTACATGCAGAGCCGGGTGGACTACCTGTATTCCGTGTTTGTGGACGCCGTTGCCGACAACCGCGGCACAAGCATTGAAGCCGTGCTTGAGCACATGGCCGACGGCCGCGTTTGGATCGGCCAGCAAGCCATAGACCAAGGCCTTGTCGATGGCTACTCCACGGTAGACGCCATGGTCGAACAGCTCGCCACCAACCCCGGCAAATTTTCCCGCCGCTCCAAAGCCGTGTTTGCGCTTGGCGGCCTGCCTTCACCCAACGCAGGGCCTGCCGGTGTGCAGACATCTGCACACAAGCAACCCACCACTCCAACCCCTGCCACACAAAGGACCCTACCCATGGACCGCGCAACCCTTGAAAAAGACCACCCCGCACTGTTCGCCCAGCTGCAAACAGAATTCACCGCCATGGGCGCCACCGCCGAGCGCGCACGCATCCAGGCAGTTGAATCAGCAGTCATCCCAGGCCACGAAGCGCTGATCGCCGCGCTCAAGTTTGACGGCAAGACCTCTGGCGGCGATGCAGCCCTGGCCGTCAACAAGGCCGAGCGCGACATCCGCACCGCACAAGGCAAGGCACAGGCCAGCGATGCACCCCCGCCCGTTGCACAAAACCCAGCGCCCACGGTCCCTGTTTCCGCAGAAGCCAAGGCAAAGGCCGAAGCTGCAACCGAAGCGGCCCGCGTCAGTGCCCTGCCGGTGGAAGACCGCTGCAAGGCCCAGTGGGAAGCAAGCGCCGATATCCGTGGCGAGTTCAGCAGCCTCGCCGCCTACACCGCCCTGGTCAAGGCCGAAGAAGCCGGCAAGGTCCGCGTCCTGGGCAAAAAGGCCGCCTAACGCCGGTTCAGGCCCGGCCCACCCAACACACCCCGCAACTTTTAGGAACCCATCATGACAACCCTGGCAGCAAACAAATCCCGCGCCTACGAACTGGGCCAACGCAACCACCTCCCTGTGATTGCGTCTGACATCATCTATGAAGGCGCCGCAGTCGGCATCGTCGCAGCCACCGGCCACGCCCGGCCCCTGGTTGCTGGCGACACATTTGGCGGCTTTGCGGTAGCCCAGGCAGACAACTCTGCTGGCGCCGCAGCAGCCATCAATGTGGAAGTCGTCCAGAGTGGCGAGATCGAGCTCACCGTCGCCGGAGTCACCATCACCGACGTGGGCCAGCCCGTCTACGCCACTGACGATGACACCTACACCATGCTCCCGGTGTCGGCAACGTTTGTGGGCTTCGTCAAGCGCTTCGTGTCCAGCGGCGTGGCCGTGATCGACTTTGACGCTGACGTTTACCGCGACCCTTGGGCCGCGTACAGCATTCGCGAGACCATCGCGGTCGACAAGACGCTCGATATCGAAGACAACGGCAAAGCCTTCTTCGTCACCACCGATGCGCGCGTTGTCACGCTGCCGGCAGTTGCCACACCTGTCAACTGCGCCATCGTCAACGCTGGCTCGTTCGGCACGGTGTTCTTGAAGATCAGCCCGGCGGCGGCCGACAAGATCCAGGGCCCAGACCTGCCCGGTACCGACAACACTGCCTTGGGCAACACCAAAGCCACCGCGCGCCGCGGTGACCACGTGGTCCTGGGCACCGGTGATGCCAACGGCCCCATCGTGCGCTCCCTGCGCGGCATCTGGGCCACCGGCAACTAAGCCGCACCACCCAGCCAGAACCACTTTTTTAACGAACACAGAAAGACACCACCATCATGGACCAAAGTCTGCTCTCCAGCCGCGCCATCCGCGGCATGTATTTCGCCCGGCTCGAACTCAATGCCGGTTTGCCCTGGGTCTCCGGCCTGGCCAATATGTTTGGCTCGGATCAGTCCAGCGAGACATACGCCTTCCTGGGCCAGTCTCCCGGCTTCCGTGAGTGGATCGGTGGCCGCCAAGCCAAGGGCCTGGCATCCAACAGCATGGCTATCACCAACAAGCATTTCGAGTCCACGCTCGAAATCGCTGTCAAAGATGCCCGCCGCGACAAGACCGGGCAGATCGAGGCCCGCGTGCAAGAGTTCGCGGACCGCTCTGTCACCCACTGGGCCAGCCTGCTGTCCACCCTGTTGCTCAACGGTGCCAGCACCGTGTGCTATGACGGCCAGTACTACTTCGACACCGACCACGTCGAGGGTAAGTCCGGTAGCCAAAGCAACTCCATCCAAGTGGACATCTCCGCACTGCCAGCCCTGGTGCACGGCAGCCAGACCGCCCCGTCGGTGGAAGAATTCCAGCAGGCCATGCTGGCAGGCATTGCACAGATCCTGTCGTTCAAGGACGACCAGGGCGAGCCCATGAATGAGAACGCCAAGGCGTTCATCATCAAGGTGCCGGTCAGCTTGTACCTGACAGCCACAGCGGCGGTCACCGCAATCACCACAGCGGCCCTGCAGCAGAACCTCAACCCCAACATGATCGCCGGGCTCAAGCTCGACGTAGTCATGAACCCTCGCCTGTCCGCGTGGACCGACAAGTTCAGCATCCACCGCGTGGATAGCCCCATCAAGGGCCTGATCTGCCAGGAAGAAAAGGGCACCGAGCTTAAGGTCAAGGCCGAAGGCTCTGAGTACGAGTTCGACAACGACGCATGGCAGTTCGGCCTGGATAGCTGGCGCAACGTCGGCTACGGCTACTGGCAACGCGCCTGCCTGGTCACCATGATCTAAGGCACAGCACGGCCATGAAATACATCACCACAGCCGTGCTTGCCCTCGGGGCAGGTGTCGCCCTGGGCCTCACCGAGGCCCAAGCAGCACCCCGCAAGCACGCGCTATCGCCCATCGCTGGCCGCAAGAACTGGTACGTCACCACTGGCCCCGTCCAGTTCAAGATTGGCGAAACCATTCTCAGCGATGCCGAGCTCCCCAAGGCCCTGGCCGACCAAGCCGAGACCGCCGACAAGAAGGCCGCCAAAGCCCGCGCCCAACAGCAGGCCGAGGAAAGTGCCGGCGCGGAATTGGCCGAAGTCAAGGCCCTGAACGTGCGGCTCACGGCAGATGTTGAAGCCCTCACCAAGCTGAACGCTGATCTGGTAGCTGAGCTGCAAGCCGTCGCCACCGCCAAGGCCGAGGCCGCTGAAGCTGATGCCAAAGCCAAGGCAGATGCCGAAGCCCAGGCAAAGGTCAAAGCCGACGCCGACGTGGCCACCAGCAAGGCCAGCACAGTCGGCACCAAGGCCTGACCCACCATGCCCATGACCGAAGACAACGCCGCCTTCCTCGACACCGCCGAGCACGCAGTCAACGCGCTGCTGGGCGGTGTTGAGGTGGTCGGCTTCCTGGACGCGGGGTTCGACAACGCCCCCGTGGCCGGATTCGGTCCTGCGGGCAGCAGCCCTAGCTTCTACCTGCCTGCTACCAGCGTCCCAGCGCGCCCCGAGGGCCTTTCCCTGGCCGTCACCAGCGGCCCCTGCGCTGGCAATACCTACAAGGTGGGTTGGGTCAACCCCGACGCCACCGGCTGGGCCACTCTGCACCTCATCACCTAACCCACTTTTAGGACTCCACCACCATGACCACCGCACTTGCAGCCTCCCTGGCGCTCTCGCTAGTCGCCTCCTTCAATCAGTCGTCGGACGTTGGCTCCGTCAACCAAGACGTCAAGTTCACCCCAAATTACGTCTTCACCGACGGCACCGGCGCTAACCAAGCCCGCATCCTGTTCAGCGACACACGCACCCTTGCCGCGTCCGCCAATGAGAATTTGGACCTGGCTGGTGTGCTGACCGACGTCTTTGGCAACGTGCTCACGTTCGACAAGATCAAGGCCATCATCGTCACCGCCGCGGCTGCCAACACAAACACCGTGGTTTTCGGCGGTGCGGCATCTGCCCAGGCCGCGCCGTGGTTTGGTGACGTTGCCGACACCAATGTCATTCGACCGGGTGGCCTGCTGGCCATGGTCGCGCCAGATGCCAATGGGTTTGACGTTACCGCTACCACGGCAGACCTGCTCAAGATCGCCAACGGCGGCGCCGGCACCCCGGTCACTTACACCATCGTGCTGATTGGCGTTTAAGCCGCCCCGTCACTGACCCCACTCCGCAAACCCACATTTTCACGAGGCACCCACCATGACCACTGAAACCGTCGCAACCGCCACGCTCGACATTTGCGCTGCGCTTCCCGCCACATACGACGCGCCTGCCTATGCCGCGTTGTCTTGGACCGCCATTGGCGAGCTCACCGACATTGGTAGCGTCAAAGGTCGTCAGTACAACACCGCAACGCACGCCCCAATTTCCAGCGCTCAGCAGACCGAAAAGAAGGCAAGCTACAAGCTCGGCAAGGCCGATATGACCGTGGGCTGGGACGACAACGACGCCGGCCAACTGTTGGTGCGTGCAGCCGCTGACCACCCAACAGCCGTGAACAGCTTCCGTCTGACCAAGCAGAACGGGAAGATCCGCTACTTCACTGCACAAGTTACCGACTGCATGGAAAACCTCGGCACCGTCGACAACGTGGTGCAAGGCAAGTTCAGTCTGCTGCGCCAGACCAACACCATCGACGCATAGTTTGGCCGCAAGGCCAATGTAGGGGCGCCCGGGATGGGCGCCCCACCCGGAACCCTGACCATATTCAAAACCCATCACCACCATGACCTTCAATCTCAAAAAGCTTTCCATTGCCCACACCGGCGACATGCCCCTGCGCGATGCCAAAGGCGAAGCCCAGTTTGATGAATCCGGCAACCCCGCCAGCATCACCTTCCACAGCCCAGCCTCCAAGCAATTCCAAAAGGCCAAGCACGCCGCCGAGCAGCGCAACAACATCCGCGCCATGGCTGCCATGCAGGGTGGCGACGACAAGCAGACCCTGGAAGAAAAGCTTGCCGAGGGTGCTGAATTCTTGGCCGCATGCACCAAGTCGTTCAACAACTTCGAATACGAGGGCATGGCCGGCCACGAACAATTCAAGGCCGCTTATGCAGACATGGATGTCGGCCACGTGGCAGAAGACGCCCGCAAATTCCTGGCGAGCCGTGCCAATTTTTTGCCCAAGCCGGCAAGTCCCTTGCCCTCTACGTCCGACACACAGCCTGGCTAGACACGCCCCCCCGCGACAAAAAAGGCAAGACCCAGAAAACCCGCCGCGAAAAGCTGACGAAAGATGGCAAAAAACCCACTCTCCCAGCCACACCGCGTTGCGGCTACCTGGTGGACTACCTGTTTGACGCGGGCGCGTTCGTATCCAGCGGTATGGGCCGGGCGCCGCTGCCACACAGTGAGATCAAGGCTTGGCAAGACAACACAGGCATTGAGCTCACCGCGTGGGAGGCAAGCACCCTGCGCACCCTGTCAGCCGAATACGTGGCCGGTGCCCACGCTGCCGAAGACCCCGACTGCAAGCCGCCCTACGCGGGAGCGGCCGAGGTGAAAGCCCTGCAACGCGCCGAGATGAACAGCAAGCTGGACCAATTTCTGGACTGAACCGCACCATGGATTTAAGCGTAGTCAACATCAAACTGATGGCCGACATTGCCGACCTGCAGCGCAAGATGCGTGAGGCGCAAGACTCGGTGGGCGGCGCCATGGCCGGGATATCCAGCCGCATCGACAGTGCACAGGCCTCCATGCTCAACTACGCCAAGGCGGCAGCTGCTGCCTTTGCCACGGGCAAGGCGATCGAGGCCGCCAAAGAGATGGCCATGCTCAACGCCCGCCACCAAGAGCTGGGCGTTGTCATGGAAGTGGTTGGCAAAAACGCTGGCTACAACCGGGTGGAGATGCAGCGCTATGCGTCTGAGGTCCAAAAGGCCGGCATATCCATGATCGCCTCGCGCAACACCGTGATACAGCTCTCGCAGGCGCAGATCGACCTGGCCGATGCATCCAAACTCGCCCGCATCGCGCAAGACGCCGCCGTCATCGGCAACATCAACAGCTCAGAGGCGCTGCAGGCCATGATCCACGGCATTAAGTCTGCCCAGACCGACGTGCTGCGCAACATCGGTATCAACGTCAGCTTTGAAGAAAGCTACAAAGAACTGGCCAAGTCCATCGGCGTGAGCAAGGACTCCCTGTCCGAGCACCAAAAGATGCTCGCCCGCCAGCAGGCCGTCATGGAAGAGGGCGGCAAGATCGCCGGTGCTTATGAGGCCGCCATGGGCACTGCAGGCAAACAGGTGCGCTCCATGGCCCGCTATATCGAGGACCTGAAGGTGGTACAGGGCGAGATCTTCAATGAAGCCATGACCGTAGCCGTCATGGCCTACACCGATCACCTGAAGGATGTGAATGGCGAGATGAATGCACTCGCAGCCAACGGGTCGCTGCAAAGCTGGGGCGAAGGCGTGACAAACGTCATGGCTTTTGTCGCTGATTCGGCCATGTCAACGGTCAAGGTTCTGCAAACGGTGGGTGCCGCCACAGCATGGTTGGCCAACACGATTGGCGACAGCGTGGCCCGCATGAAGAATCCTTTCTCGGGCGAGGACAATCAAACCACCCACAACAAAGCGTTCGTGCAAATGACGCAGGATTTGTGGAGCTCCACTTCGCGCTTCCGCGATGCACTGGAGAACCGTCGCGCTGCACTCAAGCAGGCAGAGGCAGACCGCATTGCTATGGCGCAAAGCCCTGCATGGGACTCCATGGAAATGCGCCGCGGCCGCGCCACCAAAGACTACGGCGGCGCAGCCGACGACACCACAAAGAAGATCAGCGACTACGCCCGCCTGGTCAGCAGCCTGAAAGAAAAGATCGCGCTGGAGCAGCTGGACCTCACAACCCAGGGCAACCTCACAGCCGCGCAAAAGGAAGCCGTCAAGGTGCACCAGGACCTGGCCGACGGCACCCTCAAGGTCAACAAAGAACAGCGCGCCCGCATCGAGGGCCTGCTGGAAGAATTCAAACAGGTAGAGGCGAACAAGATCGCCGCCGAAGCCGCCACCAAGCAAATGCTGGCTGATGTGGCCGCCCGGTCCGATGCGCGCAAAAAGGAAGGCGAGCAGATTGAAGCTTACTTCTTGGCCCAGGAGGAAATGCGCCACCGGGCAGAACAGAGCACCAAGGACGAACTGAAGGCCGCCCAAGAGCGCTTCGACCAATACGGCAAGACCAAGAGCCAGATTGAGCAGCTGGTCATTGCCGAGCTCAAGCTCAAGCAAACCCGTGTCCGCGCCGACAGTGAAGAGTTCGCATCGCTGCAACGCCAGATCGAGATGCGCGAGAAGCTGGTCACCGTCATCGCCAACACCGAAGAGCTGGAGAAGCAAACCAGCATGTGGCAGTCCATCGAACAGACTGCCCACAGCACATTCACCAACATTTTCCAGGGCGGGCAAGACACTTGGACTAAGCTGCGCGACACCGGCAAGGCGATCTTCTTCGATTGGCTCTACCAGATGACGGCCAAGAAATGGCTGTTCAATCTGTCGGCCACATTCAGTGGCCAGGGTGTTGCCAACTCGGCCTTCCCAGGCATGGCTGGCAGCACCGGCGGCGACCTTGTCGGCATGGCAAACAACGCCAGCAGCCTCAACACGCTATACGGCGCTGGCTCCCAATTCCTGTTCGGTGGTACAGCCGGCGCATCCTCCGCTTCCCTGGTTGGCGCCAACGCAGTGGGCGCGGTAGGTGGCGATTCGATCGGCGCACTGATCGCCGGTAACGGTGGCTGGGCAGGCGTTGCGGTAGAGGGTGGTGCTGCAGCCGCGGGCGGGACTGCAGCAGCTACAGGAGGCGCAGCCGCCACCGGCGCCGGCTCTGGAATGATGGGCGCCCTCGCAAGCGTCGGCCCCTATGGCTGGATCGCCGCTGCCGTCATCGCCATCCTGGCTATGCGCGATGCCACCCACGTCATGAGCACCGGTGACGCCACCATGGGCTTTGACTCCACCGGCAAGGTTACCAGTCGAAGCAGTCGCGATTTTGTGGACGAGACCGGCTTCCAGACCCAACTGGTCGACGGCACGAGCCAAGAGCAGGTAGACGCTGCCAACGCTGCCAGCCGCAAGCGCATGGACGATTACTTTGCTGGCGCCAACGCAGGCGCCGCCAAATACCTGGAGACCCTCAACACTGGCTACCAGGCCGCCGCCAAGTCCCTGGGCATTGATGCAGTCAACACCAGCTTCACCTACGGCAGCAATGACTCCAGCGGCGGTAAGTTCCGCGTAGGCGCCATGGCTGGCACCAGCACGTTTGACAGCGGAGAGATCGCCCTGTCCGAAGACGCCCTGAAGCTCACCGCCAACCGCGCCGTACTGACCGCGCTGCAGGGCTCCGACCTGCCCACCTGGATGCGCGGTGTGTTTGACGGTGTCGACGCGGCCACGCTCGACCAGGCCGGCATAGACGCTGCGATCAAAGGTGCGGTGGACTTGCGCAAGGCGTACGACACCCTGCAGATGATCCCGGGCACCGACCTGACCAACATCTCGTTCGAGACCCTCAACAGCGTAAAGGGTGTGGTGGCAGAGCTTGCCACCGTCAACACGGCCTTCTACAACTTCGGCTACACCCTGATGGATGTCAGTGCCACAGGTGGTGCCGCTGCTGCCAACCTTATCGCCGCTTTTGGTGGCTTGCAGGCCGCGCAAGCGCAGTTCAGCAGCTACTACCAAAACTTCTACAGCCAGACCGAACAGCAGGCCGCGACCTACGCCATGGTCCAGGCCGATCTGCAAAAGGCCGGCATCACGTACACGGTAGACCAGCTCAAGGCAGCAACACGCGCCGACATCCGCGGTGTGGTGGATACATTCGCACCGGGCGCCAACACAACAGAGGGCGCTGCACAGTACGCCGCAGCCGTAAAAGCAGCCAACACCCTTGCCACCGTCAAGCCCGCGCTGGACGCCATAGCAGCCACCACCCCTACCAACCACGTAGGCTCCAGCAGTGGTGGAGGCGGCGGCGGTGGTGGCGGTGGCGGCTCCAGCGCGGTTACCGACCTGCAGCGCGCCATAGAGGCCCTGGCCGACACCATCCACGACCTGCGCCTGGACATGATCAGCAGTGGCCCCGACAGCTATGCCCAGCTGCAAGCCCAGTTCGCCATAACCGCAGCCAGGGCCGAGGCCAAAGACCTCACCGCCATGCAAGACCTGCCCGAGCTGGCCCGCGCGTTGGCAGAGTCTGGCAAGGCCAATACCCGTAGTGCGATCGAGCAATCCATGCTCACCGGCTACATCATCGACACCCTGGCCCGCGTGGGCGGCTTGTCCCTTGGCGGCAACATGCTGTCCGTGCCTGGCTTCGCCGTTGGCACAGACTACGTGCCCCGCGACATGCTCGCCATGATCCACGAGGGCGAACGCATCACCCCCAAGGCCTTCAACCCTGTGGCGGGCTACACGGGCGAGGGAGACGACAACAGCGCGATGGCCACCGTCATGTCCAAGTTGGACAAGCGACTGGAGAAAATCGAAAAGTACACCGGCTTCAGCGAAAAGCTGTACGACCTTCTGTTGCCGGCCATGGAACGAACCGACTCGCTGCAAGTGACGGTGATGGAGGCAGAAGAATGAAGTGCACCCCCGGCCTCATCATCACAGACCAGCACCTGGTCAGCAGCACCATTGCCGAGCCCGTGGCACCCGCCACGGCCTGGGTCAGCGGCACGGTATACGCCGTGGGCGCCAAGGTCAGCGTGGCTGGCACCACATTCAGGGAATACCAGCGCAAGGCCAGCCAAACGGCGGCCCTGTGGGTCACTGGCACCACTTACATCATCGGCGCTCTGCGCAACAGCCCTGCCAATGGCTTTACGTACAAGCGCAAGACTGCCGGCGCTGGCGCCACAGATCCCGCCAGCGACCCCACCAATTGGCAAGACCTGCGCACGCTGTCCCCACACGAGAACACCGACCAGTGGACCGACCTCGGACCGTATGAACGCGAGTGGGTCAGCGGCGCCACCTATGTGGCGGGCGATGAAGTCATCCGCACCAACCTGCACCGCACCTACCTGCGCCGTGTGGGTGGGGCAGGCGACATCGTGCCAGAGCTGGACCCTACCAACTGGAAAGACATCGGCGCCACCATCAAGTACGCCCTGTTTGATCTGAAGAGCACCCAGCAGACCGTAGGGGAGGGGCCAGTCACGTACGTCATAGACCTGCCCAGCCGGGTCGATAGCGTGGGCCTCACGGGCCTGAGCTCCAACAGCGTGCAGCTGCAGTTGCACGTCGGCGCCACCTTGATGTGGTCCAAAGACACCAACACTTTGCTGCGTAACACCCTGGGGTGGAAGGACTACTTCCTTGGGGCGTTCCGCTACCGGCCAGCAATCGTGTTCTACGACGTGCCACTCAACTCCGGCGCCACACTCACCATCACCCTGACGGGTGGCACCGTCAAGTGCGGCCGCGTCTTCATTGGCCGCTATGTGGATATGGGCAGCGTGTCTGATGAGGCGGAGAACGATGTCCGCAACTTCAGCAAGACAGAGGCAGACGACTATGGCGACTTCACGCTTGTGGAGCGCCCCACCAAGCAAACCAACAACCTGTCCATCCTGGCCCCAACTTCTGCAGTTGACAAGCTGCGCGAGCTGCGGGTGGACACCAACGCCAAGGTAGCGCTGTATAGCGCGCTGGATGACGAAATCACCAGCGACTGGTTTAACGCCTTCCTCATCCCCGGCTTCTGGACCCGCTTCGCCATCAGGCCAGCAAAACCCGACGCCCTCGTTTCCATCAACCTACAAGAGGTCTAGCCCACACCATGGCAACCGCACCCACCACACCACCTCCTGACGGCCCGGCCCTGACCGAGCCGCCCAGCACCGCCGATCCGGAAAACTTTGACGCCGAAGGCGATGCCTTTCTCGGCGCGCTGCCGGACCTGCAGGCAGAAATGAATGCCGCCAAGGCCAACGTGTTTGCGAACGCCGGGATCACGTATGACAACGCGGTGGAAGCTGCAGCCAGCGCCACAGCCGCGGCCACCAGCGAAGCCAACGCCGCAGCCATGGCCAACTTCAAGGGCCTGTGGTCTGCCCAGGTTGGCGCACTGAACAAACCCGCCAGCGTGGACCACAACGGAGCGTTCTGGGGTCTGTTGAACAACCTGGCGGATGTGACCACAAGCCAACCTGGTGTGTCTGCCGACTGGGTGGTTGTAGGCGGCGCCTGGCCCATTGTCCCTATCAATACCAACACCACGGCAGTGCCACGGCGCACTTATTTATTTACCGGAGCCTGCACGCTGACAGCGCCTGCAATCACCGGGAACAACAAGCAATTTGGCTTAGTGGTGCCTCCCGGCGTAACGGGCGCCATCTTTGCTCCTGCCGGGGCGGATAAGACTTGCGGTGCAAGTGGCACACAGCCAATTGATGCTCCATTTTCAGTAGTTATCACAGACAGCGGGGCCACCTACGGGTGGGTATAGGCCATGAGCATGAATGAACTTTTCGGGGCAGTGGGAGCAAAGCCCAAGCTGATAACCGTTATGACCTCTGGGACGGGTACTTACATCCCAACCGTTGACATGGCGCGCTGCCTTATACGCCGCCAAGGTGCGGGTGGTGGTGCCGGTGGGGGCCAATCGGGCTGCGGACACTCCGGCGGTTCTGGAGGCGCCTTTGTGGAGACAGTGGAGCGTCTTCCTATAGCGGGTGCAACGTGGGCTGTAGGCGCTAAAGGGATTGGCGGTACAGGCGCTTCAGGTACCGATGGTGGTGCCACGCGCTGCAACAACGTAATCGCACTAGGCGGAAAAGGTGGCCTCAGTACCGGTGGTCTGGCAACTAACGGGGTCGTTGGTACACCTCTTATCTCAGGTGACGTTGCCACTGGCAATTTCGGGCAAGTAAGCGGTGTGTCGGGCGGTGCAAGCGGGACCGGGAGCAACACCAAAGGCTACGCGCCAGGGTTCTACAACTCAGGTTCAGCCGGTAACGGTCAATCGACAGGATCGGCGAACACAAGCGGCGGCGGCGACTCCTTTATGGGCAAGGGCGGTAACGGCGGACTTGTCGGCACAGACGGTGGAACAGGCGCTGGCGGCGGCGGTAGCTCCACGGTAGGCGCGAAAGGCGGCGACGGCGGCGGAGGTTATCTTGAAATTTGGGACTACGGAGTTTAAAAATGAACAGATACGCACAACTTTCCGGGCCCGACGCCAATGGCGTGTACGTTGTCAGCCCCAACATCATTGAATCCGCCACGGACCCCGACGCCGAACTAGGTGCCTGGGTGCTGTGCGGCAATGCTGGTCCTGGATTTACTACGTTGGACAAGGTTACGTTTTACCCCCCTCCGCCGGTGTCCAACGTGCCAGAGTCCATCACCATGCGCCAAGCGCGTTTGGTGCTGTTCACCGCAGGCCTGATCGGCTCAGTGCAGGCGGCCATTGATTCACTGCCTAGCCCTGAAAAGGAAAAGGCGCAGATTGAATGGGACTTCAGCAACGAAGTGCAGCGCCACAACGGTTTCGTTTCCACGCTCGGGCCCGCGCTGGGTTTGACTGAAGAACAGATCGACGCGCTGTTCGTCACCGGGGCAACACTGTGACGGCCGGCGCTTATGCCTTGTGCGTGGTGCTGGGCGCAATCCTGGGCATGCGCTACCTGTGGGTCCTGTTCCTGGCCGTGATGAACCTGCAGCAGACCAGGGACGAAGGCAAGCTGAGCCCCTTCGCCAAGTGGAGCGGCTACACCGTGCTGGCCGAGGGCCTGGTGGTGGACGCGCTGATCCAGTTCACCGTGGCAAACCTGATCTGGTGGGAGCGGCCGCAGGAGTGGACGGTATCCGGCCGCGTGGCGCGGCTGTGCAACGGCCCGGACGGCTGGCGCAAGGTGCGGGCCATTTGGTTCCGCGACACGCTACTCAAGTCCTTTGACAGGAGCGGCGGCCATGGCTGATAACCGCTACGAAGACGTGCGCCCGCTGATCAAGACCGGCGACATGCTCGCCTGGCGGGACCATACGGGCGGTGGCCTGCGCAGCGTGGTAGAGCGCTGGTGGGTTCGCCACGGCACTGCACACCCGCATGTGCATGTGGGCATGGCCTGGGTGGCGGATGCAGGCCAGAGCGTGTGGGTGATGGATCTGACCACCAAGGGCTGCGCACCGCGCCTGCTGTCTACTTGCGGCGATTTTGACTGGGCGCCAGCGCCGCGGCCGCTGTCCGACAAGGCCCTGCGGTTTGCCCAGGAATGCTTTGGCGAGTGGACCTATTCCAAATGGCAAGCCGTGCTGGGCGGATTGAAACGCCTGGTGATAGGCGCCGACACCGTAGGGCAGTGCGCAGAGTACTGCCTTGCGATCTGGATGGTGGATGACATGGAGCCCACCGACACGGCCACGCCCGGCGCATGCGTGACAGGTGCGATGGCGGTCTGGGGTAGCCGCTTGATGACAGTGCGTAACCCGGGTGCCCAACAAACAACTGAGAGGACGGCGCATGCCTGAGCCAACATCCACCGCCGCAGCCTGGGTCACGCTCGCCGGCGTAAATTTGGCTGTGCCTATGGTCACGGCATTTGGCATACCCCTGGGCCTGCGCGCTGATGTGCTGGTGGCCGGCTTCCTGGGGTCGCTGTGCGCAATGATCTTGGTCAACACCGTACCGGGCAACACCGACACTTGGAAGACCTTGCTGAAGACCACGCTGCACCGCATGGCCGTGGCGATGGCCAGCAGCATTACGGCTGGCTACGTAACGCCGCTGATCCTGCTGGCCTTCAACCTGCAGCTGCCCATGCAACTGGCCGTGGCGTGCGTCGTGGGAGCCTGCGCACGCAAGGTGCTTTCCTCACAGATTAAACGCTTCTCTTCAGACCCACCGCCGCCGCCGGCCAATCCGCCGCAGGGAGCGCAGCCATGACCAGCATGCAAGTTCTACACGTGATAGCGGGCTTCATCGTCCTCGCGGAAGCGCTGAACAAGCTGGAGCGCACATCCCCCTTCGCCAAGGGTCTAACACCGCGCCAGCGCTTGGTTGACGGCCTCAAAGCCTTCGCCTGGATGCTGCTGGCCCTGGGCGCCGGTGGCGCGCTGGTGGGGCCGCTGCTGCAGCCCATGGGGGTGGTGGAGACAGGCATGCCCTACCTGTACAGCCACATAGCCAAAACCGACCCATCCCTGGCCGATGTGTGCGCCTTGGGCGGTTTTGCGGTGTTGATCGTCAGAACCCGAATCAAAGAAGGATGACCACTATGAGCAACAACAACGGTTTCCAGCTGTCTGTACGAGATATCACTCGCCTGAAAAATGTGCACCCCGATCTGGTGAAGGTCATCCACGCGGCTGCGGCCCGGTCTGGTGTGATGTTCGTGGTGACCGAGGGTGCGCGCTCCCTGGCGGTACAGACGGAGTATTTCAAGACGGGCAAGTCAAAGACCATGCGCAGCCGGCACCTGCCGGAATCGAATGTTTGCAAACTGAGCTGCGCTGTCGACCTGGCCGTATGGGACGACAAGGACGCCGACAAGGTCGTCGACGCTGATGAGATCTCGTGGAAGTTCCCGCAGTACCAGGCTCTGGCCCAGGTGGTGAAAGAAGCCGCCGCGTCGGTCGGCGTGCCCATTGAGTGGGGCGGCGACTGGGCCAGCTTCAAAGATGGGCCGCACTTCCAACTGCCGTGGAGCGCCTACCCATGAGCCCCCAACTACTGATCGCCGTCGGCATCGCGGCCGCAAGTTTTACAACCGGCTGGACTGTCCAGTCTTGGCGCTATGACGCAAAGGAGAACGAACGTGCACAACAGACTTTGGCTGACCAGCGACTGGCGGCAGCGGTATCCATCCGCCGAACGGACAACGTCATCGACGCCCAAAACGCAGCAGCCGGCCGCGAGGTTGTTTTGCGCCGCGATGCTGCTGGAGCTCGTACTGCACTTATCGGCCTGCACGACGCTTCCGAGGCAGCAATGCGAGATGCAGCCACTACCCACGCCGCCTGCCTTGTCCGAGCCGCTACCTTCAGTGAGCTACTCGACACAGTGGCATCAGCTGGTGGAGAGCTTGCGGAAAAAGCTGGCCGACACGCCAACGACGCAAAAACCCTGAGCGAAGCATGGCCCAAGTGACCTGCCCCCAGTGCAGGCGCAAGCCAAAGCCAGATGACGATTTTTGGGAGTGCTCGCACATCGAGTGCCCCAACCGCAAAAAGGTCACAGCGGCCCCAAGTGACCGACCACCCAAACCCAAGGTAAACCAATGAGCTATTCATTCACCGTGCGCGCCAGCGACAAGCAGGCCGCCAAAACCGCAATTGCAGCCAAGCTGGAAGAGGTTGTAGCCACGCAGGCCTGCCATCATCGTGACAAGGCCCAGGCGCAAGCCGCTGCAGACGCCTTCGTTGACCTGCTGAGTGATGACGACGGAAAAGACATTGTGGTCAACATAAACGGCTATCTCACCGGCCATTGGGAAGGCTCGGATGTGACCCGCATCGAGGGCGCCAGCATCGGTGTCAGCGCCGGACTGTCCAAGCGCGAAGAAGTGCCGGCGTAAGCCCCTATCGGTCTTTACACCAGGTGTAAAGACAGGGCGACTGGCAAGGGTGCGCGAACACCCTAACCAGCCGCCATTCCACGAATAGACCGTGGCCCAGCCAAGGCCCTGCCACCTCCCGGGAGGCGGGCCAAGTGTATCAACCCACTGGACCACAACATTTATGCCATCCCCCATCATCCCGTGGCTCGGCGGCAAACGCCGCCTGGCCGACACCATCCTGCACCGTTTCCCAGACCACAGCTGTTACGTCGAGGTATTCGCCGGCGGTGCAGCCATGTACTTCCTGCGGCAGCCGGCCGAGGTGGAAGTCATCAACGACATCAACGGCGACGTGGTCAACCTGTACCGGGTGGTGCAGAACCACTTGGAAGAGTTTGTGCGCCAGTTCAAGTGGGCGCTCAGCAGCCGCGAGATCTTCAAATGGTCGCAGGACACGCCCAGCGAGACCCTGACCGACATTCAGCGGGCCGCCAGGTTCTATTACCTGCAGCACCAGGCCTTTGGCGGCCGCGTGCAGGGTCAGACCTGGGGCACTGCCACCACCGCGCCGGCAGTCAACCTGCTGCGCATTGAGGAAAGCCTGAGCGCTGCCCACCTGCGCCTCGCCAGCGCCTACATCGAGCGCTTGGACTGGAAAGAGTGCATACGTCGGTACGACCGCCCGCACACCTTCTTCTACATGGACCCGCCGTACTGGGAGACCGAGGGCTACGGCGTGCCGTTTCCCTGGGCCGAATATGAGGCCATGGCAACACTGATGCGCGAGGTCAAGGGCAAGGCCCTGGTCAGCATCAACGACCACCCGCAGATCCGCGAATGTTTCGCTGGCTTCCACATCGAGGAAGTTCCCATCAAATACACCGTGGGAGGCGGGCAAGGCGTCGACCGCATGGAGCTGCTGATCAGCAGCTGGGATGTGGCGGCGCAGCCGGCGCGGTTGTTCTAGCAAAATAGGGGAGCGGTTACCCGTCCCCATCTGCTGGCGCTTCGGCCACCACACCGCCAGGGCCTGCCGGTGGCTTCGCGGCCGCGTCCATGCGGCGAGCTGGATCTGCACTTGCCTGGATCTTGGCCGGGGGTGGCCCCCATTTGATGCCGGTGCCGCAATATTCGCCGGGGTGCTCGGGAAGCCACCGCATCTCCATAGTTCCTTCTACCCTGACTGCCTCCGGGTGACCAGGGCGGATAAATTCCTCAGTGCACTTGTATCTGGTCTTGGTCATCTTGCCCAGCCACAGCGTGCGCCACTGCCAGACTTCCTCTTGCTTCATGTGATCTGCTCCAAAACACTGTTTTAGCATACAGTATTTTGCAGGTCAATCATGTATCCAACAGCTTCACTCTCCACTCCCAGTCTTTGAACTTGTCCCCAGTCTGTTTAATGTGCGTGTAGCGCTGCAGGCTCTTCCACGACCGGTGACCAGACACACAGGCCACCCTGGGAATGTTCCACCCCATTTCAAACAGCCGGCTGATCCCCTCATGCCGCAGGTCGTGAAAATCCAAGTCTTCAATTCCCAGCAGAACACACGTCCTGGTAAACGATGCGCTGACCGACTCTGCGTTGTACGGCCAGATGCGCCCCTTCGTCACCCCGCGCTGCTGGATCAGCTGCAGGGCCTCGGGCGTTAGCGTGGTGGCTACGTCGTTGCCGATCTTCTCGCCCGGGTTTTTCATGTCCCGCACGATCATTTCCAGCTGCTCGGCATTCAGATCCTCCGCCACCATTCGGCAGGTCTCACCCTGCCGGCGTGTGGAGTAGATCGAGAACAAGATCAGGCGAGTCATTGGGATGGCGTTAGAGCGCTTCATCTCGTACACGCTGAAGTGTTTCATCAACTTGTCCAGCTCGGCCAGGGTAGGGCGCCTGGTGCGCTGCTTGGACCTGCTGATCAATCCCAGCTTGTCGGCCACCACCCGGGCGTCCTCACAGGCCTGCTTGTCCAGCGGAAATCCCCAGGCTGGCCGCGCCACGCTGAACACCGATGCAAGGTGCGACAAGTAGTTGCCCCGCGTCTGTGGCTGCGATTTAAGGCCCTGCAGATACTCTACGATCGTGTGGCTTTTGATCTCCGAGCACCGCAGCTGGCCCAGGCTGGACGCCTTGATCGTGCGCAACACCTGGTCCTTGGTCTTGCCGTGGGGCTTCAGCTTGTCGGCGTTATACGTGTCGATCACGTCACCGAGCAGCGGGTCTTCAACCTTGGTCAGTGCACCTGGCACCGCCAGCTCAGTCTCGCGCTTGCGCTCCCAGGCTATCGCCGCCTGCTCACGGTCAAAGGTCTGGGTTTCGCTGTGAACGACCTTGCCCTTCTGCTTGATGCGAATCTGCACGCGGTAGCCAATAGTGCCGTCTTGGCGTTTGCGTGGGACAATTGAACCCATAGTAGTGCTACACGGAAAAAATGTAGCACCGAATGTAGCACCGGAATCCCGAAAAGGCCCGGAATCACCCGAAATCAGCGTGAATCAGACAACAGCGACCGCCCCCAATTTTGCAGCGACAGACGATCTTCAGAGGCGATGGCGTATGAGTGTCGCGCCGATGCTCGATTGTGCTGATAGAAATAAAAAAGCCCAATCAGATCAACGCGTTACCTGATTGGGCCGTGGTGCATGTAGCACTAATGGAGCACTGAGTCTCTTCGGTTTCAGCTGACGCCTGTGTTGTGCAGCTGGATGCGTAGACGCTCGGTATCGGAAATGCCGCCCCAGAGCATGACTGGCGGCCACTGTTCGCTGTCATAGCCTTCGACAAACACCTCCAGCTTCTCGCCGTCTGGAGTGACGAAGTGATCGATGTAGTCCAGATCGCCGCAGTCGTAGAAAAAGCATACCTTCCAGCCGGCGCGGCCAGGCAGCGTGACATCGCCGCACCAGTTGGTAGAATCGCTTGGCTGCGTGTTGGGCGGCGCTGCACTGCTGGCGATTTCCAGCAGGAAGATCTGCCCCCACTTGTCCAGCGGGTGCGGGCTCCACCACTGCTTGACAGCGGTCGGTTCTATCATTTCAATTCCCCGATGGTTGTTGTAGGTCAGGGTTGTAGTGTGCCGGAATGTCCGCGCGGCCGGCCTTCCAGCGTGACAGCAGCCCTTCAATCATTTCGGTGCCGTCGGCGCGTTTGGTGTTGCTGACGTATTGGCCGACCCCATCAGCTTGGCACACCAAAACCCATGCGATTTCCTTCCCCGCGGCTTCGGACAATAGTTCGTTGATGTGGTCAGCGATCACTGGAAGCGCGATGCTGACGCGAGCTGACTGGCTCATGCGCGCGTCGCCCGGCGGTCGCCTTTTGCCTCTGCGCGTTCACGGGCACGGCGCTGTTGGCGGGTTTCGCGTTGGAGTGGTAAGGCGGGCTCTGGCTCGCATGTCGATTGCTCCATTCGGGTGTTCAACGCGTCGACAAAGCGTTTGGAGTCCAGGGCATCGCCAATGAGGCGGTTCATCATTTCCATTTCAATCTCCGGGTGGGTCCGGCGGCGTGGGCCGGGTGTCAATGGGTATCCGTAATTCATTGTTGACATACACATTCAAGGATTTCAGCACTACCAGTTCGCTGGACCCAGATGCAACCGCACCACCCCTTTTTGCTTACGCCAGTTCTTGGCTGTTTCTTGCCATGGACACCCAGCACAGGAGCACGCGCCGTCGTCACACTCGTCAGCAGATTCCATTGACGAAACACCGGCAGCACGAGCCGCCGTATAGCAGGCGTCATCGGATGCATCCTCTTGGCTGTCATTGACTTTGGCAGCAGCGAGTACATTTGCATTGACCATTTATTTCTCCTTATCGTGAACGTTGTCGTCAGCCATAAAAACGCAATTTGTTGTTGTCATACACAACGGATTACGGATGCCCGTGTCAATTCGCCCAAGACTGACGGACGGGCCGCAGCTTGCCGTGTGTGGGCTAAGGCGATCCGCTCATCTGCCTGGCTTCCTTGACCGCAGCCGCCCGTCGCGCGTCGATGTATTCGGCCAGGTCGTTCAGATGCACGCCCTTCGTTGCCTTCTGGCTTCCGGCCTCGATCCGCACCAGGGGTATCTTGATCTCGCCCATCACGACCTTGCGAATGAACTTGTCCACCGAGAGGTAGGGGAAGTAGTCCGGCACCACCTGGTCGAGCGGGATCACGGCCTTGGCGTCGTATTGGGCCATCAGTAGGAATGCGGTGTTCATGGCTTCATAACCTTAAATTCGACAACCCAGACCCATGGGTTCTCTTCCCAAGAATCGGGGCCGTTGATGTCCTCCCATAGATCGGCATACCAGTCGCGAGCGCAATCCCATCCCTGCCAGCCGTTGCCGCTAGGGTGTGGCACCTCGGCGGGAAATGGTCTGCCGTAGTCGTCAAGCGTGCCGGGTATGCAGCCCTCTGCCCACGCATCGGCTTCGCTGATGTCCTGCAGCCGCTCCACACGCACGCCAGTGATTTCCAGGGTGATGCGGCTGGCAGCTCGGGGCATGTGAATGCTTGGCCGCCAATGGCAGCTCTCCTGCATCGGACCCCAGTCGGCGCGATATCTGATGACGCTGTCTTCCAGATCCAAGCCTGTGCAGGCTCCCCTGTGCCAGTCGGTGTCGTCCCCGTATGCGTGCAGGCCCCATGTCTCCCGGACCCACAGCTGGTCACCAGGCGTGCCGTATGGGCAGTGAATCGATTCGCTACCCTCTTCAGGGTAGTCGGTAGACCAAACCTTTAGCTGACCCTCAAGCCAGCCTTGGCTCAAATCCTCAGTCGATCCGTCCTGCTCATCAACGCTGTTGCTCATGAACTCGATGGTGTCCAGGGCTTTGCCCTTCACCACTCGCCGTGTCTGCGTCTTGCTGTCGTCTAGCAGTGCGCGCACCATGGCACCTTGGAACAGAATTGGGCGTGAGATCATCAGTTCGTCCCCTCGATGGTGTAGCCCATCAGCTTCTGCAACGGGTTGGGTTGCTGTCCTTCTGGGTAGATGGCCAGGTTCGCTTCCAGACCATCGAGGCTGACGGTTGCGCCGTTAAAGTTGAGCCCGGGCGCAAGGCCTGCGAAATGGAAGGGTTGGTTGCATTCAGCGCAGGCCACCCTCACTTCCAACATGAAACGGCCGGTGTCTTCGAGGCGGGCCACTCGGCAGTTGGCATTGAAGTTCATGTGTTTGCAGTTGGCGGTCATGCTGGGAACCCATCCCAAGTGCGGCCGTCTAGCGGGCGGCCGGCGGCCTTCTTGCCAACATTGAAAATCTGCATCGCACCTGTGCCTTGCAAGAAGGCCATGGGTTCGGTGAAGTCGTGGAGCGATCCGTCGTTGTGCAGTATGGTGGTTGCCACCGTACAAGCTTTGCCGTAGATGTCATCGATCACGCTTTGGTCTTCGTGCGGTTTCGCCTTTAATTTTGAGCGATACAAAGCGCTGTGTTCGACATCGGCCATTTGGCTGATCGGCTTCCAGTCTCCCCACTGCTTGAACAGGAACGGCACACCAGCGGCCTCGCACTGGTCGCGCAGGCTGCGTGCCCAGTCAGGATGCATGGGCCGTGCGCCTGGGCCGCTTTCGCCGCCAACGATCACCCAGTCAATGCGCTGCAGACCTGCATCCCCTGGATACCGTGCAGCCATTGCCAGGCACCCATCGCAGCGGCACAGAGGGTCACCTTTGGCAGGCAGATCCACCGGCCCCAGCAACGGCTCCATGCTCAGGAACCGCTTAGCGGCCGGCACAGCCAACAGCTTGGGGATATCGCGGTCAGCCTCGGCCTGGGTGACGATGGTGGCGCCGATCCACACGTTCCGCAGGGTCGCCATATTGAGGCCCTCCGGCGGGTCGTTCTGTAGCATCTCGGCCGCGTTGCCAATGCGTTTGGTCAGCAAAAGCCAATCAAGGTTTGGCGTGTCGTGAATGAGTGCAAACAGATTGGTGCGCCACTGTTGCGGCACCGCGTTGTCGAACACATCGGCCATGCTTGCGCAAAACACGCGCTGGCGGGCCGGTGCGGTCATCTCGTGATGGCAGGGTAGGCCCTTGGTCTTTGCCAAGTCCTTGTCGGTTCCACGTTCCCCACACTCTTCGCACACCCAGAACTCCTGATTGTTCCAGCGCACCGGGTCGCGCCAGTTCTTCACGCTGGTGCGGCGGCGCTCGGCGCCCGGTCCCCAGTGCTCACCGCCCGTGCGCTTGTCCAGCGTCTCGGCGTAGCAGTGGTCGCAGCCTGGGCCAACCTTTTGGCATCCCCACCAGGGGTTGAACGTGTGATCGGTCCATTCGATTTTTGTGTTGGCGCTCATGCTGCCGCCCTCTGATAGGCTGGAATGCCAATGGGCACGAAGCTGGGCACGTTGAAGAAACCCAGCTTGCCCTTGTACGGGTGGAAGTGGATAGGCCATGGGTCGGCCATTACGAAGCCGTGGCCGTCGTCGGTGTCGGCGCCGGTGAACCATGGCGACTCGGACTTGCGCACGCAGTCAACCATGTTGGCAACGCCCACGAATCCACCGCGCTCCAGCTTGTCCATCGCTGGCACTTTTGCCGCCACGTCGGGGCCGATGAAGGTATTGATGAACAGCAGTGCGGCGTCGTACTCAGCGACGGTCATCGTCTTGCCGGCGTGGATCAGCAGCATGCCGCGGAACATGGTGGGCCACGTGCGGTTCTCGATCGGTTTGAAGCCGTTGACGATCAGCCACGCCCAGGGCTGGCGAATGGAAAGCGCCGGGATAGTGCTTGTAGACATTACGCACCCTCCCAGTCGAGCGAGAGGGCAACGCGCCGGCGCGCAAGCTTCTTCCTGATCTGCCGCACCTGTATGGCGTGCAGATCCACAAAGGTCTGCACCGCGTCCAGCTCGTGATATTGCAGCGGGGTAGGGCTCCATCCATTGCAGCCACGTGCGCGCGTCTGGATGCCCTGCAGCGCTTCCTGCGCGTTGGTCAGGTGCCCGCGGATGCCGGGCAGCACGCCCTGGTTGGCGAGGGTCTGAGCGGTCTCAATGCGGGCGGCAATGACCGACCACTGGGGTTCGCTGGCTACGCCTTCGCGCAGGGCCTTTGTGGCGTGTTCAAGGGTTTGGAGGTTGGGGATCATGCTGCCACTCCCACCTGATGCACTTCACCCTTGGCCCGCATCTCCCGCACCACCAACAGCGCGTCGGTCACCGCCGCTTGGCCTAGTTGGGCAATCTGCTGTTCGTGGGAGCTCAACGCCACCAGGATGGCCTTGCGGCCTTCACCGTCGAAGTTCCAGCCTTTACCCTGCAGCTTGCGCAGATCGGCGCGGAGCAGGGCGTCTTGCGCCGCGAGCACGTCGGCCAAGTCTTCGGCGATGCAGTGTTTGCCGGCCAGCACCATTGCCACGTTGACCATGCACACCAGCGTGTCGCGGTCGGCATCGTTGGCAGTGCCGCGTTGGGCGCTTTCAAACGCCTCATGAGCGGCCAGTAACAGGTTTTCCCGTTTTTTGAGTGGCATGGGCTGGCGGCCCACTGCCCGGAATACGGGGTTGCGTGCCAGCAGCTCGATGCGCTTGTTGCTTCGGGTTTGGATGAATGTCAGGCGGCTCATGCAGACACCCCCGCAGCTGCCTGCAGCTGGTTGCCATACATCGGCACAGAACCACCCTTTAGCAGCTTGACCTGGTAGCAGTCATCGCCTAGGACCTTGGCGATGGTGCCTTCTCGGCCAGCCCATTTGCGGGCGATTGAGCCGAGCACAGCGGCGTCACTGGTGATGGTGATGGCCTGGCCGAGCACGTAGCCAGTTGCCTCGGCTGGCGGGGTGATGGTGTAGGCGATGCGCTTGCCCGTAGGGTCGTAGCCTTTGATCAGCACGCCACCCTTGACCATCAGCTTGATCAGTCGGTCGGCATGGTCCATCGATATGTTCATATGCCTGCGCAAAAACGCTGCACCTGCATCGTTGTGATGGCGTACCAGCGTAACCGCTTGGGCATAGTAGTCAGGTGCGTGCTGATCATCAGGCGACGCAGTCGTCGCCTGATCTTCGACGCTCTGCATCGCGACAGCGATGCCTGTTATGGCTTCTTCTGCGGTGATTCTGGTTTTGCTGGCGCGCGCAGCGCTTGGGGGTGTTTTGGCTTTGGTATCGCTGTTCTTTGCCTTGCCTTGCGCCCCCCCCTCCCCCTCAGAAGGGCTATCCGCGGGGGGTGTAAGGGCTGCAGCGGTACTGGTCTTCAACTGGTTCTGCAGGGCTTTGATCTGCTTGGCGGTGTTGGCCTTCACCTGGGCCTTGGCGGCTTTCTCGATAGCCGCGGTGTCGATTGCCAGCGTCTTGGCGTGGGCGGTGAGCACCGTGGGTTCATTGCGCACCCACCGATCCTCCATTGCCATGTAGATGGCCAGCGCGCGCAGCAAGGTCGCGCCGCTGCAGGCGCGGATGTGCATGCTCAGTGCGTCGATTTCGTCCTGGCCGTCTTCAAACTTGTAGCCGAGCATGAAGGCCATGTCGTCTTCGTCAATGGTTTCGCCCACTGCACCCAGCATCCACTCGCGCAGCGCGTCACCGCCGATCAGGCTCGCCACCTTGTTGTCGGGCATGGCGCGTATGCCGTCCACCACTGCCATGTAGGTAGCTTCGCGCGTGGCGCGTTCCACGTTGCCTTCCAGCATGCGTTGCAGGGCAGCTATTTCATCCTCGGCCGCTTTGGCCTTGTCCGCCTGCTGCTGCGTCGCCTTTATCAACCCACGCATCACCAACAGCGCCTCAGTCTCCGCAGCGGGCACGGCCTCAATCAGTTCCTTGGTGAACGGGTTCTCGATCAGCACCGGCGCCGGGGCGTCTTTGCCCAGGATGCTGCGCAGGGTAGGGGCCTTGTCGCCTTGAACGTGGGCAACGTCTTCGCGCGTCTGGCTCAGCGGCAGGTAGCCGTCCAGCTTGCCGCTGGTCCGGTTGCAGATCTCTTTGGCCTCTTTGCCCTCAATCAGCCGCATGCCCTTGGCCTCGGCCTTGGTCACCATGGCGGCGCGGTGTGCGTCGGCCTTGCCGTGGTAGCAGATGGGGTCTGTGCATATGTCTGCACCATCCACGTCGGCAAAAAGTTCTGGGTCGGCGCCGGTGCGCTTGGGGCATTTCTTGCAGTCGCCGGCCTCTTTGACCAGGCGGGCGTCGGTAATCACGAACGGGGCAGCGTCCAGCGGCAGCATTACATTGGCGCGCAGCCATGACTCGAACGCCCGTACGCTGACTACTTGGTCCACGTGCGGCCCGCTCTGGCGCGTCGCCTCGACCAGCGCCTTGCTTTGCAACCCGCTGTTGGGTATGCGGGCAATGCGGATGGCGCGGCTGATATCGATCAGGCCTGCACGCATCGCCTCTTTGCACTCGTGGGATAGGTCCAGTAGCTTCAGGCGGTCGAACACGTAGCGACGGCTCTTATTGATCTTGGCCGCCACTTCGTCGGCCGTCATGCCGCTCTGCTCCATAAGGGTTTGCAAGCCCTCGGCTTCCTCCAGCTCTGTCAGGTCTTCGCGCTGCACATTTTCAGTCAGCTGCATCGTCAGCGCTTCGGCATCCGTCAGCTCGTAAATCATTGCGGGGATGTTGGCAACGTCTGCCATGTGGCTGGCCCGCAACCGCCGCTCACCGGCCACCAGTTCGTATTTGACGACGCGGTCAGTCTCTGCCACACGTGCGCCCGGCAGCGGCCGCACGATCACGGGGGTGTGCACGCCCTTGGCCCTGATCTCTTCGGCCAGTTCGGCCAGGGTTACGGGGTTAAAGGTCTTGCGAGGGTTGTGCAGGCTGGCGACAACCTCGCGTAGGGAGATGGTGGCGAATTCAGACATGGCCCACCGCCTTGCTCATGTCGATCACGTCGAAGCGGCGCGTGCCTTCATGCATCCAGTCCGTGTCCGGCGCAGTGATGATGATCAGCGGGCTGGGGTAAGACTCGGGCCGTTTGGATTCAACAGAAAAGTACAGTATCTGTGGCTGTATCACCATGCATTTGATGTCAGCCATCTCTGCCTGGCTCGGCACCCCGTCAACGATCAACACTTGCACCTTGCCGTTCAGTGCATCGCGCAAGCTGAATTCCCAGTCGGGGCCGGTTCGGATGGTCTGCATGGAGCCGTGGCGGTTGGCGATGGCCTGAGACAGAATCGACTTACCGCAGCCTTGCGGACCAACGATAACCAGTGCTTTGCCGCGTTTCAATTGGTATGTGTGTAGGGACATGGTGCTACCTCTCTTGTGGGGTGGATGCTGTTGGCGCTAGGCGCATGGCCGCGCGATGGATGCGGGCGTTGAACCAGCGGCGCAGCGCGTAAGACCGCGCGATGCTGGCGATCGTGAAAATGCCGGTGATTTGCAGGTTCTCTGCAAAGCTGACCGCGTGGCCGTATGCGGGCAGTACTAGGGCGGTCAGTGCAAGACTGATCACAAAGCCGATGGCCACGTTGATTACGGCCTCAATGAGGCTGGAGAGGCGGGTTTGCATCAGCTTGCTGCCTGCACAACGCGATCGCGGGAGCGGTGCACGGCATCAATGTCCACCTCTTTGATGCGCGCAGCCGGCGGCAGCTCAGCAGGTGCCTTCGCAACCTGATCACCCAGCCCATAGTCCTTGCGTGTGCGGCTGATGATGTCAAGCGCGGCCGACTGGGCCACGGTGCAGGGGTTGCCGACTGCCGGCACAAAGTCGCTCCGGATGGAGATGCCACCCTTTGGGGTGTCTGCGATGACGATGGTTATTGCTGCCATGGGTAATTACTCCGGTTTGTTGTCACGAATGACGTGAACGTGGGTGGTTGAATTGCCGACGATGCGGACGGTGTCGATGGGGTGCTCTACGCGGACGCGGGTGCCGCGTTTGAGGCGGTGGGCTGCTGCCTGGGCGGCGTGGAACGCCCCCTCGGGGAATGGCTGCTGCACGTGCATGCGGGTCTTGAGGGCGGTGTCCAGCTCCATGTCGAAGCACACCACGGGCACGGCGTGGCCGTTGCCTTCGCTCAAGGCGGTGCGGGCCTCTGCCTGGTGGAGCAGGGTGCCGGTGTAAACGTAGGACGCGGTTGCGGGTGCGAGTGCAGACGTATGCATTGGGTGGCCCCTTGCTTAGCTGGTAAAAATCGCGGGAAAGAAGTCGCGCAGCAGGCCGTACGCCACGCCCAGCACGATGCCAATGGGCACGGCCAGCAGCAGGGGGCCGGTGACCCATTCGCCCCACGTGCAGGTGTCTTCAGCAGCCGGCCACGGCTCTACACCCGGGCGGGTGCAGTTGAGGCAGGGGATGGTGCGGCCCTTGCATGGGCCTTGGCTGGTGCAGGACATGGCTACCGCCCCCAAACCATGATGGCGATGCATGCGGCCACCACGGTCCAGCTGGCGCGACGGATAAGCCGGTGCTGCCAGTCGGGTTTACAGGGTTTTGCCACTGGGTTGCCCAGGTGGTCGAAGCCTTGGCGGTAGGTCATGGCTGCACTGGGGTGACCCAGCCGTCAAACAGGCTTGTAAACCATGGCATACCGACGGGGCCGAACTTCGGCGTTTCCTTGGAGAGCATGCCGCCCACAGCGCCCGCAAACGGGCTCTTAGGTGGATCGCCCATCTCGTGTTTCAGGTCGCTTATGAGCTGGCGCACCCAACGTTTTTTTTGTGACAGGAGTGCTCCCTCGCTGAGCGCTGCACTGTGGAAGCGCACACGCTCGGCAATGTAGGCGTGCATGCGGGCCATGGCGTCGTCAGCCAGGGCTTGGATATCCAGCGGCTCAGGCTCAGCCTGAAGACCATCTTCCAGCGGCACCAGGTTGAACTTCGCAGTTGTGGTCTGCAGTTCGTCGTTGTCGACCACCAGCGGAAACAGGTAACTGGTCACTGTTGCGGTAGGCAGTGGGTCAACTGCATTGCACTCAATAGTGACGCGAGTGATGTATTTACCAGTGATGCCCACCAGGTCTAGCAACTGCTGGATGGCGTTGGGGGCGGGCTTCATCCTGCCACCTGCTGCAACGGTTGGCACATGCGGATGCAGCTCGACAAGCTGCGCAGGCTGGAGCCATCGACGCGGGCGCAGCCGATTGCGACCAGCACCGCATTCAGGTTTCCCGGGTCAAGGTGTACCGCGGCCCAGAGCAGTGCATCGCCGTCAGATTTGACGCCGGCGTGCTTCCAGTCGTGTACCTTGTCTTGTGCGTAGGTCTTGCCTACACGCTCCTGCAAGACCTGCAGGATGATCTGTTGAAAGTTTGTGTGGGTTGCCACCGTTCACTCCTGCCCGCTGGATTGCGGGTTTGGAGTGCATTCTAGCCCTGTGCTAGTTTACGTCAAGCACAAAGCTAGACTTTTGCAAAAATAGTTCAAAATGCCTGGCGTAGCAGTTAGTTTTGTACGGCCGTAAGCCGCCCGTTGACGAAATAAAGGTAGTTGTTTGCGCCGTAGACCCACTGCTCACGGACCTCCCGAGCTGTAGTAGTTGTATTTTTACGAGTGGGTTCGCCCCAACTGGTGTGCGTAAGCACTTCATCTGTAGTCATGCCAATTTTGACGCCCGGTTTTCGCAGCTGTGCAGCCCGGGCTTCACGCTTGGCCGCGTCTTTCTTCGCTTGTGCCGACTCCAGTCGTTGATTCTCCTTGGCCTGGCGTTCTGCCTCGGCACTGTTGCGTTTGGCCCTCGCGGCATCTTCCAGTGCAATGCGTTCGTCAGCTGCTTTGGCCTCGATGCACTCAGTTCTGCCCTGTATCTTGAAAAATGGATAGGTCCCAAGTGCCTCAAGGAATGGAGTTGCTCCCTTGTCGGTTGACTTCCACAGACGATACTCATGTAGACAGTCAATGTTGCGCTCGTTTTCGTCTCTCGGACCGGGGTCAGGATCGGTCAGGGGATACGATTCCACCCGTTCACGTTGTACGCGGTCGACCACTTCAGCGACAACATCACACCCCGGCCCAGTGGGTTTTTGGTGTTCTGGTCTTTGGGAGTTCTTCCAGTCGCGGTATTCGTAAAAACACGGGGTGTTGTTGATCAAATAGACGTGGCTTTGCCCGATTGTTGCTTCCGAGAACAACGCGGTTGAAAGCATCAACATGCGTGTCAAATGTCTTGATAGTGTCACCGTAACTCTCCATTGTTAGAGGCCACTCATACCATTCCAAACGACTCTTGCCCGGGTGTTTTTATATGTTGCAAAACACAAAACTCGCTCACTGAACAGCTCAAGCTGCCACTCGTTAACCGGCTTTTTGCGCGGGCGATGATTGTTTTTCTGGGTCGTCACGCGCTTGTGGTTTTAGCGATCTGAGGCCCGCCGCTACGATAGCGTGCATGTCCGGGCTGTTGACCAGTGTGGTCAATAGGGATATTACTGTGGGCTTGTCGTAGCCCTGAACGCTGTTCAGGTGCGTTGCAATACCCTCCACGGCTGATTCAACAGATACGACCCTATAGACGGCCCTGCGTTCATTGATCTGTGGCTGTGCGCTGCCCTCAATTGAGAGCGCGTAAGGTTGTTGACCACTGGCCGCGCCGGGCAGTTGGGGTGCCCCGCTGATCCCCCCATCCATCGAGTCAAACCAACTTTCAGGCCTTCCGTTGGCAAATGCTAGGGCGATTTTTCTGGCTGCAACCTTTCCAACTTGGCGTGGTTCGCCGTCTTTTTTTGGCTTGCCTTCGATTAATTGGTAGATGTACTCCTCGGAAAGATTAGCCAGGTCAGCAACCGCCCGCATGCCTTTGCGTCGGTCACCATTCCCCTCGCTTTCCACAAGCGCTTTCAGGTTGTATAGCCATATGTCGTGAACTGCCATAGTCATCATTCAAGCAGAGCGCTAGACTAAATTGCTAGCCACGAGCTTGACTGTGGCTAGCATGGTGCTAGACTTTGGGGTATGTCCAAAGAAATTACACCAGTCGAGCGCAAGGCATTGGCCGCCAAATTCGATCTCGACGAACAGTATTTGTACCAATGCTTGACTGGTCGGCGAGATATGAAGCCCGCCGATGCGCGAAAGCTCGAAGACGACTCGGACGGGGTACTCACCCGCCAGATGTTGTGCCAAAAGACATGGCGCGGAATATGGCCTGAGTTGGCCCAATCCCCCGTCGGTATCACCCAAGCCGCAGGGCAGGGTGCCTGATGACCCAACTATCCATAACGCTGCACACCGACAGCCGCCTGTTCGGTCGGCAGGTAAGTCAGCTACTGGAGCTGGCCGAGCAGCTACCCCGTCGCAAGGCACAGAAATACCTGCGTAAAGCAGTGCGCCTGTGCGCGGTGGGGATGCGGTTTGAGCCAACCAGCCACACCCATGGACCCGTAGCCGGTGGACTCCACAGCCAACTGCGCGTGCGGGTAGACGGGCTGGATCGGCTGCTGGGCGCGGCCATGCGGGCGGTACCGCCCAAGTCAAAAAAGTAGGCATTGCATGTTTTGTCATGCGCTCAGTTTCGGTGCGCCGGGCTGGTTTGTCTTTCACAACAACAACGGAGATTTGTAATGAACCTGCGCGATGCAGCCTACAACGTTGTTCACGACTACCCCGGGGGCTCCGAGTCACTCGCCCCACGTGTTGGCAAGAACGCCACCACCCTAAGCCACGAGGTCAACGGCACCGGCGGCGCCAAATTGGGCCTTGAGACGGCCGAGAAGATCACCCAGTTGTCGGGGGACCTGCGCATCCTGCAAGCTTTCGCGCTCAACTGCGGGCAGATGCTTCTGCCGCTGCCCGGTGTTGAGCACACGCAGCAAGACGACTGCATGCTGAAACTGGCAGGCACAGCGCACGACTTCGGCAAGCTATGCACCGAGGTGGCCGGCGACCTGGCCGACGGCAAGATCACCGACAACGAACTCGCCCGCATAGACCACGAGTGCGGCCGCCTGATCGCATCGCTGCACTCCATGCGCCAGGCCCTTGCCCAGCGCAACCAAGACAGCAAGCCCGCACACGAACGCGCCGCGGGCTGATGGACAACTACCACGACGTGGTCCACCAGCTGGGGGAATACCTCCAGACGCACGGGCACGACTTCCGCACGGGCAGGGACCTGCCCTTGAAAATCGATTCCCACAAGAGTGTGGGCTTCGGCACCAAGGGCAAGTATTGGTACAAGCTGCACAGCTTCCGTCCCGAGAGTGGCGGGGAGTTGATACGCGGAAGCTTCGGTAAATATGGCAGTGACACGCGCGAACGCATTGAGATCGACTGGAAGCCGATCAATGAGGCCGAGCGCGAGAAGCTGAAAAGCCAGCTTGCGGCCAAACGCGCTGCTGCAGACGCCATACGCCGGGCAGAGGAAGAAGAAGCTGCGCTCAGTGCTGGTGACCTGTGGCGCCGCGCGAGCAAAGAGGGTGAGTCGCCCTACTTGGTGAAAAAGGGCGTGGTGGGGGAGTGCTGCCGCTTCCTGCCGGATGGCTCGCTGATCGTGCCCTTGATCCGGTATGACCTGCCGCGTGAGCAGGCCTTGCGCGGTGTGCAGCGCATTCACCCCGGCCCGCGCGTCGACAGGCGCACGGGCGAACCATTGCCTGAGAAGACCTTCACCTGGAAGTTTGCCAAGCAGGGTTGCGCAGTGCGCCTGGGCGAAGTACTGCCCGGTCACATCGTGCTGATCTGCGAGGGCTACGCCACGGGCTTGACCCTGCGCATGGCCTGCGAACGCACGCTCGGGACATACGTGGCGCTGGACGCAGGCAACCTGCAGCACGTGGTGCCCATAGTGCGCCAGCTGAACCCAGAAAGCCGGCTCCTAATCTGCGCGGACGACGACTGGCGCACGCGTGACCCCATCACCAAGCAATTGAACAACCCCGGCCGCACCGCCGCAAAGGCAGCAGCCAAGGCCACAGACGGTTGCGACTACCTGTACCCCATCTTTGACCCGGCCACGCGCCAACCCAAAGACACCGATTTCAACGACTTGCACGCCCGCCAAGGCCTGGAGGCCGTGCGCCGCCAGATCACGGCGGTAGTGCAGGCAATGAGGAGCAAATATGGTTGATGACGCGGACACACCGCCACAACCGACCGGCGCGAGCGATGAAACGCCCGCCGAGTCTGGATCAACACCGCCGGCTGACCGCAAGGTGGTGAGCCTGGCAGAAGCGGCTGCAACGAAGGCCGCCTCCAATCCTTCTGCAGGCGCGGCTGCGCCTGACAAGGGGACGGGGGGAGAGAAGCCTGCGGGGAAGGCGACCAAGGCGCAAAAGAAGATCGACTGGGGCAAATACAACTACCTGCTGGCGAACTTCACGCTGATCTACGGTACCGATACGGTATGGGACGCGGACACCCGCAAGATGCTCAAGATCAGCAACATGGCTCACGCCCACGGCTCGGACATGGTGCGCATGTGGAAGGCCGCAGCCGACCGCAAGACGGTGCAGGAAGAGGATGTGGTGTTTGACCCCACGGGCCAATGTGCCCCGCATTGCATCAACCTGTACAACGGCTTTGCCACTGTGCCCATGGCGTGCGCAGACGCGGAAGTAAAGCCCATGCTGGACCTTCTGCACCACCTGTGCAGCGAGTCGGAGTCTGAACATGCCACAGTGGACGATGTGATTCGTTGGGTGTTGTGCTGGATCGCTTTGCCGCTGCAGAAGCCCGGCGCAAAGCTAGCCACGGCCCTGGTTTTTCACGGGCCGCAGGGTACTGGCAAAAACCTGTTCTTCGACGTAGTACGCAAGATGTTCGGCAAGTATGGCGTGATGGTCGGGCAGAACGAGTTGGAAGAAAAATTCAACGACTGGCTGTCCGGCAAGCTGATGGTTATCGGCAATGAGGTGGTGACCAGGCAGGAGTTGTTCCACAACAAGAACAAGCTGAAGTGGATCATTAGCGAAGAGCAAATTCCCATCCGCGCTATGCAGCAAAGCGTTCGGTGGGAGAAGAATCACGCCAACCTAGTGTTCCTGTCAAACGAGCAGATGCCGCTGGTGTTAGAGGACAACGACCGTAGGCATTTGGTGGTGTACACGCCTCTTGCTGATGAAGCGGGGTTGTACGCGCGGGTGTTGGACTTTCTTGGCAATGACGGTGCGGCCAAGTTCATGCATTTCCTGATGAACTACCCGCTGGAAGACTTCCACGAGCACACTAAGCCATTGATGACCACGGCCAAGTTGGATCTGCAGGAGCTGAGCCAACGGCCACCAGAGCGGTTCATGGTGGAGTGGTTTGGGGGGTTTCTCCCGCTCCCTCGCCAAGTGTGCAGTGGGGATCAGCTGTACCGGGTCTTTGAGGCCTGGGCGCGCCGCAGCGGCTTGAAGTGGGTGGATGACAAAGCCAAGTTCACTAGCACCGTCGGGCGATGGGCAAAAGAGCGTATTGAGAGAGACGCGAAGGGTGAGCGTCTGCCGCCGTGCATCGAATACAAGGTGGTGCAACTCAAGGATGACCTGAAGGAAAACGGGCGCACAGCCGTCAAGTGCTGGCTCCCGCGCGGCACCGGGCCGATGAACGGGGTGTCGTGGGGTGAGTTCGCAGGGGATGCCGTTGCAGCCTTTGAACTGCCGCTGGGCCGCTATCTGCGCTCGGGCAGAGAAGGGGCTTACGACGAAAAGCCAGCCGGGGAGGAAAAGCAGTCATGAAGCGCCCTGCTGTTACGCCTCTGTTACGCCTCTGTTACGGCTGCAACCCGCGCCGTTACTGGTGTTACGCCGTTACGGCACCCTCCCACATGCACGCACGTATACACGTGTGCGTGTGTGCGCATGCACATGTGAGATGCAGGCGTAACAGCGTAACACCAGTAACGACGCGGGTTGCAGCCGTAACAGGTGCCGTAACAGGCGTAACAGCACGCGCGCGCGCGCTCTTTCCCTATCCCCTATCAGTTCAAAAAGAAAAAGGGGAGAGAGATGGGTATTGAGAAAGCTTCGTCGGTTGATCAGCGCCGCGCCGCCATGCCCGTCACCGCCGCATTCATCGACATGTGCCGCACCCAGTACGCCGCCTTTGTGGATGTGGATGCCCAACTGGCTACTGCTCTTCAGGCCCAACGTGAATACACCAAGGTGCTGGAAGTGCAGGGGGCAACGGCTGCACGCCGTTGGCACCTGGCTAACGCAGACCGCTGCACCTTCATCGCCCAAGAGAACGGCCGCACCGTCGGCATCGCATCGCCCTTCGGACAGAACCTTTAGGACCAACACCATGAAGCTGACCTACACCGTCAACAGCAAACCCATCCAGGCCGCTCTTGAGCAATCAGTCAAGCAAGCCCAGTTCGCCACGATGCAGGCGATCAACAAAAGCGCAGAGAAAGCTAAGGAAGCCGTGGTCAAGCGTCTGCCCATCGTGTTCGACCGGCCAACATCGTGGGTGCTCAACTCCCTGCGCATCCAATACGCAAAGGACAGGGTCAAGCCAGTGGCCTACCTCGCGTTCAAAGATTCCTGGTCCAGCAGTGGTGGCGAAACGGGTGGGCGCACCATGATCCTGCCTCACGTCGATGGTGGCAATCGTGCGTACAAGGGCATGGAAGTGCGGCTGATGCGTATGGGCATGCTGCCCAGCGGCTGGTCAGCAGTGCCGGGTGCAGCTGCTGTGCTGGATGGCAATGGCAACATGAGCAGGGGGCAGATCAGCCAGTTGTTGAACGTGCTGGGCGCTTACACCGAGTCGGGGTTCAACAAAGCCAACATCAAGACGGTCAAGCGGCTGCAGAAGGGGAATGCAAAGAAGGGCGTGTACGGGTTCACGTACTGGGTGAACCCAGTGGGTGGAGTGCAGGGTAAGCACATACCGCCCGGGGTGTATCAACGGGTGATTACTGCGTTTGGCACAAGCCTCAAGCCCGTGCTGATCTTCGTGCGGCGTGCGCAATACGGCAAGCGGTTGGACTTCTATGGCATCGCGCACGATGCATTCGAGAAAGCGTTCCCCGCTGAGTTCAAGAAGACCTTCGAGGAAGCGATGCGCACCGCGTTCCTCCGCACCCAGGGGAGCCTGCTGTGATGGCTCGACCCCACCCCCCCATCACGGGTCCTTCCACAACCTTCCCCACCAAGGGTAATTCGAACCGCGTCAAAACGCTAGCGGGCCGGGTGGGGAAATGTTGACAGGTAGGTTGACACATGGCATCTAGCCCCAAGAAACTGTTGACGCAGGCAGAGTACGCGCGGTCGCGGAAGGACCGCGGCCTGCCCGGGGGCTCACGCGAAGCGGTGCGCAAGGCAGTTGACGCCGGGCGCATTACCGGCTTTGGCCCCGACAACATGCTCGACCAAGTGCTGGCTGATGCGGAATGGGAGCGCAACACGCGCGCCCGCCTGAGTCCCCAGGCCGGAGTGCCCACAGCCACCACCGACTTGCTCGATGGCGTGCCCACGCTGCCGCCTGGACCCAGCGCCCCGGCTGCAGCCGTGCCAGACACCGGCTACGGCTCGGCCCGCGCGCGCCGCGAGATGGCCGACGCTGAGAAGGCCGAGATCGAGACCGCCAAACTGCGCGGCGCCATGGTCATGCGTGAGGATGTCGATCGCGCCGGGTACGAAATCGCCCGTGAGCTGCGCGATGCAATGGAATCCTCGGTCAACAGCCTTGGCGCTGAGCTGGCCCCGATCACCACCGCCGAGGAATGCGTCGCCATCCTGCGCCGGCACAATCGATCCATACAGGATCTGCTGGTCCGCCTGAACCGTGAAAAGGTCGGCGCCCCATTGAAGGCCCAGCAGGCATGAGCGACATGAGCAACGGCCACGACGCCATGCGCGATGCGTTCGCGCGTGGTTTCGAGCCCGACCCCAATCTGCCCACCGACCAGTGGGCGGATGAGTTCGCCTTCATCGCAAAAGAGTCCGGCGCCAGTGAGCCCGGCAAATACAAGACCGCACGCACCCCGCACGCCCGCATGCCCATGCAGTGCCTGGGCGCCAGTCACCCCTGCAAGCGGGTCGTGGTCAAGGGCGCATCCCAGATGCTCAAGACCCAGGTGGCGCTTAACTTCCTTGGTGAGACTGTCCACCAGCGCCCCAAGAATTTCCTTTGGGTGGTGCCCACCGGCAAACTGCACAAGCGCGCCGCCGAGCGGATTGACAAGACCATCGCCGCAACGCCGGTGCTTCGGGAACGCTTCGCCAAGCCAGCCAGCCGCGTTGCCACCAACAACAACGACATCAAGGCGTATCCCGGCGGCGCTCTCTACCTGGCATCAGCCGGCGCCGCTGCCAATCTGTCGGAGCTGTCGGTCGCCTTCATCGTCTTTGACGAAATCGACCGCGCCAAGGAAAACATCGGCGGCGAAGGCGATCCCGGTGAACTGGTCGAAACCCGCCAGACCAGCCACGAGAAAGACCGCAAGAGCTATTACCCGAGCTCACCCACCATCGAGGGCGAGTCGCCCATCGACACCCTGTACGTGGCCGGCACCCAGCGTGTCGCCCTGGCCGAATGCGTGCACTGCGGCCTGGCCCAAACCCTGGACTTCTTCCGCCTAATCCGCAGCGAAGACGGCAAGCGCGCCATGTACCCCTGCATGGACCCAGACTGCGGTGGCCTGCACGAAGAGGGCGACAAGTCCCGCATGTTTGCCCGCGGCCTGTGGAGTGAAGGCGTTCCCGGCGACGGCGAGACTGAAAGCTTCAACATCAACGCCATGTTCCTGCCCTTCGGCTGGCTCCCATGGGTTGCGCTGATGAAGCAATACGACAAGGCCAAGGCAAAGTTAGAGCAGGGCAGTGAAGAGCCCATGATCACGTTCTACAACACGCGCCTCGCGCTGTGCTGGGCCCGCACCAAGGAAACCACCCGCTACGACGAACTGATGGCCCGCGCCGAGCGCTACAACCTCGCCACCGTCCCCGCCGGCGGCTTAGTGCTCACCGCAGCGATCGACACCCAGCGCTACCGTCTGGAAATGAAAGTGGTGGCCTGGGGGGAGGGCATGGAGAGCTGGATTGTGGATTACCAGGTCATACACGGCTCACCGTCAGAGCAGGCGACCTGGGACAAGGCTGACGAACTGCTGAAGGGTCGGTACCGCCACGCCAGCGGGCAGATGCTGTCCATATCCGCCGCGTTTGTGGACTCTGGTGGTGACCACACGCAAGACGTGTACAACTTCTGCGCCACCCGCAAGCGCCGCAACATCTTCGCCGTCAAGGGTCACAGCCGCCCCAACCGCCCCATCGTCAGCGGCAAGCCCAGCCAGGTCGACTACACATGGAAGGGCAAGACCGAGAAGAAGGGCGCCCAGCTGTGGATGATTGGCCCAGACACATCGAAAGACTACCTGCAGGCACGCTGGAAATACGCAACCGGCCCTGGCGCCGTCCACTTCTCAGACCAGCTGCCCGAGTCCTACTACAAAGGCCTCACCGCCGAATACCGGACCTACGGCTACAAGCGCGGCCGCAAGGTGTCGTGGTGGGAGCAAAAGAAGGGCGAGCCCAACGAACCCCTGGACTTGATGGTCTACAACCTGGGCGCCGCCTACTACCTACAGTTGCACAAGAAATCGGAGCACCAATGGCAGCTCCTGCGCGATCGCCTTATGCCCGCCCAAGGCGACCTGCTGGCAGAAGTGCACACGTCTGCACTCCCTCCACCCAGTGTTGCAGCCGCTGGCCTTGAGGCCGCCGCCGCCCTGCGCGAGATGCGTGAACCGGCCCAGGCAGCGGCACCCGTACCGCCGCCACCCCCGCCCGCGCCTCGCCCCGCGCCCGTCACGACCGTCAGCAACGGCAAGATATCGCTCGGCTCGGGCTCAAGGCGGGGCGGCTGATGGCCAGTGCGGACAACACCGACCGCGAAGTTGACATCGTACTGGTCATCCTTGATCTGGTGCGTGCCGCTGCGCCCGCCATAACCGCAGAGCAGACCCGCGATGTGGAGCAAGCCGTGCGCGTCAAATACGGCGGCCAGCGCGTGCGCATAGCCAAGCGCAAAAAGCACCTCACCCCCGAGCAGCGCGACCAGCTGGTGCGCCAGGCGCTGGACCCCGCGTCTGCCGACCTGTCCACCGACCAGATTGCCGACACCAACGGCATCCACCGGTCCACCCTGTACCGCGCCTTCAAACGCCGGGGGTTGTGAAGTAGTCGCAAATTGCCCTGTTTTTTGGAGGCGCAAATTTCTAGACTGCCCCCACACGATTGCACGCAACACTTATTGGGGTAGACCACCATGGCAGACATTACCGAAAGAAGCTTCCAGGGCTTCGTCCGCAAACTCAAAGACATGGGCGGCTTCTTTGCCGAGACCGTGGTCGACGGCGGCGGGCAAGCCGGATGCCACACTGAGACCGGTGTATCCGTAGTAACCCCGCCTGGTGGCGCGACACATTTCACGAGCATCACCATCTTGGCAGACGCCCAGTTTGCGGTCCTGACCGACTCCAGCGAAGTGGGCGACGGCACAACTGGCATCACGTACCCTGCGGGCCTCACGATCTTCGGCAAATTCACCACGTTCACTTTGGCCAGCGGTAAGGTGCGGGCCTACGTATGAAACTGGCTATGGCTATGCGCCTGGGCGCAGTAGCTGCAAGCAAGGCTGCGGCTGCAGCTGCAGCTCTGAATATCGTCCAGTCCGCCCCGCTGCTCGACGACGGCTTTGAAACCCCCGGGCTGTTCAATGTCCGCACAGGGTGGACGTCTGCCGGAGACGTGACCCGCCGCAACAAAATGACCGTAGCAGACGGCATTGCGCGCATGACAGGCGGCAGCAACGGATCCACTCCACCGGGCATCCACGTAACCGCAGCACCAAGCCAGTGGCGTCGTATCACGATTGAGTACGACTACAGCCAGCAGGGCGGCACGCTTTCAAACCCTGCCACCCCGTATCAGTGGTTCGACCAGCGATGGATTCTTGCCTATCAGGACGCAGATAACTACACGTACGCACAGCCAGGGTCTGCGCCTGCTGCCGGTCTGATGCAGCTGCGGATTTACAAGCGAGTGGCGACGGTCGAGACCGAGCTTACTTGCCGCTTTCTCAATGTGCCCTGGGCGGGTACAGCAAAGATCGAGTTTACGGATCGCGTCCGCTTGTATGTGAATGACAAGCTGTATGTGGCTGATGGGCTTTTCAACGCAGCTACTACAGCATTCCCTGACCGCCTGTTTCCCTCGGGGACTACGGCCATACGTACAGGGGAGTCGGGATTCATTAGTAGCTTCCATAACCTATGTCTCGCAAAGGGGTGGAAGGTCGAAAGCATCGAACCTATTTGGTGTGCAGACCCCAGGCACCACTACGGTCGAAACACGGCGACCAATAGCCGGATCATCACGTTCACGGGAACGTACTCTGGCACCCCGGTGTCGTGGGCCTACAGACTGCGGCGCAAGTCAACAGGCTTGACTGTCAAAAACTGGACGGCTTTCAGCCCGACTTTTGGCAGCGGCACGTTCTCCGGCGATATCGATGTGGCCACTGGTGGTCCGTACCTGATCGACATTGGCTGGACGGGGGCAGACGGCGAGACGCGCACCTTCACCCCGTTGCATTTTGCAGTCGGCCCGTTGTACATCGGGTACGGCCAGAGCAACGCAGCCAACATGAGCGGCACAGGCGGCAACGGAGCTGGCTACGGTGGCAACCCGCTGATTGTTGGCTTCAATGGCAGGTCGTCAGACTTAGGTACTTCCTGGCGTCGGTGGATGGACGAGCTATCGCCAGAGGCGCTTGCACTGCAGCCGAATATGGTTGGGCTGGCCAAGTCCCTGTCTGACATCACCGGATTGCCTACGGGCGTAGCGGCTATCGGATTCGCCAGTAACGCACTTGCCACCCTGAAGCCCGGTACCGCCAACTTTACGGCGTTTCAGGCGTTCGTCGCAGAAATTGGCGACTACTACGAAGGCGTGATCTGGAGTCAAGCCGAAGCCGAAGCGCTGTCCTTGAGCGACCACACAAACTACGTCACGGACTTTGCAGCACTGGTTGCTGGTTTTGAGAGCACAAGCGCAAACAACGGCATCAAGGTCTACGTGCGCATCGTGGGCAAGGACGCATCGGTAGCGAACAACAGCACTACGACTGCCCGAGCCGTTGCTATGCGCGCCAAGTTAAATGACTTGGCGAACGGTACAACCGTGCACATCGCAACGCACTCGGTGGGTATTGAGTTGCTCCCTGACGGTTTGCATTTCGCCAACACGGGTACAACGAAGTGGTGCTACTTGACCGGTTTGAGTATCGCAAAGTCGAACGACCTGATTGCCTATGACGGTCGCGGCCCGCTGGTAACTGGCGCAACCCGAGTCGGTGCGGTCATCACGCTGGATGTTGACCTGAATGGCACATCGGGTATCACGGGCACAGCGCTGACGGGCTACGAGGTCAGCACTGATGACTTCGTCACGCTGTTGCCTATCAGTACGGCAGAGGTGGTGGCCAACAAGATTGTCTTGACGCTATCGGGCGTACCGTCTGGAACCCCCAA
>JAZKGR010000021.1:0-3727 GCA_040385775.1 Pseudomonadota bacterium
TCGGCCAGCTTGCTCCAGCGGTCCAGCGCGCGCGCCAGGCGGGCGGCGACCTGCGGGTTGATCGCGTCGAGCTCGATCACGCGTTCACTCCAGAACACATAGCCTGATGCATCGGCGCGGTGAAAGCCGGCCGGGTTGCCCTGGCAGAAGGTGCTGATCACGCTGCGTGCGCGGTTCGGGTTGCGCAGGCTGAAGTCGGCGTGTTTCATGAGCTGCTTGACGGCCGGCAGGATGTTGCCGCCGCGATCTGGCGCGCCGGTCTGCAGGCTGAACCACTTGTCGATGACCAGCGCCTCATCCTTGAACATGGCGTGGAAGCGGGGCAGGGCTTCAGCCGCCAGCGGGTGGCCGCTGGAAACCAGCGCCGCCAGCGCGTTGAAGCGATCAGTCATGTTGCCGGCGTCCTTGAAACGCTGGTAGGTCTTGCCGGGCCAGACAGCGTCACCGGTGATGGTGGCGGCAAGACACAGGTGGGTGAGCGCCATGCCGGCCAGTGCGCGCCGTCCGGATGACAGCGGATCCGGCGTGTAGGCGCCGTTGTCCTGGTTCGCCTCATACGCAGTGGCCCAGTCGTCAACCAGCGCGGTGGCCAGTTGCGTGCGCATGGCTTCGCGCACCGCGTGGATGCGCTGCGGGTCCACCACGTCGAGCTGCTCGGCGATGTAGGTTTCGCCAGGCAGGGTCAGCACCAGTTCCTTGAAGGCGGCGTCCAGCACCGGGTCGCGCAGCACGCTGCGCATGGCCTCCACATAAGCATCATTCAGGGGTGCAGCCCCCGCCGGATAAGCGGTTGCAGCTATTGATTTGATAGCGCTTCGAACCGCCAGGCGCTGCCCGGCCTCCCAGCGGTTGAAGGGGTCGATGTCGTTGGCCAGCAGGTGCAGCAGTTGCGCGTCGCTGTAGTCAAACTCCAGCACCACCGGCGCGCTGAAACCACGCAGGATGGAGGGCACCGGTTCGGCGTCGATATTCGTGAAGGTCAGCGTCTGGCTGGCCTCGGTCAGCACAAAGGTGCGCGGCGCGGCGACCGGCGCGGCTTCACCTTCGAGCTGCAGCGGCAGGTCGGTACCGTCGGCGCCCAGCAGGCCCAGGCCGACCGGGATCACAAAGGGCTCCTTGGCCGGCTGGCCGGCGGTCGGGGCGCAGCTTTGCGCGAGCGTGAGTGTGTAGCTGCGCGCGGCGGCGTTATACACACCCGTGCCATGCACACGCGGCGTGCCGGCCTGGCTGTACCAGCGCTTGAACTGCGGCAGCAGGCGCGCCAGGTCGGAAGCGGGGTTGGCGTCGGCAATCGCCTGCGCAAAGTCGTCGCAGGTCACGGCCTGGCCGTCGTGGCGCTCGAAGTAGAGCTTCATGCCCTTGGCAAAACCGTCGCGGCCCACCAGGGTCTGCATCATGCGCACGACCTCGGCGCCTTTTTCGTAGATGGTGACGGTGTAGAAGTTGCTGATCTCGATGTAGCTGTCGGGCCGCACCGGGTGCGCCATCGGGCCGGCGTCTTCGGGGAATTGCGCGGTGCGCAGCACCCGCACGTCTTCGATGCGCTTGACGGCGCGGGCCGATGCCTCGCCGCACAGGTCCTGGCTGAATTCCTGGTCGCGGAACACCGTCAGGCCTTCCTTGAGGCTGAGCTGGAACCAGTCGCGGCAGGTGATGCGGTTGCCGGTCCAGTTGTGGAAGTACTCGTGGCCGACCACGCTTTCGATGTTCGAATAATCGGTGTCGGTCGCGGTGGCCTGATTCGCCAGCACGTACTTGGTGTTGAAGATGTTCAGGCCCTTGTTTTCCATCGCGCCCATGTTGAAGTCGCTGGTCGCGACAATCATGAAACGCTCCAGGTCCAGGCTCAGGCCGAAGCGGGCCTCGTCCCAGGCCACCGAATGCATCAGCGAGTTCATCGCGTGTTCGGTCTTGTCCAGGTCGCCGGGGCGCACATACACCTGCAGTGTGTGCTCCTGGCCGGCGCGCGAGGTGATGCGCTGCTCGCGGCACACCAGCTGGCCGGCCACCAGCGCAAACAGGTAGGCGGGTTTTTTGTGCGGGTCCACCCACTTCGCAAAGTGGCGGCCCTCGGCCAGCTCGCCCTGTTCGACCAGGTTGCCGTTGGACAGCAGCACCGGGTATTTGGCCTTGTCGGCGCGCAGGGTCACGCTGTAGCTGGCCATCACGTCCGGACGGTCCAGGAAGTAGGTGATGCGGCGAAAGCCCTCGGCCTCGCACTGCGTGAAGAAGGAGTCGTTGCTTACGTACAGGCCCATCAGCTTGGTGTTCTTGACCGGCGCGCAGGTGGTGAAAATTTCCAGTTCAAAAGCATCGGGCAGGTTGTCCAGCACCAGCTTGTCGCCTTCCATGCGGAAGGAGCAGCCCTGGCCGTTGACCAGCACACGTGCCAGGTTGAGTTCTTCGCCGTCGAGCTTGAGCGGCTGCGCCGGCACATCGGCATTGCGCCGCAGCGTCATCTTGTTGAGCACACGCGTCTTGGCCGGGTCCAGGTCGAAACACAGGTCGACGGTGTCTATCCAGTAAGCGGGTGCGATGTAGTCGGCGCGGTTGATCACCGCAGATTGGCCTTCACGCAGCATGGCGGATTCCTGAGGTTGGGTCGGCATGGCACAGCCTGTGGCGTGTGATGCATGGATTGCGGATCAAGTCCGCAATGACAGTGTTTAAATTCATACGCCCTGCTTCAATGAGGCTTCAATGAACTGGTCGAGGTCGCCGTCCAGCACTTTCTGGGTGGCGGAGGTTTCGTAGTTGGTGCGCAAGTCCTTGATGCGGCTGTTGTCCAGCACGTAGCTGCGGATCTGATGGCCCCAGCCCACGTCGGTCTTGGTGTCTTCCAGCTTTTGCTGGGCTTCCTGCTGCTTGCGCAGCTCGAAGTCGTACAGGCGCGAGCGCAGGCGCTTCCAGGCGACGTCGCGGTTGCTGTGCTGGCTGCGGCCGTCCTGGCACTGCACCACGATGCCGGTCGGGATGTGCGTCAGGCGCACCGCCGAGTCGGTCTTGTTGATGTGCTGGCCGCCGGCGCCGCTGGCGCGGAAGGTGTCGGTGCGCACGTCGGACGGGTTGATGTCGATCTCGATCGAGTCGTCGATCTCGGGATAGACAAACACCGAGGCAAACGAGGTGTGGCGCCCGCCCGACGAGTCGAAGGGCGACTTGCGCACCAAACGGTGCACGCCGGTTTCAGTACGCAGCAGGCCGAAGGCGTATTCGCCCTCGATCTTGATGGTCGCGCCCTTGATGCCGGCGGTGTCGCCCGGGGTTTCGTCTTCGATGGTGGTCTTGAAGCCCTTGCGCTCGGCGTACTTGAGGTACTGGCGCAGCAGCATGCTGGCCCAGTCGCAGGCTTCGGTGCCGCCGGCGCCGGCCTGGATGTCGAGGAAGCAGGGCAGGGGGTCGGCCGGGTTGTTGAACATCCGGCGAAATTCCATCTTCTCGACCTCGGTCGCCACGTTGGCGGCTTCACCTTCAATGGATTCCATGCCGGCGTCGTCGCCCTCGGCCTTGGACATCTCGAACAACTCGGTGTTGTCGGCCAGCTCGGCGCTCAGGCGGTCAATGACATGGACCACGTCTTCAAGCGATTTTTTTTCCTTGCCGAGTTCCTGCGCGCGCTTGGGGTTGTCCCAGACCTTCGGGTCTTCGAGCGCGGCGACGACTTCGTTTAATTTACGTTCCTTGGCAGGATAGTCAAAGATACCCCCTGAGCTCGTTGACCCGGTTG
>JAZKGR010000022.1:0-4878 GCA_040385775.1 Pseudomonadota bacterium
CGTCGGCAATGCGGCGCAGCTCGCTGGCCGTGGTTTCGCCGCCCCACATGCGCGGGATCACGCTGTAGGTGCCGTCTTTCTGGATGTTGGCGTGGCTGCGTTCGTTGATGTAGCGGCTTTGCGGATCGTCCTTGGCCTCCTTGGGCCAGGTGCTGATCAGGTAGTAGTTGACGGCCGGGCGGCAGCTTGCGCAGCCATTGGGTGTCTTCCAGTCCATGAATTTGAAGGTGTCGGCAATCGCCATCAGCTTGTTGTTGCGGATGGCATCGCGCACCGCCTGGTGGCCGTGGTCGGTGCAGGCGCACATGGCCTTGAGCTTGGGTGTGGCGGAGTAATCGCCGCCGGCGGTGAACATCAGGATCTGCTCGACCAGGCCGGTGCAGGAGCCGCAGGACGCGCTGGCCTTGGTGTGTTTGCGCACCTCGTCGAGCGTAAACAGGCCTTTTTCCTTGATGGCCTTGCAAATCGTGCCCTTGTTCACGCCGTTGCAGCCGCAGACTTCGGCCTCGTCGGGCATGCTTGCCGCCTTGCTGTGCCCTTCGTGGCCGGCGTCGCCGATGTTGGACTCGCCAAACATCAGGCGGTCGCGGATATCGCCGACGCTGCGGCCGTCGCGCAGCAACTTGAAGTAATAGCTGCCATCGACGGTGTCGCCGTAGAGGCAGGCGCCAATGAGTTTGTCGTCCTTGATCACCAGCTTCTTGTAGACGCCGCCGAAAGGGTCGCTCATGACAATTTCTTCGGTGCCTTCGCCGCCCATGAACTCGCCGGCAGAAAACAGGTCGATGCCGGTGACCTTGAGCTTGGTCGAGGTCAGCGAGCCGGTGTAGCGGCCAATGCCGAACTGCGCCAGGTGGTTGGCGGCCACCTTGGCCTGCTCGAACAGCGGCGCCACCAGGCCGTAGGCAATGCCGCGGTGCGCCGCGCATTCGCCGACGGAATAGATGCGCGCATCGGTGACCGTCTGCATGGTGTCGTTGACCACGATGCCCTTGTTGCAATGCAGGCGCATGGTTTCAGCCAATTCGGTGTTCGGGCGTATACCGACGGCCATGACCACAAGGTCAGCGGCCACTTCGCTGCCATCCTTGAACTTGATGCTGGTGACGCGGCCATCGGCGCCGCCCACCAATTCCTGGGTTTGCGCGCCCATCAGGAACTTCAAGCCGCGGTCTTCCAGCGACTTCTGCAGCAGCTTGCCGGCCACGCTGTCGAGCTGGCGCTCCATCAGCGTCGGCATCACATGCACCACGCTGACGTCCATGCCGCGCAGCATCAGGCCGTTGGCGGCCTCCAGGCCGAGCAGGCCGCCGCCTATGACCACGGCTTTTTTGTATTTCACCGAGGCGTCAATCATGGCGTTGGTGTCGGCGATGTCGCGGTAGGCGATCACGCCCTGCAGGTCCTTGCCCGGCACCGGCAGGATGAAAGGGTTGGAGCCGGTGCACATCAGCAGGCGGTCGTATTCTTCTTCGGTGACGCCGCCGTCGGCATCGACGGCGCGCACGATGCGTTTGATGCGGTCCACCTCGACCACCTTCTTGCCGGCGTGCAGCGTGATTTGGTTGTCGGTGTACCAGTCCCAGCTGTTAAGCACGATCTCGTCGAGGGTCTGCTCGCCGGCCAGCACCGGGCTGAGCAGGATGCGGTTGTAGTTGGGGTGAGGCTCGGCGCCGAAAACCGTGATGTCGTAGAGATCGGGGGCGACCTTGAGCAGCTCCTCGAGCGTGCGTACGCCTGCCATGCCGTTGCCGACCATGACCAGTCTGGATTTTTTCATCGTGCCACTCCAAAGGGATGCGGTGTCGCCGGGGCGTGCCCCAAAGCCATGCCGGCTTGTAAAAAACGGGAGATCAAAACCATGATGCTCTCTCCTGCTGAACAGGGATCCGGCTGTTGCCGGTGATGAGGGACACCAATGTGCACGTCGTTATGCACAGAACCCGCAGCGTGGAGGCCGGGGTGGGCGCGTCGTTGCGCCCGCCAGTACCCATGCAAAAGCTGTGCCACAGGGTTGGGCTGCCCGGCAGGAGGAGAACAGCACAATGGCTGCGGGTAGCGCTGAGGCAGCAATGCCCCCGCGGACAAGTCCAGCGCGGGACGTTTGTCGCTTGTCAATGTGGCGGGCCTGGGCTGCCCGCAAGAGGGGGCCAATCAGGGCGGGTGGTGCGGGGCGCTTGTTTACGCACCAAAAGGGCGTTTACCGCACAGGAAAGCGGTGCGCCCGGGTGTTGACCGCGCGGAGGCCTGGGCTGTACCTTCTGCCCGCCGGTTCGGCGGGAAGGCTTCATTTTTGAAGGAATTCAGGCCGCGGGCCCCCGCTGTTTGTGCTTGGCCTGCTCCTGATTCAATAGCGGACGACTAGCTGGAGATGCCCAGCACCTCGGCCGCATCCATGGCGCTGCTGCGGCTGGGCAGCGAGAAGCGTTTGCGCCTGCCGGTTTTGAGAGCGCCCGCCACCTCGCGCAGCATGGACGCGCTGGCGGCGATCTTCCAGCCCGCCTGCGTCGCCTGTTTTTGCAGCAGCAGGGTGGTGCTGACGCTGTCTCCGACCGGCAGGGTTTGCGGCTTGCCCCACAGCGGGTCTTCCAGGCGGGTCATGGTGACGGCGCCGCTGTTGAGCGCAACGCAGACCTCAAAACGCGGCAGTGAACGCGCCGCGAAGTGGGACTGCAGGAACGCCTGCACGCGCTGGGCCGAATCGATCAGGCCGAGCGCGGCCCGCACCGCGCGCAGCCCGTGGTTGACGGTGTCGGTGTCGGTGCTGTCGACAAACACCGCCAGCAGGCCTTCTCCGACAAACTGCATGTCGAAGGCGCCGAACAGGTAGAGCGTGTCGCCGGCGTTTTTGTAGAACTGGCGCACCACCTCGCTGAGTTCGGTGCTGGACAGCTTCTCGGACAACATCGGAAAATTCACCACGTCCACAAACAGCACGCTGGCGCTGGAGAACTTCTGGTCGGTCACCAGCGCCTGCGCGGTCGGCCATTTGTCTGCGAGCTCGGCCAGCAGGCGTTTTTCGTAGAGCTGGCTCAGTTTCTTTTCCTGCGCCCGCAGCGCTTCGTCGATGGCAGAACCGACTGCGCTTTCCTGTGCCGACTGGCGCATCAGGTGTTTGTTGAGCTGGGTGGCGGTCGCAGCCAGCAAGTCGTCGAAATCAATCGGTTTGGTCAGGTAGTCGTCGGCGCCGCTGGTCATGCCGGCACGCACATGGGCGCGTTCCTGCAGCGAGGTCAGCAGGATCACCGGCGTGGCCTGGATCGCGGCTTCGGTGCGCAGGGCCTGGCACATGGCAAAACCGTCCATCACCGGCATGTTGACGTCGCTGACGACCAGGTCCGGACGGTGGTCGCGGATCGCCGACAGTCCTTCGGCACCGTCTTCGGCCTCCAGCACTTCGTAGCCCTCGAAGCGCAGGGCAGCTGCGATCAGGGTGCGGATTGCCTCGTCGTCGTCGATCACCACAATCAGGGCCATCTGTCTGTCATTCCATTGAAAGTGTCAATGCAATGAAGCTTAACAGCGCCGCCGCACGCGGTGTGCGGCTTCCCGGCCGGGTCAGGCGGCTTTTTCGACGTGGCCCTGACGGGTGTAGAGGAAATCGATGACCGATTTGCGGTAATGCAGGTACTGCGAGCTTTCGGCCAGGGCCACCCGGTCGCGCGGGCGCGGCAGGTCCACACTGAGCACTTCGCCAATGGTGGCCGAGGGGCCGTTGGTCATCATCACGATGCGGTCGGACAGCAGCACCGCCTCGTCCACGTCGTGCGTCACCATCACCACCGTGCTGTGGGTGGTGGCGACGATTTGCAGCAACTCGTCCTGCAGCTTGGCGCGGGTCAGGGCGTCGAGCGCGCCGAAGGGCTCGTCCAGCAGCAGCACCTTGGGCTCCATCGACAACGCGCGGGCGATGCCCACACGCTGCTTCATGCCGCCGGAAATTTCGCCCGGGCGTTTCTGGGCAGCAGGGCTCAAACCGACCATGGCCAGCGCAGCGTCGGTTCGGGCCTTGAGCTGGGCCTTGTTCTCGGTCGCGGCAAACACGCGCTCGACGGCCAGGTAGACGTTTTCAAAACAGGTCAGCCAGGGCAGCAGTGAGTGGTTCTGGAACACCACGGCGCGCTCCGGGCCGGGTCCGGCGATCTCGCGGTTGGCGCACAGCAGCGTGCCCTCGGTGGGTGTGGTCAGGCCGGCGAGCAGGTTCAGCAGCGTCGATTTGCCACAGCCCGAGTGGCCGATCAGCGTCACAAACTCTCCTTTGGCGACCGTGAGGTTGACGTTTTTCAGCGCGCAGAACGGGCCTTTTTTGGTCTTGAAGGTCTGCTCTACACCCTGGATTTCGATGTATTTGGTGGTCAGGCTGCTCATGATATTGCCTCCTGCGATTGAATTGGAAAGTTGGTTGAAAGGTGTTGGCAGCCAAAGCCGTTCGCCGGGGCGTCGATCCCCGGTGAGCCGGGGCTCCTCGCCGCGCCGCTCACGTCTTTACCTCCTCAAACGTGAACATGGTGGCAATCTTGATCAGCGCAAATTCCAGCACCAGGCCCACGATGCCGATCACAAAGATTGCGATGATGATGTTCTTGACGTTGAGGTTGTTCCACTCGTCCCAGACCCAGAAGCCGATGCCGACGCCGCCGGTCAGCATCTCGGCCGCGACGATCACCAGCCACGCGGTGCCCACGCTCAGGCGCACGCCGGTCAGCATGTAGGGCAGCACGGCCGGGAACAGGATCTTGGTGACGATCTTCCATTCGCTGAGGTTGAGCACGCGCGCCACGTTCATGTAGTCCTGCGGGACGCGCTGCACGCCGACGGCGGTGTTGATGATCATGGGCCAGATCGAGCAGATGAAGATGGTCCAGATGGCAGCCGGGT
>JAZKGR010000023.1:0-14034 GCA_040385775.1 Pseudomonadota bacterium
GCATTGTTGATATCAAGAGCAGCACCGAACAGAAAATGCAGCAGTCGCTGGAGTCTTTCAAGCAGGCGCTGACCAAGATCCGCACAGGCCGCGCCAACCCCGGCCTGCTCGACACCGTGCAGGTGGACTATTACGGCGCCATGGTTCCGATCAGCCAGGTGGCCAACGTCTCGCTGCTCGACGCTCGCACCATCAGTGTCTCGCCGTGGGAAAAAGGCATGGGTGCCAAGATCGAAAAAGCCATTCGCGATTCCGACCTCGGCCTCAACCCTGCCACCCAGGGCGACCTGATCCGCGTGCCCATGCCGGCCATGACCGAAGAGCGCCGCAAGGAGCTGACCAAGGTGGTGCGCGGCGAGGGCGAACACGCCAAGGTCGCGATCCGCAACCTGCGCCGTGACGCCAATGACGGTGTCAAGAAACTTGTCAAGGAAAAGCTGGCCTCGGAAGACGACGAGCGCCGTGCCCATGACGACGTGCAAAAGTCCACCGATCGTTTCATTGCGGATGTTGACAAACTGGTCGCCGCCAAGGAACAAGACATCATGGCGGTCTGATCAGCGTCCCTGCGTTGATTGCTGACATGGCCACCTCCAGCCCCTCACCGGTTCCCCACCACCTTGCCATCGTCATGGACGGCAATGGCCGCTGGGCGACCAAGCGTTTCCTGCCACGCGTTGCGGGCCATCAGCAGGGCGTGGGAGCGCTGAGCCGCTGTGTCAAGGCCTGTATGGCGCGCGGCATCGGCGTCCTGACCGTGTTTGCTTTTTCATCTGAAAACTGGAACCGCCCCGCCGAGGAAGTCTCAGGCCTGATGGAGCTGCTGGCGTTGTCGCTGGCGCGCGAGGTGCCGTCGCTCAAAGCCAACGGTGTGCAACTGCATTTTGTGGGGGAGCGCCAGCAGCTTTCCGACAAGGTCCGGGCCGGGCTCGCCCAAGCCGAAGAGGCGACCGCAGAGAACAACCGGCTGATTCTCAACGTGTGTTTCAACTACGGTGGACGTTGGGACATTGCCCAGGCCGCGCGCAAGCTGGCCGCCGGCGGCCACGAGATCACCGAGATGGCGCTGGATCGCGCGCTGGCGCTGGCCCATGTGCCAGACCCTGACCTGGTGATACGCACCGGCGGCGAACTGCGCATCAGCAATTTCCTGCTCTGGCAGGCGGCGTATTCGGAGCTGCATTTCTCGGACAAGCTCTGGCCTGATTTCGATGATGCCGCGCTGGATGAAGCAATCGCGGTGTATGCCAGCCGCGAGCGGCGCTTCGGCAAGACCTCCGGCCAGCTGGCGCCCGGCACCCCATCCTCCACCGTGAAAGCCGCCTGATGCTCAAGCAACGCGTGATTACCGCCATCGTGCTGCTCGCCATCCTGTTGCCAGCGCTTTTTTATCCCACGGCGATTCCCTTTTGTGCGCTCGCCGTGGTGCTGATTTCGGCCGGCGCCTGGGAATGGGGCCGGCTCAACGGGTACGGGCCGATCGCCTCTCTGGGAGCAGGTTTTGCCTGCGTTGTGTTGTGTGCGATGGCCTGGGACCTGGGCATGCTGGAGCAGCCTTTGCCGCTGCTGTGGCGTCTGGCCGGCGCGGCCTGGGTGCTGGTCGGCGCCTGGTTGCTGCGTGGCGGCGTGGCCGGCTGGCCGCGCATTCCGCGTGCTGTGCGGCTGGTGGTGGGCGTACTCGCGCTGTGGCTGGCCTGGCTGGCGGTGGCGCAGGCGCGCTTCATGGGCATCGAATTCCTGCTGTCGCTGCTGCTGCTGGTGTGGGTCGCCGATATCGGCGCCTACTTCGCCGGCAAGGGTTTGGGCGGTCGCTTCAGCAAGGGCAAGCTGGCACCGGCGATCAGCCCGGGCAAGAGCTGGGAGGGCGTCTGGGGAGGCATGCTGGGCGTGCTGGTGCTGTGTATCGTTTGGGTGGTGCTGGACACCACCGGGAACAGTTTTTATGCGCGTCTGGCCGCGTTATACGGCTTGCCGCTGACCCTGCTGGCCATGATTTTCCTGGCTGCGTTCAGTGTGGTCGGCGACCTGGTCGAGTCTTTGGTCAAGCGCAGCGCCGGCGCCAAGGATTCCAGCGGCCTGCTGCCCGGCCATGGCGGCGTGCTGGACCGGGTCGATGCGCTGGTGCCCGTGCTGCCGCTGGCCCTGATGCTCGTGTCCGTCTGACCCACTTCCATGACATTGCAGAAGCAGCGCGTTACCGTTTTGGGCTCGACCGGCTCGGTCGGCGTCAACACACTGGACGTCATTGCCGGCCATCCTGATCGCTTCGAGGTATTCGCCCTCAGCGCGTCCACGCAAACCGAACTGATGCTGGCGCAGTGTTTGCGTTTTCGGCCCACTTACGCTGTGATGGCCAGTTCAGCGCACGGCCGCGATCTCGCCGAAAAATTGAAGGCAAATGGGCTTTCGACCCACGTCCTGCTTGGGGAAGATGCTCTCGAAACCATAGCATCCGACGAGCGCGTCGACGCCGTCATGGCGGCCATCGTCGGCGCTGCAGGCCTGGGCGCCTGCATGGCGGCTGCACGTGCGGGCAAACGGTTGCTGCTGGCCAACAAGGAGGCGCTGGTGGTCGGCGGCGAGGTGTTCATGCAGGCCGTGCGCGAAGGCGGCGCCCAGTTGCTACCCATCGACAGCGAACACTCGGCGATTTTCCAGTCCCTGCCCGAAGACCCGGCAGTCTGGACCGAACGTATCGACAAGATCATCCTGACCGCTTCCGGAGGCCCGTTCCGTACCCGCGCGCCGGCAAGCCTGCGCGACGTCACGCCGGAAGAGGCCTGCGCCCATCCCAACTGGGTCATGGGGCGGAAAATATCGGTGGATTCGGCCACCATGATGAACAAGGCGCTGGAAGTGATCGAAGCGCGTTACCTGTTCGGGCTGGCACCGGCGCAGATCGAAGTGGTGATCCATCCGCAGAGCATCATCCATTCGATGGTGCAGTACCGTGACACCTCGGTGGTGGCCCAACTCGGCACGCCCGACATGCGGGTGCCGATTGCCTATGGGCTGGCCTGGCCGGGACGCATCAGCTCGGGCGCCCAGGCGCTCGATTTCCGGGCACTGGCCACCATGACTTTCTCGGAGCCGGACGACGCGCTGTTTCCGGGCTTGCCGCTGGCGTGGGAGGTGCTTGGAGGGCCCGCAGGCACCACCGCGGTGCTCAATGCGGCCAATGAGGTGGCGGTCGCCGCATTTCTCGAAAAGCGGATACGCTTTGACCAGATTCACACTGTGAACCGCGCGACGCTGGATGCAGTTTCTGCGCCCGGCATTCGCGGTATCGGTGATCTTCTGGCGCTGGACGAGCGGTCGCGCGCGATAGCGACAGGTCTGGCTGCCAAGCTGGCCACCTGATCACCTGAACGGAGTATTGCCATGCTGACCTTGGTCGCTTTTGTTGTTGCGCTGGGCATCCTGATCGCCATCCACGAGTACGGCCACTACCGCGTGGCGGTTGCTTGCGGTGTCAAGGTGCTGAAATTTTCGGTAGGCTTCGGCAAGCCGATCTACACCTGGCGCCTCAAGAACCGGCCGACGGAGTTTTCCATAGGCATGCTGCCGCTGGGTGGCTACGTCAAGATGCTGGACGAGCGTGAAGGTCCGGTCGATCCGGCGGAGCGTCATCTGGCGTTCAACAACCGTCCGCTGGGCGCACGCGCGGCGATTGTGGCGGCCGGACCGGCTGCCAACCTGCTGCTGGCCATCGTGCTGTACGCCGTCGTCAACTGGAGCGGCATGCAGGAGCCACAGCCCATCCTGGCCAGTCCGGTCGCCGGCTCGATTGCCGACAAGGCGGGATTGCGCGGTGGCGAACGTGTCCAGCGGGCAGGCTTTGATGGCGAAACCATGGACGAGGTGCGATCCTTCGAAGACCTGCGCTGGCGCCTGACCCGCGCGGCCCTGGGTGGGCGCGACGTCCGCCTGGAAGTGACCGACGGTGTGGGCGAGTCCGCTGGCGCCAATGTCGGGGCGACCCGCAGCGTGCTCTTGCCGCTGGGGCAGCTCAATGCGGCCGATGCCGATGCCCAATTGTTCAGGAAAATCGGCATCCTGGGTCCCTGGACGCAGGCAGTGATCGGCGAGGTCATGCCCGGCGGTGCCGCAGAAAAAGCCGGCTTGCGCGCTGATGATGTGGTGCAGCGCATCGGCGATCGGGCCATCGTCGACGGCCAGCAACTGCGCGAAACCATACGCAACAGCAAAGGCGCCCAGAGCTGGCAGATCCTGCGGGGCGGGCAACTCCTGCAACTGCCGGTCACGCCGGAGACCCGGGAGGAGGGCGGACAGTCGATCGCCCGTATCAGCGCCTATGTGGGCACGCCGCCTGCGATGGTGACGGTGCGCTACGGACCGCTGGACGGTCTGTGGAACGGCGCGGTGCGCACCTGGGAGGTATCGGTGCTGACGCTGAAGATGATGGGCAAGATGCTGATCGGTGAGGCCTCCCTGAAAAATCTCAGCGGTCCGCTGACGATTGCCGATTACGCCGGCAAGTCGGCGAGCATTGGCTGGAGTGCTTATCTCCTGTTTCTGGCGTTGATCAGCGTCAGCCTGGGCGTGCTCAATTTACTGCCGCTGCCGGTTCTGGACGGTGGGCACCTGATGTATTATCTTTGGGAGGCGATAACCGGCAAGAGCGTGTCTGACGCCTGGATGGACCGGTTGCAGCGCGGTGGCGTTGCCATCCTGCTGGGCATGATGTCTGTTGCCCTGTTTAACGATGTCACCCGGCTTTTGGGTTAATCCTTACTATTCATGCAAAAACAAATCAAACGATTCAAGCTCCGCAGCGTATCCGCGATGGTGGCCAGCTTTCTGATCGCGCACGCAGCGTGGGCCGTGGATCCTTTCACCGTTCGTGATATCCGGGTTGAAGGCCTGCAGCGTGTGGAGCCTGGGACCATTTTTGCGTCGCTGCCGTTCCGGGTGGGCGAGACTTACAACGACGAGAAAGGCTCCAGCGCCATCCGCGCGCTGTTCGGGCTGGGCCTGTTCAAGGATGTGCGCCTGGAAGTCAGCGGCGATGTGCTGGTGGTGATCGTGGAGGAGCGGCCTACCGTGGCCGATGTGGACTTCGTCGGTGCCAAGGAATTCGACAAGGATGTGCTGAAAAAAGCCTTGCGCGATATCGGACTGGCTGATGGCAGGCCTTTCGACAAGGCCCTGGCGGACCGCGCCGAGCAGGAGCTCAAGCGCCAGTACATCAACCGCAGCCTGTACGGCGCCGAGGTGCTGACAACCGTCACCCCAATCGAACGCAACCGCGTCAACGTGACTTTCAGCGTGATTGAAGGCGATGTCGCCAAAATCAAGGAAATCCGCGTCGTCGGGAACAAGGCCTTCAGCGAGTCCACCCTGCGCGGGCTGTTCGACCTCAATACCGGCGGTTGGCTCAGCTGGTACACCAAATCCGACCAGTATTCGCGCGCCAAGCTCAATGCCGATATCGAAACCCTGCGCTCCTACTACCTGACCCGCGGGTACCTCGAGTTCAAGGTCGATTCCACCCAAGTGGCCATTTCCCCGAACAAGCAGGATATTTCCGTCACACTCAATATCACGGAAGGCGAACGCTTCACCGTGTCGGGTGTCAAGCTGGAGGGCAATTTCCTCGAGCGTGAGGAAGAGTTCAAGTCGCTGGTGACCATCAAGCCCGGCGATGCCTACAACGCAGACCTGGTGGCTCAAACCGTCAAAGCATTTACCGAGTATTACGGCAGCTTTGGTTTTGCCTTTGCCAAGGTCGACGCCAAGCCCGAGATTGATCGGGTCAACAACCGCGTGGCCTTTGTGCTGCAAGGCGATCCCTCGCGCCGTGCCTATGTGCGGCGCATCAACATCAGTGGCAACAATCGCACGCGCGACGAAGTTGTTCGCCGGGAGTTTCGCCAGTTCGAGGCCTCCTGGTATGACGGCGACAAGATCCGCCTCTCGCGCGATCGCGTGGACCGCCTGGGCTACTTCACCGAGGTCAACGTCGATACCCAGGAAGTGCCGGGTACGCCCGACCAGGTGGACCTGAACCTGGCGGTGGTTGAGAAACCCACCGGCAACCTGCAATTGGGCGCGGGCTTCTCCAGTGCCGAAAAGCTGTCGTTTATTTTTGGTTTCAAGCAGGAAAATGCTTTTGGTACCGGAAACTATCTGGGCCTGGAGGTCAATACCGGCAAGTTCAACCGGCAGTTTGTGCTCAGCACGGTGGACCCCTACTTCACCAATGACGGCATATCGCGGACCCTGGATGTCTACTCACGCACGACCAGGCCCTACGACAGTCAGGGCGGAGATTACGCGCTCAAGACGACGGGTGGCAGCGTGCGTTTCGGCGTGCCTTTCAGTGAGGTCGATACGGTTTATTTCGGTGTTGGCCTTGAGCAGATCGATATTTCCGGCCCGGTCCTCCCCTTTGTGTACCAGGATTACACGCGCACGTTTGGCGCCAAGAGCAACACCGTGCCGCTGACGGTGGGCTGGTCGCGCGACGACAGGGACAGCGCGCTGGTGCCAAGCAAGGGCACTTTCCAACGTGCCTACGGGGACTGGGGTGTTGCTGGTGATGCCCGTTTCCTGCGCGCCAACTACCAGGTCCAGCAGTACATTCCGCTGAACAAGCAGTTCACCATCGCCCTGAACGGCGAATTCGGTTGGGGCAAGGGCTTGAACGGCCAGCCTTTCCCGGTGTTCAAGAATTCCTACTCCGGTGGCCTGGGGTCGGTGCGCGGCTTCGAACCCGGTACGCTGGGACCCATCGACCCGCGAGACAATTCACGCGTCGGCGGCCCCAAAAAGATCACGCTGAACGCCGAAATCCTGGCCCCTTTCCCAGGGGCTGGCAATGACAGGACCTTGAGGCTGTTCGGCTTTGTGGACGCCGGCCAGGTGTTTGGTGAAAATGAGAAGTACAACCTGGGTGAGCTGCGTTCATCGGTGGGTATCGGCATCAGCTGGATTTCCCCGCTGGGGCCTTTGCGCCTGGCGATTGCCAATCCGCTGAGCAAGAGGCCAACAGATAGAATCCAGAGATTGCAATTCCAAATTGGTACATCGTTCTAATGAAGTATTTTTCATCCAAGTTATTTCTGGCCGCGCTGATGGCCCTGGTCACCTGCGCAGCGGGTGCGCAGGAGTTCAAGATCGGCATTGTCAATATTGACCGCATCTTCCGCGAGGCCAACAGCGCCAAGGCGGCCCAGGCCAAGCTGGAGCAGGAATTCGGCAGGCGCGAAAAAGAACTGGGCGACTTGGGAACCCAGCTTAAAACCCTGGCGGACAAGTTTGAGCGTGAAGCGCCCACCCTGTCTGAGAGCCAGCGCGCCACCCGCCAGAAGCAACTGGTCGACCAGGATCGGGACTTCCAGCGCAAACGGCGCGAATTCCAGGAAGACCTCAATGCACGCAAGAATGAAGAGTTGCAACAGGTGATCGAGCGTGCCAACAAAGTGGTCAAAACGGTTGCCGAGACCGAAAAATATGACCTCGTCCTGCAGGAGGCGGTTTATGCCAGCCCCAAGCATGACATCACGGACAAGGTCATCAAGGCACTCAACGCCGCCAGATAAGCATTCATCACAGGCCAGGTGTGACGCTCAGACTCGGGGATATCGTCGCATCGCTGGCGGGTGAGTTTGACGCCAGGCTGGTCGGTGACCCGGAACTCTTGATCGAGCGGCTTGCACCGCTTGAATCTGCCGGCCCCGCCGAGCTCAGCTTCCTCAGCAACATCAAGTACCAGGCCAAGCTTGGCCAGTCGGCGGCAGCTTGCGTCGTGGTGAGTCCCCAGGCGGAGCAGGCGGCGACCCGGCGCGGTGCCTGTATCGTCGTTGGCGACCCCTATCTCTATTTCGCGCGCATCACCCAGCTTTGGAAAAAACGACACGAGCAACCCGGCCGTGCTGGAATTCATCCCAGTGCCGTCATTGATCCTTTGGCCGAGCTTTCACCTGGGGTTGTTGTCGGGCCGTTTGCCTGCATCGGGGCGCGTGCGGTGTTGGGTGCAAATGTGCACATTGGTGCGCACGGCGTGATCGGCGATGATGTACGAATCGGCAAGGAAACACGGATGTCTTCACGGGTGACGGTCAATGACGGCTGCGTGATCGGCGAACGCTGCATCGTTCATCCTGGCGCGGTCATCGGCGCCGACGGTTTCGGCTTTGCGCCGCATGAGGGCGTCTGGGTCAAAATTGAGCAGCTCGGCGCGGTGCGTATCGGCAACGATGTGGAGATCGGCGCCAACACCTGCATTGACCGCGGCGCACTGCAGGACACCGTGATTGAGGACGGCGTCAAGCTCGACAACCTGATCCAGATCGGCCACAACGTGCACATCGGCCGGCATTCGGCGCTGGCCGGCTGCGTCGGCGTGGCCGGCAGCGCCACCATAGGCGCGCACTGCACCGTGGGCGGCGGCGCGGTGGTGCTGGGGCATTTGAGTCTGGCCGATCATGTGCATGTCTCGGCGGCTTCTGTGGTCACGCGGTCCATCCGCAAGCCGGGGCATTACACCGGGCTGTTTCCCATCGACGACAATGCGAGCTGGGAAAAAAATGCCGCCACACTCAAACAGCTTCACAGTTTGCGTGAACGCCTCAAGGTGCTGGAGCAGACCCCCGATACCGCTTCTCGAAAGAACCCAGAAAAATCATGATGGACATCCACCAAATCCTCAAGCAGTTGCCGCACCGCTACCCCTTCCTGCTGGTGGACCGCGTGCTCGAACTCGAGAAGGGCAAACGCATCAAGGCCCTGAAAAACGTGACCATGAACGAGCCGTTTTTTACCGGCCATTTTCCGCACCGGCCGGTGATGCCCGGCGTGTTGATGCTCGAGGCCATGGCGCAGGCCGCAGCCCTGCTGGCTTTTGACATGCAGGGCATCACGCCCGACGACAAGACGGTGTATTACTTTGCTGGTATTGACGGCGCGCGCTTCAAGCGGCCGGTGGAGCCGGGCGACCAGCTGATCATGGACGTGACGCTGGAGCGGCTCAAGGCCGGCGTGTTCAAGTTCAAGGGCGTGGCCCGCGTGGGCGACAACATGGCCTGCGAGGCCGAACTGATGTGCACCATGCGCACCATCGCCTGATCCAGCCAGCGAAAGCGCTCGTGACAGGCATTCATTCCACCGCACTGGTTGACCCCGCCGCCCAACTGGACAGCAGCGTCAGCGTCGGTCCCTACACGGTGATCGGCCCGCATGTGCGCATTGGTGCGGGTACCACGGTAGGCGCACATTGCGTGATCGAGGGGCACACCACGATTGGGCGCGACAACCGCATTTTTCAGTTCAACTCCCTGGGCGCGATCCCGCAGGACAAGAAATACGCGGGCGAACCCTGCGAACTGGTGATTGGCGACCGCAACACGGTGCGCGAGTTCTGCACCTTCAACATTGGCTCACCCGGCGACACCGGCGTGACACGTGTGGGCAACGACAACTGGCTCATGGCTTATGTGCACCTGGCGCATGACTGCGATGTCGGCAACCACACGATCTTCGCCAACAACTCGCAGCTGGCCGGTCATGTGCATGTGGGCGACTGGGTGATCCTCGGCGGTTTCACTGTGGTGCACCAGTTTGTGCGGCTTGGAGCGCACAGCATGACGGCCATGTGTTCGCTGTTGTTTGCCGACCTGCCGCCTTTTGTCATGAGCCAGGGCCAGCCCGCCGCGGCCCGCTCGATGAACTTCGAAGGCCTGCGCCGCCGCGGTTTTTCCGCTGAGCGGATCGCCGCCGTCAAAGGCATGCACAAGGCGCTGTACCGCGACGACCTGACACTGGAGCAGGCGAGGGCGCGTATTGCCACGCTGACGGCCCTGTATCCAGAGGCGCAGCCCGATGTGCAGATGATGCTGGGCTTTCTGGAAGGCACTTCGCCGCAGCGCGGCATCGTGCGTTAGGCGTTCATGCCCGATACGCCAAGCTCTCTGCCGGCCCGTGGAGCAGCTGGTACCCCTCACGCCCCTGCGTTCGCCATGGTGGCCGGTGAAACCTCAGGCGACCTGCTCGCCGGCCTGTTGCTCGATGGATTTTGCGCGCGTTGGCCGGATCTGACGGCCGGGGGTATCGGCGGCGCGCAAATGACGCGGCACGGCTTCCAGGCGTGGTGGCCCAGCGAGAAGCTGGCGGTGCGCGGTTATGTCGAGGTGCTGCGGCACTACCGCGAGATCGTCGGCATTCGCAAGCAACTCCGCCGGAAACTGCTGGACCACCGGCCCGACGTGTTCATCGGCGTCGATGCGCCCGATTTCAACCTTGACCTCGAGGCCGACCTCAAGGCGGCCGGTATCAAAACGGTTCATTTCGTGAGCCCCTCGGTCTGGGCCTGGCGGGCTGACCGGGTCGAAAAAATCCGGCGCAGCGTGGACCATGTCCTGTGCATTTTTCCTTTTGAACCGGCGTTGCTGGCAAAACATGGCATTGCGGCCACCTATGTCGGCCATCCGCTGGCCAGCGTGATTCCCCTGCAGGCTGACAAAGCAGGTGCGCGCCAGGCACTTGGCTTGCAGTCTGACGACCTTGTGCTGGCGCTGTTGCCGGGCAGCCGGGGTTCTGAAATCCAGTACCTGGCTTGCCGGTTCTTTCAGGCTGCAGCCCTTGTAAAGCGGGCGCATCCCGCTATAAAAATAGTAGTACCTGCAGTTCCTGCGTTGCGGGCCCAGGTCGAGCAGGCCGCCCAGTCCGCCGGCATGCTGGGCCATGTGCAGATTGTGTCCGGGCAGTCCCACAGTGTGCTGGCCGCCTGCGATGTGACGCTGATTGCCAGCGGCACGGCGACGCTGGAAGCGGCCTTGTACAAACGCCCCATGGTGATCGCCTACAACATGAACTGGCTGTCCTGGCAGATCATGCGCCGCAAGAAACTGCAGCCCTGGGTCGGCCTGCCCAACATCCTGTGCCGCGATTTTGTGGTGCCCGAACTGCTGCAGGACGCCGCCACGCCGCAAGCCCTGGCCACGGGTGTTTTGGAGTGGCTGGATGCGAAAATCGCGGCACCTGAAAAAATCCGCGCTCTTGAACAACGATTTACAAAGCTGCATGAGGAATTGCAGCGCGATACCGCGAAAATAGCCACCGATGCGATCCAGAACATTCTTGCAGGCTGAACAGGTCATGCTCTCCTGGGACACGCCCGGCCTCTGGGCCGGTGTGGACGAGGCCGGCCGCGGGCCGCTGGCCGGCCCGGTGGTGGCCGCGGCGGTGATCCTGGACGACCTGCAGCCGATCAAGGGCCTGGCCGACTCCAAGGTTCTGACGGCATTGCGCCGCGAAAAGCTGTATGACGAAATCCGCGCCAAGGCGCTGTGCTGCTCGATCGCCATGGCCACGGTGGAAGAAATCGACAGCCTGAATATCCTGCAGGCCACCATGCTGGCGATGCGGCGTGCGGTCGAAGGCTTGCGCCTGAAACCCGTCAAGGTGCTGGTGGACGGCAACCGCCTGCCGACGCTGAGCATCCTCGCCGAAGCCATCGTCAAGGGCGATGCCCGGATTCCTTCGATTTCCGCCGCATCCATCCTTGCCAAAGTGCACCGCGATCGCTGGTGCGAGCAGTTCCACCTCGAGTACCCGCAATACGGCTTTGCCGGCCACAAGGGCTACGGCACGGCCGAGCATTTGGCGGCCCTGCGCGAGCACGGCGCCTGTCCCCAGCACCGCCGCTCCTTCAGCCCCGTCGCCGAGGTCTTGCGTTGAGCGCCGGCGCGCCGGTGCTGGTCACGTCCCGCGACAACGCCTTGCTCAAGGACCTGCGCAGGCTGTCGCAGGACAACACGGCCTACCGAAAGCAGGGAAGGGTCTGGCTCGAAGGTGATCATTTGTGCCGCGCAGCACTCGCCCGTGGCCTGAGACCCGCCATCGCAGTATTTTGTGAGTCTTTTTGGCCTTCAGCCCCCGCTGAATGGACCCAGGCTGCTATTAAAACCATAGTGATCCCGGATCCGCTGATGGCCGACATCAGCAGTCTCGAATCGCCGGCGCGCATGGGTTTTTTGCTGGACTTGCCGCCGCCGCCGGCCTTGGCGCCGGGCGCGGCCTCCTTGATTCTGGATCGCGTGCAGGATGCCGGCAACGTCGGCTCCATGCTGCGCAGCGCAGCCGCCTTCGGTTTCAGCCAGGTGCTGGCGCTCAAGGGCACGGCGGCCTTGTGGTCGCCCAAGGTATTGCGCGCCGGCATGGGCGCACATTTTGCGCTGCAGCTGCTCGAAGGGCTGGCGCCGGAAGACCTTGATGCGCTGACGGTGCCCGTGCTGGTCACCAGTTCCCACCACGGCGAATTCCTGCACCAGCAGGTCCTGCCCATGCCCTGCGCGTGGGCCATGGGTCACGAAGGGCAGGGCGTAGGCGAGGCACTGACGGCCCGCGCAACCCTCAAGGTCCGCATCGACCAGCCGGGCGGGGAAGAGTCGCTCAATGTGGCTGCCGCGGCGGCGATTTGCCTGTACGCGAGTTCGCTGGCCGTCCCCCGGCCCTGAGAGGTGTAACGGGGGTCTGCACAGGAGCACATGCGATAAACGCATAAAGAGTCACGTCATCCTCAAGCTATAATCAAGGGCTTTTCAAAACACAGCTTCGCCCAGCGCATACCAAGCCAACCCCCTCACAAAAGCAACCCGCAAGAGTCTTACCGAGACGTTTCTTGTGCACGCTTGGGCGAACCGTAACCCATCCGGAGAACCCAGTGCTTTTGTCTCTACAGGGAAAATCAGGAAGAAGCCCGCACGCCATCCTGGCGCTCGCAGACGGCACCGTCTTCCTCGGCAATTCCATCGGGGCCCCAGGCTCCACCGTCGGTGAGGTGGTGTTCAACACCGCCATGACCGGCTACCAGGAAATCCTGACCGACCCGAGTTATTGCCAGCAAATCGTCACGCTGACCTACCCGCACATCGGCAACTACGGCATCAATGCCGAAGACGTCGAAGCTGAAAAAGTCCACGCTGCCGGCCTGATCATCAAGGACCTGCCGCTGCTGGCCTCCAATTTCCGCATGGACATGACCCTGACCGAGTACCTGGTCAAGGAAAACACCGTGGCTATTGCGGGCATCGACACGCGCCAGCTGACGCGCCACCTGCGCACGCAGGGTGCGCAAAACGGTTGCATCCTGGCGCTGGCCGCGGGCGAAGGAATTACCCAGGGTGCCAAAGACAAGGCCATCGCTGCGGCCAAGGCCGCGCCCAGCATGGCGGGTCTCGACCTGGCCAAGGTCGTTTCGGTCAAGCAAACCTACGAATGGACCCAGACCGAGTGGAAACTGGGCGCCGGTTACGGCGTGCAGATCACGCCGAAGTTCCATGTGGTGGCGTTTGACTACGGCGTGAAGAAAAACATCCTGCGCATGATGGCCGAGCGCGGTGCGCGCATCACGGTGGTACCGGCACAGACGCCGGCGGCCGATGTGCTCAAGCTCAAGCCCGATGGTATCTTCCTGGCCAACGGCCCCGGTGATCCGCAGCCCTGCGACTACGCCATTGCCGCGGTGCGCGAATTGATCGAGACCGGCATCCCGACCTTCGGCATTTGCCTGGGCCACCAGATCATGGCGCTGGCCAGCGGCGCAAAAACCTTCAAGATGAAGTTTGGCCACCACGGCGCCAACCACCCGGTGAAAGACCTGGACAACGGCCGCGTCAGCATCACCAGCCAGAACCACGGCTTTGCGGTGGACGAAAAAACGCTGCCGGCGAATCTGCGTCCCACACACATCAGCCTGTTCGACGGCACCTTGCAGGGCCTGGCCCGCACCGACAAGCCGGCCTTCTGCTTCCAGGGCCACCCGGAAGCCTCGCCCGGCCCGCACGACATTTCGTATTTGTTTGACCGCTTCACGGCACTGATGGAGCAACACAAGAATGCCTAAACGCACAGACATCAAAAGCGTCCTGATCATAGGCGCCGGTCCCATCATCATCGGCCAGGCCTGCGAGTTCGACTACTCCGGCGTGCAGGCCTGCAAGGCGCTGCGTGAGGAAGGCTACAAGGTCATCCTGATCAACAGCAACCCGGCGACCATCATGACCGACCCGG
>JAZKGR010000024.1:0-5135 GCA_040385775.1 Pseudomonadota bacterium
TGGCGACGCAAAAAGAAAGTAAGTTGCCGCCGGGCAACCCCCGGCTTGTTGGCAAACCTCAAGGCACGAGTAAGCAAACATGGATCCCGGATCAAGTCCGGGATGACAAGCGGAAACTTGGCACCCCATTGCCCCACCCGTCGGGCTGGGCCGAGGAGCGCAGCCGAAAACGGATCAGGGCGAGCGATTGTCTGAGCCGAAGGCGAGTTCGAGCTCGACCCCGTTTTCGGCGAGCACCGCAGGTTGCCCCTGAGCGCCAGCGAAGGGGACCCAGACCATCGGGTCGCCTTTCTTTTGGGTACTTTTCTTTGGCGACGCAAAGAAAAGTGCCTCGCCCGCCGGGGCGAGACCCGGCTTGCCGGCACACCGCCGCCCACGGATTATTCGGGACTTTGACAGACACGGCCCAAGCGGCCTGAGCGCCTATTCCGCCGTCAGATGCTTGCCAACAATCCCCGCCAATTCAAACATCGTCACCTGCGGTTTGCCAAACACCGCCAGCAGCTTGGCATCGGCATTGATGGCGCGCTTGTTGGCCGCGTCCTGCAGGCCTTCGGCCTTGATGTAGTCCCAGAGTTTTTTGATGACCTGGGTGCGCGCCACGGGTTCTGAACCAATGACGGCGGCCAGCGCCTCGCTGGGCTTCAGGCCGCTGCCCGGTTTGGCCACGCGCGCCACTTTCGGTTTGGCAACTTTGGCGGCCGGTGTTTTCTTGGCGGCGACTTTTTTCGCTGCCACCTTCTTCGCGGCTGGGGCTGCGCCCTTCGTCGCCACGGTTTTACCGAACGGCGTTTTCACCGTGCCGGTGCGCGGCGGGCCGGCGGTTTTGCGCGGCGGGAACTTGGACGGCGCAAATTCGAAGTTGACCTTGCCGGCTTCAGCGTCCCAAGCCAGCATGGCCTTGAAGGGCCGGCGTGTGCGCATGGAAACAAACTTGTCGAGCAAATCGGTTTTGCCGCTGGTCAGCAGCTTGACCATCTGCTCGCGCTCGACCGGCTGCTGCAGGATCACCTGGCCGGTCTTGAAGTCGCAGCTCGGTGTCGGCTGGGCGTTCGTCGGCACCGATTTTTCGCAGACATAATTCTTGCCGTGTTCAAACACGCCGGCGCCGCATTTGGGGCAGGCGCCCAGCGACTGCTGGCCGCTGAAGTCGATGATCTCGCCGGTTTCGCCGGCCTTGTCATCGCCGAAGTCAAACTCGAGTTTGTAGTTTTTCGTCTCTTCGTCGAACTTGATGACCATCTCTGCGGTAAAGGGCCAGCCGGCTTTGGAGCGGAAACCTTCGAGCGGGCCGATTTTTTTGTCGCGCAAAAACTGCTCGACCTCGGCCACCTCGAAAGTGCGTCCGGCCGGCGTCTTGCCGAAGGAAAAACCGCAGCCGTCATCGCCTTTTTTTCCAGTGCAGGTGTAGCGGCGGTAGTTTTCCTTGATCACGCCGCCGCAGTTGGGGCAGGGCGCGGAGAGCGTCGCATAGTCGCCGGGGATGGTGTCCTTGTCATAACCCTTGGCCTTGCTGACCAGGTTTTTGGTCATGTCGGCTATCTCGGCCATGAAGGTTTCGCGGCTCAGGTTGCCTTTTTCCATCTGCGCGAGTTTGTACTCCCAGTCGCCCGTCAGGTCGGCACGCGAGAGTTCTTCCACGCCGAGGCCGCGCAGCAGGGTCATGAGCTGGAAGGCCTTGGCGGTCGGAATCAGTTCGCGGCCTTCGCGCAGCATGTATTTCTCGTTGATCAGGCCCTCGATGGTCGCGGCGCGTGTGGCCGGTGTGCCCAGGCCTTTTTCCTGCATGGCTTCACGCAGCTCATCGTCGTCAATCGTCTTGCCCGCGCCTTCCATCGCGCCCAGCAGTGTCGCTTCCGAATAACGCGCCGGCGGCCGCGTCTTCAGGCCCTTGGCCTCGCAGACTTCGGCGCGCACCATCTCGCCGGGTTTCACGGCGACCAGGGTCTTGCTGTCTTTCTCGTCGGTATTTTCGTCTTCGGCTTCCTTGCCGTAAATCGCCAACCAGCCCGGCTTGACCAGCACCTTGCCCTCGGTCTTGAAGCTGTGGCCGACGGCCTGCGAAATCCGCGTGGTGACCAGGTATTCGGCGCTCGGGAAAAACACCGCCATGAAGCGGCGCACCACCAGGTCGTAGAGTTTTTGTTCGGCGTCGCTCAGGCCGCTGGGCGCCTGCAATGTCGGGATGATCGCAAAGTGATCGCTGACCTTGGCGTTGTCAAAAATGCGTTTGCTGGGCTTGATGTAGTTGCCCTTGAGCGCCGTTGCTGCATGCGGCGCCAGGTGTTTCATGGGGCTCGCGGCCAGCATTTCAAAGGTCTGCTTGACCACCGGTAAATAATCTTCGGGCAGCGCGCGCGAATCGGTACGCGGGTAGGTCAGGGCCTTGTGGCGCTCGTACAAGCTTTGCGCAATCGACAGCGTGGTCTTGGCCGAGAAGCCGAACTTGCCGTTGGCCTCGCGCTGTAGGGAGGTCAAATCAAACAGCAGGCCGGACGCGGTGGTGGACGGTTTGCTTTCTTCGGTGACGGTGGCGGCCTTGCCGCGCACGGCTTCGGCAATCGCCAGCGCCTCGCGCTCGGACCAGACGCGGTCGGCCCGAAGCTCGGCATCGGGCTCGGCGTTGTCGGCATTGGCCGCGGCCTTCTTCCACTTCGGGTCAAACCACTTGGCCGGGTACTCGCCGGCCTCGGCCAGGAAAGAGGCGTGGATTTCCCAGTAGTCGCGGCTCACGAACTTGCGGATTTTTTCCTCGCGCTCGACCACCACCGACAGCGTGGGCGTCTGCACCCGGCCCACGGTCGTCAAAAAGAAGCCGCCATCGCGCGAGTTGAAGGCCGTCATGGCGCGTGTGCCGTTGATGCCCACCATCCAGTCGGCTTCAGAGCGCGAACGCGCCGCGTCGGCCAGGCCCTGCATCTGTTTTTCGGTGCGCAGGCTGTCGAAGCCGTCGCGGATCGCCGCCGGCGTCATCGACTGCAGCCACAGGCGCTTGACCGGGTGTTTGCTCTTGGCGTACTGCTGGATCAGGCGGAAGATCAGCTCGCCTTCGCGGCCCGCGTCACAGGCGTTGACCAGCGCGCCCACGTCCTTGCGTTTGGTCAGCTTGACGATGGCATTGAGCCGCGTCTTGGTCTTGTCCATCGGCTTCAAATCGAAGTAGGGCGGGATCACCGGCAGGTTGGCAAAGCTCCACTTGCCGCGCTTGACGTCAAACTCTTCCGGCGCCTGGATCTCGACCAGGTGGCCCACAGCAGACGTGATCAGCCACTCGTCGCTCTCGAAATATTCGTCGTGTTTTTCAAACTTGCCCGCCGTCGGCGTGATGGCGCGGACGATGTCCTGCGCCACCGAGGGCTTTTCTGCAATCACAAGGGTTTTCATATGTACTTCTTCAAACCTTCAACATCTTCGGGGAACATTTCCCCGGCTTCTGCAAATACGACTTTGCCGCTGCGCCCGTTGCGCGCGACCTTGAGCACCACCACCACCGGCAGGCCGGCCGGCTTGGGCATTACTTTGGCCACTGCGGGCGTCAACATGCCCGCAGGAAAGCTGTAGCCCTTGTTCTTCATATAGGCGGCGGCCGCCTCGGGCTTGCTGTCAATCGACAGGCCCAGCACCTCCAGCCCCTTGGCCTGGTGGGCCCGCCACAAGGCCTCGATATGGGGCGACTGCACGGCACAAAAAGGGCACCAGCTCGCCCACCAGTACACCACAAGCGTCTTGCCGCCTGCCGCAGCGGGGGTCCAGGCACGCCCGTCCAGCAGGCTCAAGGCAGGCAGCGCCAGCGTGCTGCCGATCTGGGGCAGGGGGCTGTTTGACGCCCGCGCCCAGGCCCGCGCAGCCACACCGGGGGCGGCCAGCACGGCCAGGGACTGAATCAGGTTTCTGCGGTTGAACATCGTTGGGCGGTCATGGGTCACAGGTGCGCATCACTACAATACGGGCTTCGCGCGTACGCACGCGCGCACCCGCACGGGCGCGCACATGCATGAATTAACCATACCAAAAAATCCCGTCGTGTCAAAAACTCAGGTCTTGTCCCCTTCTTCCAGCCCCTCCAGCGCCCCTTCCGCCGGCCCCGCTTCAGCCCCGGGCCGCCGCATCCAGACCCGCACTTCGGGCGTGCACGGCAAGGGGGTTTTTGCGGTCCAGGACCTTGCCGAGGGCGAGACCCTGATCGAGTACATCGGCGAAATCATCAACTGGAAAGAAGCGCTGCGCCGGCATCCGCACGACCCGAAGGACGCCAACCACACCTTCTACTTCCACATCGACAAAAACCATGTGATCGACGCCAAGTACGGCGGTAACTCCTCGCGCTGGATCAACCACAGCTGCAAGCCCAACTGCGAAGCCGACGAACAGGACGGCCGTGTCTTCATCAAGGCGCTGCGCAACATTCCGGCCGGCCAGGAACTGTTTTACGACTACGGCCTGATCATCGACGCGCCCTATACCAAAAAGCTGCTGGCCGAATACCCGTGCTGGTGCGGCGCCAAAAACTGCCGTGGCACGCTGCTGGCACCCAAGGACGACGAGCCTGGCAAGAAATCCAGAAAAGCGAAGAAGGCCAAGGAAAAAAAGAAAGCCGCCAAGGCTGACAAGGCCGTGAAGCCGAAGAAAGAGTTCAGGAAAGAGCTCAAGAAGGTTCTCAAAAAATCCGGCAAATCCGGCGAGCCCTCCAAGAACAAAAAGACCTGAGCAAGCCCACATTTGTCATGGCGGGCCTGACCCGCAATCCATGGACCCGGCTTGAGCGACGCAAACTGTTCGCGGTCATGGATCCCGGATCGAGTCCGGGATGACAGAGTAGAGGTCGAACCCCATCACACCGCCACCATGAGCACGCCCTCCACCCCCCCGATTCGCTGGCCTGCCGAAGCCATCTGGGAAGCGGTGGCGCCGGTGCTGCCCGGCTTCACGGTCGAGGTGCTGCCCACCATTGATTCGACCAACACCGAGCTGATGCGGCGCTTCCGTGCGGCCGGCCCGGCTGCTGCCGAAGCCGTGCTGCTGGTGGCCGAACAACAGAGCGCCGGCCGTGGCCGCATGGGCCGCGCCTGGCAGAGCCGGGCCGGTGACAGCCTGACTTTTTCGCTGGGCATGGCGCTGCAACCGGCCGACTGGTC
>JAZKGR010000025.1:0-3780 GCA_040385775.1 Pseudomonadota bacterium
CGGTCCTGCGCCTTGCGCAGGGCTTTTTCCTCGATGCCGCTGGTGCCCTCGCGGCGCTCGAGCTCGGCAATCACGTCAGCCGGCGACAGGCCGTAGTGAGCCAGCGCAATCAGGCTGTGAAACCACAGGTCGGCCACTTCGCCGACCAGTTTGGCATGGAGCTCAGGTGTTGCGCCAGCGTGGTCGATGTCCTTGGCCGCCATCACGGTTTCGGTGGCTTCCTCGCCGATCTTTTTCAGGAAGGCGTCGGGACCCTTGTGCAGCAGGCGCGCGACGTAGCTGGTGTCGGGGTCGCCGCCCTGGGCCGGTTTACGGCTTTCGATGATGCGCGCCAGGCGCTGCAGGGAATCGTTGGAAGTCATGGCTCTATTTGTAGATGTGGGTCGGGTCTTTCAAGACCGGCTCGGTGACCACCCACTGGCCGTCCCGGTACAGGCTGAAAAAACAACTGTGGCGGCCGGTGTGGCAGGCAATGCCCGGCACATGCCCAAGCTGGGTGACTCTCAAGAGAATCACGTCGTTGTCGCAATCCAAGCGGATTTCATGGACCGTCTGCAGGTGGCCGGACTCTTCGCCCTTGTGCCACAGCCTTCCGCGCGAGCGGCTGTAATACACGGCCTGGCCGAGTTCGGCGGTTTTCTGCAGGGCCTCGCGGTTCATCCAGGCAAACATCAGCACGTCGCCGCTGGCGGCTTCCTGCGCGATCACCGGGATCAGGCCCTTGTCGTCCCATCGGATGTCGTCTAACCATTTCATCGTTCTATTGTCCGTGAAATAAAGGCCCCCACGTTCGCTCGCTACGCGTAGCTCTCTGCCCCCCGCGGGGGCGCTGCGCCTGCGGGCCAGCAAAGCCGGACCCGCGGCCCTGGCTGAATGGGGAGGCAGACCCTCGTTCGTGCGCGCCCGCTACCAAATTTATAGCTGCTTTCGCCCGCCACACGGGGGCTGGAGGCCCAAAAGGCCTGAAACTACAAACGGACAGGAATGCCGCGTGCCGCCATGTGGGCCTTGGCCTGCTGCACCGTGTATTCGCCGTAATGGAAGATGCTGGCGGCCAGCACGGCGTCGGCGCCGCCGATCTGGATGCCGTCAGCCAGGTGATCGAGGTTGCCGACGCCGCCAGAGGCAATCACCGGTACGCTGACGGCGTCGCTGACAGCGCGCGTCAACGCCAGGTCGAAGCCGGCCTTGGTGCCGTCGCGGTCCATGCTGGTCAGCAAGATCTCGCCTGCGCCGCGCAGCGCCATTTCGCTGGCCCAGGCCACCGCGTCCAGCCCGGTGTTTTTGCGCCCGCCGTGGCTGTACACGTCCCAGCCGGGTCCGCGTGTCAGCGCTTCTTCATCGGAGCGGCGCTTGGCGTCGATGGCGACCACGATGCACTGGGCGCCGTATTTGGCTGACGCGTCTGCTATCACCTGCGGATTGGCCAGCGCGGCCGAGTTGAAACTGGTCTTGTCGGCGCCGGCATTGAGCAGGCGCCGCACGTCGTCCACGGTACGCACGCCGCCGCCCACCGTCAGCGGAATGAACACCTGCGACGCCACCGCCTCGATGATGTGCAGGATCAGGTCGCGCCCATCGCTGGTGGCCGTGATGTCCAGAAAGGTCAGCTCGTCGGCGCCCTGCTCGTTGTAACGCGCGGCGATCTCGACCGGATCGCCCGCGTCGCGCAGCTCGACAAAATTGACGCCCTTGACGACCCGGCCGCCGGTGACATCGAGGCAGGGAATGATCCGTTTAGCGAGCACCTGGGGTCCGGTCAGCCATTGAGCTCATCAGCCTTCGCCTGCGCCGCAGCAAAGTCCAGATCGCCGCTGTAAATTGAGCGGCCGCAAATCACGCCTTCAACGCCTTCGTCCTCGACCGCGCACAGCGCCTCGATGTCGGCCATGCTGGACAGGCCGCCGGAGGCGATCACCGGAATCGTCAGCGCCTGGGCCAGCTTGACGGTGGCCTCGATGTTGATGCCGGTCAGCATGCCGTCGCGGCCGATGTCGGTGTAAATGATGCCTTCGACGCCGTAGTCCTGGAATTTTTTGCCGAGATCCACCACCTCGTGGCCGGTCATCTTGCTCCAGCCGTCGGTGGCAACCTTGCCGTCCTTGGCATCGAGGCCGACGATGATGTGGCCGCCGAAGGCGGTGCAGGCGTCCTGCAAAAAGCCGGGATTTTTCACCGCGGCCGTGCCGATGATCACGTAACGCAGGCCCGAGTCGAGGTAACGCTCGATGGTGTCCAGGTCGCGGATGCCGCCGCCGAGCTGCACGTCGATCTCGCTGCCGACCTCCTGCAGGATCTTGCGGATGGCAGCTTCATTTTTCGGCTTGCCGGCAAACGCCCCGTTCAGGTCCACCAGGTGCAGGCGGCGCGCGCCCTTGTCGACCCAGCTGCGCGCCATGGCTGCCGGGTCTTCGCTGAAGATGGTCGACTGGTCCATGTCGCCCTGTTTGAGGCGCACACAATGGCCGTCTTTCAAGTCAATCGCGGGGATGAGTAGCATGGGCAGTGAGGCTGGCGGTGGATGGGATGGGGGAAAGCGGTGGGCGAAAAAAGGCGTGCAGTGGCGGGCGCGGAGGCGTCAGGGGTTCCAGTGGAGGAAGTTGCGGTACAGGGCCAGGCCGTGGTCTGCGCTTTTTTCGGGGTGGAATTGGGTCGCGAAAATATTATCGCGTGCCAGCGCTGCCGTAAAGCGCGCGCCATAGTCGGCAAAACCCGCAGTGTGGTGCGCATCCGACGGCTTGGCGTAAAAGCTGTGGACGAAATAGAAGTAAGCGCCGTCGGGCACGCCGTCCCACACCGGGTGCGGCGCGGCGCCATCGGCAGCCGCCTGGTAGACCTGGTTCCAGCCCATTTGCGGCACCTTGAAACGGCTGCCATCGGGCTGGGTGCGGCCGGCCAGGTCGAACTTGAGCACATCGCCAGGGATCAGGTCCAGGCCGGCGGTGCCGGCGCCGCCGTCACCGGGCTGGCCTTCCTGGCTGTGGGTCAGCAGCATCTGCATGCCGACGCAGACGCCGAACAACGGCTTGTTCGCCGCCGCATGCAGCACGGCCGGCAGCATGCCGGAGTCGGCCAGCTCGCGCATGCAGTCGGCAATCGCGCCCTGCCCCGGCAGCACCACACGCCCGGCCTTCATGACATCCTCGGCGCGCGAGGTGACGATGACCTCGACGCCGCTGCCTTGCGCCACATGCTGGACCGCCTGCGACACCGAGCGCAGGTTGCCCATGCCGTAATCGACCACGGCGACTGTGTTGGGTTGTGCCATCAGGAAACGGGAATTGCTACGAAATTAATAGCTGCTCACGCAAGCAGGCCGGGGGCTGGAGGCCAAAGCAATGCTCAAAGCCATGGTTTTGCCCTACAGCGAGCCCTTGGTCGATGGAATCACGCCCGCCGAGCGCGGATCGATCTCCAGCGCCATGCGCAGGGCGCGCGCAAAGGCCTTGAAGACGGTTTCGGCCTGGTGGTGAGCGTTGTCGCCGCGCAGGTTGTCGATGTGCAGGGTCACGAAGGCGTGGTTGGCAAAACCCTGAAAAAACTCGTACGCCAGCTGGCTGTCGAAGGCGCCAATCATGCTGCTCTTGAAAGGCACATGCATCTCCAGGCCGGGCCGGCCTGAAAAGTCGATGACCACACGCGACAGCGCTTCGTCCAGCGGCACATAGGCATGGCCGTAGCGGCGCAGGCCTTTTTTGTCACCCACGGCCTGGGCGACGGCCTGACCGAAGGTGATGCCCACGTCTTCCACCGTGTGGTGGCCGTCGATGTGCAGGTCGC
>JAZKGR010000026.1:0-39167 GCA_040385775.1 Pseudomonadota bacterium
TGCGTTCGGCGCGCGGCGCCCAGTCGTTGACCAGGCCCTGCTTGTCGAGGTGGCCATTGAACAGGCTGTGGATGCGGCGGTGGGTCGCCTCCTGCCCGATGAAACCCTGGACCTCGGCCTTGTACTTGTCTTGCAGCGGCGCGGGCAGGGCTTTGAGGCCGTTGCGTACCGCGTCGATGAAGAACTGCTCGCCGACCGGGAAACTCATGGACAACGCGTTGAAAAACGCCGTGCGGAAGGCGTCACCGGCGCACCAATGGCGCGGCAGCGGTGTTTCGAGGTCGATCAGCAGGCGGCGTACAACAAGTTCGCTCATGTCATCTCCAGTCGGAAAGTGGTTGGTACGACTCGGTACCAATGAGGATGACTATAAAGTCGCGCTGTGGTACTGTCAAGTACCAAAACGTCCGATTAAAGTCGATCCATGCTCCCTGAAACCACCGCCCAGGCCGCCGATCTCGCCAATCCCTACCGCGCGCGCCTGCTTGAAGGCATGGCGCACAGCGTGGCCGCCAAGGGCTACGCCGACACTACGGTGGCCGACATCGTGCGCGAGGCGGGCGTGTCCAAACGCAGCTTTTACGAGTGTTTTGCCAGCAAGGACGAATGCCTGATCGCGCTGTATGTCGCGGCCAGCCACGGCGCGCTCAAGGTGCTCAAGGATTCCATCGACCCGCGCCGCGACTGGAAGACCCAGGTGGAGCATGCGCTGGGCGCTTACCTGGCCTGCCTGGCCAGCAACCCGGCCTTGCTGCGCACGCTGTTCATTGAAATCCTCGGCTTGGGCGACCAGGGCCTGCAGGTGCGCCGCCGCATGAACCAGGAGCTCGCCGATTTCGTGGTGCAGGTGGTGCATGCCGGCCACCCGCATACGCCGCAGGACGCGGCGCGCAACACCACGATGGCCATGGCCGTGGTCGGCGGCATCAACGAGCTGCTGCTGCAGGCCATCGAATCGGGCCGGACGGCCGATCTGGCGGAACTCACGCAGCCCTGCAGCGCGCTGGTGCGGGCCGTACTCGCGGTGCCCGAGTGAAAGCTGCGGACGTAAAAAAGCCCGCCGAAGCGGGCTGAAGATAAGCGTGGCTTTTTCTTCTTTTATTTCGCTGCGGACGCCGCGGGTGCAGCGCCCGGTGTCGGGGTCGCTGAGGCATCAGCAGCCTGGGTAGGCGCCGGTGCTGGCATGGCGCCCGCCACGGGTGTCGTCACCGGCGCGGCTGGCGCGCTCATCACTGCCGGCGCTGCCACCGGCGTGACCGGTGCGGCCGTGGCGGTGCCGCCGTGGAACTTCATCATCAGCGGCACGATCAGCAGCGCCACGATGTTGATGATCTTGATCAGCGGGTTGATGGCCGGGCCGGCCGTGTCCTTGTAGGGGTCGCCGACGGTGTCGCCGGTCACGGCGGCCTTGTGCGTCTCGGAGCCCTTGCCGCCGTGGTTGCCGTCTTCGATGTATTTCTTGGCGTTGTCCCAGGCACCGCCGCCGGTGCACATCGAGATCGCCACGAACAGGCCGGTCACGATGGTGCCCATCAGCAGGCCGCCCAGCGCGGCGGGGCCCAGCAGCAGGCCGACCAGGATCGGCACCACCACCGGCAGCAGCGATGGAATCATCATTTCCTTGATGGCCGCCGTGGTCAGCATGTCAACGGCGGTGTCGTACTCGGGCTTGCCGGTACCGTCCATGATGCCCTTGATGTCGCGGAACTGGCGGCGCACTTCAACCACCACGGCGCCGGCGGCGCGGCCCACGGCTTCCATGGCCATGGCGCCGAACAGGTAGGGGATCAGCCCGCCGATGAACAGGCCGATGATGACCATCGGGTTGCTCAGGTCGAAGGTGATGGCGCGGCCGTAGGCTTCGAGCTTGTGGGTGTAATCGGCAAACAGCACCAGCGCAGCCAGGCCTGCTGAACCGATGGCGTAACCCTTGGTCACGGCCTTGGTGGTGTTGCCGACGGCGTCCAGCGGGTCCGTGATGGCGCGCACGCTGTCCGGCATGTCGGCCATTTCGGCGATGCCGCCGGCGTTGTCGGTGATCGGGCCGTAGGCGTCAAGCGCCACCACGATGCCGGCCATGCTCAGCATGGAGGTCGCGGCAATCGCAATGCCGTACAGGCCGGCCAGTGCGTAGGAGACCCAGATCGCGATACACACAAAAATCACCGGCCAGGCGGTCGAACGCATGGACACGCCGAGGCCGGCAATGATGTTGGTGCCGTGGCCGGTGGTCGATGCCTGGGCAATGTGCTTGACCGGCGCGTACTGCGTGCCGGTGTAGTACTCGGTGATCCAGACCAGCGCGCCGGTCAGCACCAGGCCGACGGCGCAGGCGCCGAACAGCGCCATCTGTGTGCCCGATGCCTTGATCGCGTTGTCGGGCATCAGCCAGGTGGTGACAAAGTAAAAAGCAATCAGCGACAGGCCGCCGGCCACTGCCAGGCCCTTGTACAGGGCTGGCATCACGTTGGTCATGCCGGGCGAGGCCTTGACGAAGAAGCAGCCGATGATGGACGCGATGATGGACACCGCACCGAGCGCCAGCGGGTAGACCACCGCGGCGGTGCCTGCGGAGCCCAGCAGCAGGGCGCCCAGCACCATGGTGGCGATCAGCGTGACGGCGTAGGTCTCGAACAGGTCGGCGGCCATGCCGGCGCAGTCACCGACGTTGTCGCCGACGTTGTCGGCAATCACGGCCGGGTTGCGCGGGTCGTCTTCCGGAATGCCGGCCTCGACCTTGCCCACCAGGTCAGCGCCGACGTCGGCGCCCTTGGTGAAGATACCGCCGCCAAGGCGGGCAAAAATCGAGATCAGCGATGAGCCGAAGGCAAAACCGATCAGCGGGTTCAGCAGGTTGGCCAGCTTCGCATCAGGCGTGTAGTTGCCATTGCCGACGAGGAACCAGTAGAAGGCCGTGACGCCCAGCAGGCCCAGACCCACCACCAGCATACCGGTGATGGCGCCGCCGCGGAAGGCGACGTCGAGTGCGGGGCCAATGCCGCGGGTGGCCGCCTGGGCGGTGCGCACGTTGGCGCGCACCGAGACGTTCATGCCTATGAAGCCGCAGGCGCCCGACAGCACCGCGCCGACGACGAAGCCGATGGCGCTGGGCACGTCCAGGAAGATGGCGATCAGAATCGCCAGCACGACGCCGACGATGGCAATGGTTTTGTATTGGCGCGCCAGGTAGGCGGCGGCGCCGGTTTGAATGGCGGCTGCAATTTCTTGCATCCGCGCGTTGCCTGCGTCCTGGGAAAGAATCCAGCTGCGGGCCCAGAAACCGTATCCGACGGCGATGAAGCCGCAGACGAGCGCAAGAATGAGCGCTGAGTTGCCTGTCATAGAGAAATCTCCTACGTTGTTTTTCGCTTGGAGGGGGCGCCACGCTAGCGGAGCCCCCGCTGCGTTGCTTCCTCGTTGCTCTCAACATGCGTGGAGACGATTGGCCAACTTCCGAAATTTAACGCCAAAACGTGACAAGTTCGAGAAGCGTCAGGTCTGAATCAGTAAAATGAGGGTAAATACCGATCACACCAGCCTCTATTCTTTTATTTATCTCTACGCAAAGCGACCATGTCACTCGATAAAGTTACCCCCGGCAAAAATGCCCCCGACTCGTTCAACGTGATCATCGAAATCCCGATGAATGCCGACCCGGTGAAGTACGAAGTGGACAAGGAGTCCGGCGCGATTTTTGTGGACCGCTTCATGAGCACGTCCATGCACTACCCGACCAACTACGGTTATGTGCCCAAGACCCTGAGCGGCGACGGCGACCCGGTCGATGTGCTGGTGATCACGCCAGTGCCGCTGATCCCCGGCGTGGTGGTGACCTGCCGCGCCATCGGCATCCTGAAGATGACCGACGAAGCCGGCGAAGACGGCAAGGTGCTGGCCGTGCCCATCGACAAGAAATGCTCGCTCTACACGCAGTGGCAAAAACCCGAAGACATGAACCCGCTGCGCCTGAAAACCATTGCGCATTTCTTCGAGCACTACAAGGACCTCGAAGAAGGCAAGTGGGTCAAGATCAACGGCTGGGAAGGCACGGACGCCGCCCACAAGGAAATCACCGACGGTATCGCCAACTACCGCAAGGAACACCCTGAAGCGGCCTGAGCTTCAGATGATTTAGCCGCCCAGCCCATATCCAGAAAGGGCTGACAGCTATCAAAAAAAGAGCGTATGAATTGTCATTGCGGACTCGATCCGCAATCCATGCAGCGACTGCCCGTGTCGCTGGTTCCTGTTGCATGGATCCCGGGTCAAGCCCGGGATGACGAACTGAAAGGCTGTTGACTGGCCTGTTCAGGCGGCGCGGGCCGGGTCCGGGTAAATCAGCCCGTGCAGAAACGTGCCTTTGCGTGCGAAGGGTTGCCACTGGCCTTCAGGCTGCGCCAGCCGGTCGGCCACCGCCCACCAGGCGCTCGGGTTGACGCCCAGGCCGACATGGCTGGCCACGACCTCGACGTTTTCGGTTTGCGGGTTGTGTACAGCGGTTTGCTGGATGCTGCCCTGCCAGGCCACGATACCGTCGCTGCGTGAATAAATGCTGGTGGTCGGCACCGGCGGGGCCGCGGGCAAGTCGTAGTTTTCGGTTTCGCGCTCGACCTTGCGGCCACTGGTCAGCTCGTAAATGCGCCAGGCGTTGGTCGAGCGGTGCGAGCCGGCAAACGGTGTGCCCAGCGTGATCACGCCTCGCACCATGTGCGGAAACTCCTTGGCCAGCTCACGCGCGTAAACGCCACCCAGGCTCCAGCCGATCAGGCTGACCTTGCGCCCGGTCTCGTTGAAGGCGCGTGTGACCTGGGCGCGGGCCGCCTCCAGTACACCGGCGCGCGGGCCGAAGTTGAAGCCTTGCTCCCAGCCGCTGGTGGCGTAACCCAGCGAGTCGAGGTAGCGGCGCAGCGGAATGGTGGAGCCGTCGTTGGCCGACAGGCCGGGAAAGACCACCACGCCGTGGCCGTCGCCACGCGGCGCCCTGGCCAGCATGGGCCAGGCTGGTAGCAAGGCGCCAAACTCCCAGAAAGCGCGAAACTCCAGCGCCAGCAGCCAGGCGTTAGGCGGCGGTCCGTCGTGCAGATCCTGTTTTGGGTTTTGCTTTTGCGGTGCCTGCTTTGGAAGGGGTCGTGCCATGGTTGGGTGCATTGGATTTTTTGATGGGGTTCCTGATGGAAGCTATCTTGGGACGGCCGGTCTGCTTCACAGAGGGAGACTTCCCTAAAGACGTCCCTGAGGTGACAGCACGTTTAGGGGTTTTTACCGGGGCTGCACTGGCTGCCGGCACAGGCACGGCACCCAGCAGGCCTTGCGCCTCTACAAACGCTTCTTCGATCGCCCGTGCGAGGTCCTGCGCGTGCGGCAAGGCCTTTTTCCCGGCAATGATGCCGAAGTCCACATGGCCCGCATAAGTCTGGATCGTGATGTTCAGCGCCAGGCCGTGCATCACGATGGACAGCGGGTGGAAGGTCAGGAACTTCGCGCCGGCCAGGAACAAAGGCACGGGTGGCCCGGGCACGTTGGAGATCGCGAGGTTGGCCACCATGGGCAGCCGGCTGGCCATGCCGCTTTTTCCGTACGCATTGAGTGCCAGCTTGGCCGCGCCGCCCACCAGCCAGGGCGCCAGCAGGGAAGGGTAGTCGGTCGGCAGCAGGCTCTTGAGGCTTTGCATCGAGGTCTTGACCTTCCCGGTGGAGGCCATGATGGCATTCATGCGTTTGAGCGGGTGCGCCAGATGGGTGCCTAGTTCCACCAGGCTCATGCTGACCTGGTTGCCCAGGTTGGCCGCATCGCTGGCGCCGGCTTCGCGCAGCGACACCGGCATGGCCGCGACCAGCGACTTTTTGGGCAGGCTGTGGTGCTGCGTCAGGTAGTTGCGCAGGGCGGTCGAGCAGATCCACAAGACCATGTCATTGAAGGAGCCGCCCACGGCCTTGCCCATGGCTTTGCATTCGGCCAGCGGCAAGGTGGCCGTGACAAACACCCGGTCCGAAGTGATGCCGGTGTTGAACGGCGTGGCCGGAGCGAGTTTCATCGGCATCTTGGGCCGGGTGCCTGAAGCGGCGCTGGCGGTGGTTTGCCGCGCCAGCGTGCTGCCCAAGGTGCTGGCCGCCGAGGGCAGGGTCTTGGCCAGCTTCGCAAGCTGCCCCAGCGAGCTGGAAAACACCGAGCCGATCATCTTGCCCAGCTTGAGGTCGGACTCCAGCTTGCGGCGGCGCGCGGGATCGGGCGGCGCCACCTCGCGCGGCACCGGCCCCATGTCCAGCATGGCGTTGGCCAGCATCACGCCGCCCTTGCCGTCCAGCGCGGCGTGGTGGATTTTGGAGAAGAAACCCGCCACCACTTTGCCGTCGGGCAACTGGATGCGGTCAAAAATATAAAACTCCCACAGCGGAAAGTTGCGGTCAATCAGTTCGCCATGCAGCTGCGCGCAGAGCTTGTGCACCGCCGCCAGCGTCATGGGAGCGGAGGCTTTTTTGGCAGGGTCAGCCCGCCGGATGTGAAAGCCGATGTCCACCGACTCGGCCTCCACCCACAGCGGGTGGCCCAGGTCGAAAGGCATGAACACCAGTTTGCGGCTGAACACCGGCGCCAGGTGCATGCGGCTGGCAATGTGGGCCGTCACCGCCTTGTGAAAGCTGCCCTTGAAGCCGGCGGGCAGCTCGCACAGATTGAGCGAGCCCACATGCATGGGCATCTCGGGGGTTTCGAGGTAGAGGAAGGTGGCGTCGAGGCCGGTGAGGGATTTCATTGTTGTCGTGTCTCCGTGGCAGACACGTTAACCGACCGGGGTGGGCTGCGGCACTAGGGTTTGCGGGGACTCGGCGGGGCGCAATTTTGGTTCGAGCCTTATGTGGCTCCCCGAAGCGGTCGAAGCATAGAACTGTGATCCGGTTATCTCGGCTCTGTCCAGCCGTCTACTTTTCCCTCGTAAAAAGTGACATTTCCACTGTTCGGGTAAAGCCAATTTGTAAAGGTGGCAGCTCTTATCCGTTCTGGTTCACCAAGTGTTGCTCGTACATCGTTGGGAGTCATGCCCTTTTCTAAGGCTCGCCATTTCGCTAGAGATTTCCAACCTTCACTTGATACCACTGGTCTTTGACGACTATTCGAGTTGCCTTGAGGAGCCTCAAGGTTCGATAAGCGCAGTTTGATCTCTTGAATCTCTTTTTCAAGTTGCTTGATTCGGTCACTATCTTGGGCATATGAACTAACGGCGAATGTCAGTGATAGAAAACCGATCACACCTGTTTTGAGAACTAGGTTAGCCAGTGCTTTTAATTTGCTCATCTTAGATCTCCCGGGTTAAAGCAAAGCAGAAGTCGATACGCATCGCGATGGCCCCCTTTCAAGTAACACGGGGGGGGGCTAAATACAACGGCCAGATAGTAGACCTTTTGTTAGAGGCGATCTCAGGCGCCAATCGTCTCGCCAAGCGACTCACAATCTCCCAGCATGCCCTGCTCATCGTCAATCAGTCCGGCCACCGGCGTGGCCTTGGCCAGCGCCATCCACACGCCCAGGGGCAGGGACTGCCGGGACCGCCGCGGCGCCGCGCGGGCGACGGTGAAGCGGCCGTTGTCAATCACCATCACACCGCACTCGGCCGGCACCTCACTGGGATCGGCGATGCAACGCCCCTTGGCATCACAGCCCAGCACATACCAGCACTCGCCGCCCAGGTCCAGGTAGGCCGCGCGTTTGTCGGGCCGCTTCAAATCGCCGAGCAGATCGGAGCGGCGCACCTTGATCTCGTGGACCACCGGGTCGACATACTCGGCGACCGAGGTGTTGCGGATGGAGAAGACATCGGGTTTGGCGATGCACCAGCGGATCTTGCCGTCGTCTTCGAGGGGCGGCAGTTGGGCACGCAAGCCGAGGCCGCGCCAGGTGATGCGGCCGGCGCGCACCATCTCGCAGGCGATGCGTTCGACCAGCGCCTCATGCGCCGACAACGCCGAGCGGTTGCGCAGCAGCGTGGCGGCCAGGTAGCTGACGCCAGCATCGGTGACACGCAGGGTTTCGTGGCCTGCCGGCCCGGCCACGCGCTGCAGCATGCCGCCGGCCAGCAGCTCGATCTCGATCAGGTCCTGGCAGGGCCAGCCGGCCGAGCGGTAAATCTCGCGCAGGCGGCGTGCGTGGATTTTGCCGAGCGGTGCCAGCGCTTCGGCAGCAGATGGGGGCTCGGGGAGGGTGGCGGTGGGATCAAACATGCTGGAAAAGGTCGAATTCAGACGCACAGCTTAAAACAGCCCGATTCATAAGCCAAACAGGCCGGCTCCCACCGTCAGGCCTGGATACCTTGCTATCAATAGTGAAGCGTGTCAGTTGTCATCCGCGCTGCCGGCCTGCCGGAAGGGGTTGCGCCGCTCCAGCTCGTCCATGTAGCTGCTGATACCTTCGCCTTCACGTTCGAGAAAACGCTCGACCGCATCGGCAAAGGCCGGATGCGCCAGCCAATGCGCGCTGGTGGTTTTGACCGGCAGCAGCGCGCGCGCCATCTTGTGTTCACCCTGGGCACCGCCTTCAAAGCGCTGGTAGCCGTGCTCGATGCACCACTGCAGCGGCTGGTAATAACAGGCTTCGAAGTGCATGCAGTCCACGCGCTCAGTCGCGCCCCAGTAGCGGCCGTAGGCGACCCTGGCGCCGGATTCAGTGCCAAATTGGCCTACAGCTCCCGTCCCTCCTGGTCTGACAGCTATCAAACTTGTAGCAATCGGCACGCCGCCGCGTTCACCGGTGAACAGCAGCCAGTTCTCCGGCATGTCGTCCTGCACGCGCCGGAAGAAGTCGCGGCTCAGGTAGGGCGCGTTGCCGTGTTCGTAATAGGTGCGCTCGTAGCAACTGTAGAAGAAGTCCCAGTCGGCGGAGGTGATGTCGGCGCCCAGCGACCAGCGGAAGCTCACGCCGGCATCCAGCACCTTGCGCCGCTCCTGGCGGATCTTCTTGCGCTTGTCCTGGCTCAGCGACATCAGGAAGTCGTCAAAGTCGCGGTAGCCGCGTGCTACGTCCGTTCGGGCTGAGCCTGTCGAAGCCTCGGGACACCCTTCGACAAGCTCAGGGCGAACGGAATTTGGTTCAAGCGCCACGAGATTTTTGTTGGTCCAGTGGAATTGCACGTTGTGCCGCAGCATCAGGCCGGCCTCTTCACAGGCTGCCACATCCGCATCACTGGTGAACAGCAGATGCAAAGAAGACAGGCCCTCCTCGCCGCACCAGGCTACCAGCGCCTTCACCAGCAGCGTGCGGGCCGCAGCGTCGCGCGCCAGCAGGCGCGGGCCGGGCACCGGCGTGAAGGGCGGCGCTACCAGCGCTTTCGGGTAATAACTCAGGCCGTGCTGGTGGTAGGCGTTGGCCCAGGCGTGGTCGAAGACGTATTCGCCGTAGGAGTGGTCTTTGAGGTAGAGCGCGCAGGCGCCGGCCAGTTCTTCGCCCTGCCACAGGGTGATGAAACGCGGCGTCCAGCCGGTGGCCGGTATGGCGCTGCCGCTCTCGTGCATGGCGCTCAGGTACTCGTGGCGCATGAAGGGGTTGAGGCCGCCGTGCGTATCCTGCCGCGCCAGCAGCGCGTTCCAGGCGGCGCCATCGACCAGCCCCGGCGCGTCCAGCACACGGATGACATAATCGTTTTCAGCCACAGCACCCACCGTTTTTTTCTTTTTCCATGACTCTCAAGATCTGCGTTGCCCAATTGAACTACTGCGTTGGCGACATGCCGGGCAACGCGCAAAAAATCATTGCTGCGGCGCGCTCGGCCTATGCCGACGGCGTGCGCCTGCTGCTCACGCCCGAGATGGCGATTTGCGGCTATGCCGCCGAAGATCTGTTTCTGCGCCGCTCTTTCATTGCAGCCTGTGATGATGCCGTGAATCACATCGCCCATGAACTCGCCGGGTTAAAAGGCCTGGTGGTGGTGGTGGGCACGCCGACCCACGGCGACAACGGCAGGGGATTGCGCACCAAAAGCGTGGAAGTGCAGCAGCGCCACAACGCCGCGCGGGTGCTGCGCGAGGGCGCGGTTATCGCCACCTACGCCAAGCGCGAGCTGCCGAATTACCAGGTTTTCGACGAACGCCGTTATTTCACGCCCGGCCAGGGCGTCTGTGTGTTCGACGCCGGCGAGGGCGAGGGCGCCGTGCGTGTCGGCCTGCTGATCTGTGAAGACGCCTGGTTCGAGGAGCCGGCGCGGCTGGCCAAAGAAGCCGGCGCCGAGCTGCTGGCGGTGATCAATGCGTCGCCTTTCCATGTGGGCAAGGGCAGCGAGCGCGAGCAGATGATGCGTGAACGTGTGCTGGCCACCGGCCTGCCCATGGTCTATGCGCATCTGGTGGGCGGGCAGGACGAGATTGTTTTCGAGGGCCATTCGTTTGCCCTGCAGGCCGACGGGTCGCTCGCCGGCCGGGCCGAAAGTTTCAAGGAAAATCTGTTTCTGGCCCAGGCGCAGCGGGGGCTGACCGCTATTAAATTGGTAGCAGATGTTGCACCTGAGCGCAGCGCAGAGGCCGACCTGTGGGACGCGCTGGTACTGGGCGTGCGCGATTACCTCGGTAAAAACGGCTTTCCCGGCGCCATCCTGGGCTTGTCGGGTGGTATCGACTCGGCGCTGGTGCTGGCGATTGCGGTCGATGCGCTGGGCGCCGACAAGGTGCGCACCGTGATGATGCCTTCGCCCTACACGGCCGACATCTCCTGGATAGACGCACGCGAGATGGCGGCGCGGCTGCAGGTACGTTACGACGAGATTTCGATCGTTCCGGAGTTCGAGGCCTTCAAGGCTTCGCTGGCCGGCGAGTTCAAGGGACTGCCCGAAGACACGACCGAGGAAAACATCCAGGCGCGTATTCGCGGCGTGTTCCTGATGGCGCTGTCCAACAAGTTCGGCTCCATCGTGCTGACCACCGGCAATAAAAGCGAGATGGCGACGGGCTACTGCACGCTGTACGGCGACATGGCGGGCGGGTTTGCGGTCATCAAGGACTTGTTGAAAACCACGGTGTTCCGGCTCGCCGAATGGCGCAACAAAAACGATCCCTACGGCACCGGCAGCAACCCGATCCCGGAGCGCATCATCACGCGCCCGCCGAGTGCCGAGCTGCGCGCCGACCAGACCGACCAGGACAGCCTGCCGCCCTACGAGGTGCTGGACGAAATTTTGCGGCGCTACATGGAAAACGACGAAAGCATAGAGAGCATCCTGGCCGCCGGCTTCGACCGCGCCGTGGTCGAGCGGGTGACGCGGCTGATCAAGATCAATGAGTACAAGCGCCGGCAGGCCCCGGTCGGCATCCGGGTTAGCCACCGAAGTTTCGGCAAGGATTGGCGCTATCCTATTACCAGTAAATTCCGCGCTTGAGCCCCCGCGCCGCCCCCCATCAAAACCAACGGAGATATTCAGTGAAACAAATTACCGCCGTCCTCAAACCCTTCAAGCTCGAAGAAGTCCGTGAAGCCCTGGCCGAATGCGGCGTGACCGGCCTCACCGTCACCGAAGTCAAGGGTTTCGGCCGCCAGAAGGGCCACACCGAGCTCTACCGCGGTGCGGAATACGTGGTCGACTTCCTGCCCAAGGTCAAGGTTGAGGTGGTGGTGAAAACCGAAGATGTGGACCGCTGCGTGGACGCCATCGTGCGGGCTGCCCGAACCGGCAAGATCGGTGACGGCAAAATTTTCATCACCAGCGTCGAGCGCGTGGTGCGCATCCGCACCGGCGAAGAGGACGAAGCCGCGGTCTGACCGGAAGCTAAATCTGGTCCAGCCGCTGGCCCTCGGGCGCCATGCCCGCGACCTGCACCAGTTGCTGCAGCAGGGCTTCCAGCTCGCTGCCGACATGGATCAGCTCCATCTGCCAGTCGCTCATGAAGCCGCTTTTCACCGATGAGGCCAGAAAGGCCAGCAGCTCGGTGTAGTAGCCGTTCAGGTTGAGCAGGCCAACCGGCTTGGCGTGGTAGCCGAGCTGGCGCCAGGTCCAGACCTCGAAGAATTCTTCCAGCGTGCCGATTCCGCCGGGCAGCGACAAAAAGGCGTCGGCATGTTCGGCCATGATGCGTTTGCGCTCATGCATGGTGTCGACGATGTGCAGCTCGGTGCAGCCGGTGTGCGCCCATTCCTTTTCCACCAGCGCTTTCGGGATCACGCCGATCACGCGCCCGCCGGCCGCCAGCGTGGCGTCGGCGACGATGCCCATCAGGCCGTTGCGCCCGCCGCCGTACACCAGCTGGCCCTGATGTTCGCCTATCCAGGTGCCGACCGCACGCGCGGTTTCGGCAAAAACCGGATCCACGCCGGGGCGTGAACCGCAATAGACACACAGCGAAAAAGCCGGCGTCATGCGACAAACCGGTGGAACAGCGCCAGCGCCCAAGTGCCGGCGCACAGCAGCAGGCTCAGCAGGACGGCCGCGCTGCCCATGTCCTTGGCGCGTTTGGACAAGTCGTGCCATTCGGGGCCGATGCGGTCGATCGCGGTCTCGATGCCGGTGTTGAGCAGCTCGATGATCATCACCAGGATGACTGAGCCGGCCAGCAGCACGGTTTCGACCCAGCTGCGGCCCAGCCAGAAAGCGGCCGGCAGCAGCAGCAGCGAAGCGACCGCCTCCTGGCGGAAGGCGGTTTCATGCCAGCCGGCGCGCAGGCCGGCGACCGAATAACCGAGCGCGTGCCAGACGCGGTTCAGGCCTTTGCGGTCTTTCTGGGGGTTGACGGGAGAAGCCGTGACGGAAGTGGCGGCATCGGGGACGCGGAAAGAAGCGGAATCGGGCATGCGGCGATTGTCGCGCGGCTGTGTGGCAGTTTGATGTGACGCCTGCATGGTCCCGGCTCAAGCCGATTTTGGCGCTTTGGCGGCGGGCAGGCTGGTGACCAGCCGGGTGCCGGCCAGGGCGTCATGCCAGAACTGCCTGTCGGGGTGAAACCGCGCCAGGATGGCCCAGATCGGGATCCATCCCAGGGCCAGCACGGCAGCTTCCCGGGCCGGCAGGCCGAATGCCCAGCTGGCGACCAGCGGCGGCAGAAACCAGAGCCAGCTCAGCACATAACGCAACAGGGCGCGTTTTTGTGAGATGTGGGCACCCTGTTTGTCCACCACCCGGATGTTCCAGGTTTTCATGGCCAGGGTCTGGCCTTTGGCCCAGAACCAGACGAAGTAGATGCCGAACACAACGAACAGGAAGGCCTGCTGGGCGTGGCGGTTGTCCATGGCGTTGCGCGTCTGGCTCAGGGCGCTGAACAGGTAGCCGGCGATGAACACCACGCCGAACATCAGCAGGCCTTCGTACATCCAGCAGGCCATGCGCCTGCGCAGCGACGGCGTCACAGCGTGGGAGAGGGAATTTACTATCAATTTTGTAGCAACCAGGTGAGAGCGGATAGGGGCTACAGCACGAATTGATCCGTATGCCGGCGCCTGGTACGCCTGGTCAGCTTATTGAGGCTGGGCTGGTGTGGCTGGCGGACCGGCAGGCGTGGCGGCGGGCGCCAGGCCGGGGGTGTCGTTCGACTGCGAAACCGCAATTTTAGGCGCAGCTTTGGCTTTGGCCTGATCGGCGGCTGAAGGGATGGTGGCCAGTTTCTGCCGCGAGACGGGTTTGGAAGCCGGCGCCGCACCGACCGGCTTGGCCGGCGCCTTGTCGGCCAGTTTTTGTTTTTCCTCGGTGCTGAGTGACTGGTAAGCCTCCCATTTGGCCTTTTTCTCTTCAGCTGTGAGCTCTTTGGAGAGCTCCTTGGTCCTTGCAAAATTCAGGCGGGCCTGGGTGCGTTGCTGGGGGCTGAGCGCCACCCATTCCCTCATGCGGCCCTGCATCTTGGTTTGCTCGTCAGCAGGAAGGGAGCCGTAACTGCGTGCCATTTCCAGCCATTTGCGCTTGTGGCTCTGGCTGAGGGAGGGCCAGGCCGATGCCAGCGGCTGGAGAATCTCGCGCTGCACCGGGGTCAGTTCGTTCCAGCCTGGTCCGGCAAAAGCCTGGGCGACCACGGTTTTGGCAGGGGCCGCCGCTGGCGCAGGCGTGGCCGTCTGGGCCGTGGACACGGTAGCGGCCGCCACCAAAAGCAGCAGGGCCCATCTGCCTGCCGGCCTCGCGCAGTCCATGCCGGGCGGGCAAAACACGTCGTCAGCGAGGAAAGTCGGCTCAGTCATGGATACAGGTGATAACGGGGTCAGCAGCGCTAAACGGCAGGTTCAAAGCGTTGTTTTGAGAAATTGCAGAAATCCGGGGTCTGAAAAAGCATCCGGCGGCAACTCGTCGGTCAGCAGGGCCGAATCCACCTCGGCCAGCTCCTGCACCAGATTGTCCGTTTGCAGGGAGTTGATGGCCAGCAGGCCGACCACCAGGGCGATCAGCGGCAGGACGGAGCCGATCCGGCTCCACAGGCTGAAACCTTCGTCCGAGCCCCAGGTCAGGGTGGAGCCCACGCTGGACGAGGCGTAAACGGGCGCAGACTGCACTTTGGCGATGCGGCGCACGGCCACGGCCTGGGCGCGGGCGGCGCGCAGGCGCTCCGAGATGTCGTAGGGCAGGTCGGCGGCGCCGGCAGACAGGTAAGAGGCGGTTTTCAGGCCGTAGCGGTCTTGCAGGATCTCGGTGTGGTTTTGTGGTGAGCGGTTCATAGTTTGATTCCCCTGGCGGCCAAAGCTTTACTGAGTGCATGGACGGCTCGCGAACAATGCGTTTTCACGCTACCTTCGGAGCAACCCATGGCAGCAGCGGTTTCAGCCACGTCCATTTCCTCCCAGTAACGCATGAGAAAGGCTTCCCGTTGACGGCCGGGCAGCTCCTTGATCTCCAACTCGATTTCTCGCAAGATTTGAGCCCGTTCGGTGGCGTCCTGGGCGCTCTCAGTTCCTTCTGAGTTGGTTGAGGACTCCAAAGTTTCAAGCAAATCAAAATCTCCGTCGTCGCCGGCCGATTCGAAGTCACTCATGTTGGAGAAAAGCGCGTTGCGGGTCTTGCGGCGCCGGAACCAGTCCAGCGTGGTGTTGGACAGGATGCGCTGGAACAGCATGGGCAGCTCGGCGGCGGGCTTGTCGCCGTAGTGCTGCGCCAGTTTCATCATGCTGTCCTGAACAATGTCGAGCGCCGCCTCGTCGTCCCGAACGTGGTAAACGCTGCGCTTGAAAGCGCGTTTTTCAACGCTTTTCAGGAAGTCGGAAAGTTCTTGTTCGGTTGCCAACGGTGGTTTCCGGTTTGTCCCGGTGCTGTTGTTGTTTTAAGGCCTCGTACCGGTGCGCTCCTCCGGCTGCAAAATTATCGCATCAAGCACAGTGGCGGCCCGACTTTATTGCCGGGACGGCCAGTGCCCTTCAGCGTGGCCTATAATCCGGCCTGCAATTCAAACAGCAAACGGGTCATGACCCGGCGGTTTATGTTTCCGCCCATGGTTTTGGCCTCAAGTCTCGACGCTACTCCACAAGAGTGGGTGAAGAGGCACCCAAGGTATTTCGTTAGAGAAATTCACAAAGGTTCATCATGGAAATCACAAAGGCCGAACTCGCTTCGGCAGCGGCGGCAGCTTCTGCCCCTTCACATCCGCAAGAACTCCGCGGCGCGGAAATCCTCATCAAGGCCCTGCAGGCCGAAGGCGTCAAACACGTCTGGGGTTATCCGGGCGGCGCGGTTTTGCACATTTACGACGCTTTCTACAAGCAGGAAACGATTCAACACGTTCTGGTGCGCCATGAACAGGCGGCGGTGCATGCCGCCGACGGTTATGCGCGTGCGACGGGTGAGGTCGGCGTGGCGCTGGTCACCTCCGGCCCCGGCGTGACCAATGCGGTCACCGGCATCGCCACGGCCTACATGGACAGCATTCCGATGGTGATCATCACCGGCCAGGTGCCGGTTGCAGCCATCGGCCTGGATGCCTTCCAGGAGTGCGATACGGTCGGCATCACGCGCCCCATCGTCAAGCACAACTTCCTGGTCAAGGATGTGCGCCACATGGCCGACATCATGAAAAAGGCTTTCCACATCGCGCGCAGCGGCCGGCCCGGCCCGGTGGTGGTGGACATTCCGAAGGACGTGTCTTTCAACAAGACCATGTACACCGGGTATCCGCAAACCGTTGAAATGCGTTCCTACAACCCGGTGCGCAAGGGCCATGGCGGCCAGATCCGCAAGGCCTTGCAATTGCTGATGACAGCCAAGCGGCCTTACATCTACACCGGCGGCGGTGTGCTGCTGAGCAATGCGTCGCAGGAACTGCGCACACTGGTGGACATGCTGGGCTACCCCTGCACCAACACGCTGATGGGACTGGGCGCCTACCCGGCCAGCGACAAGAAGTTCCTCGGCATGCTGGGCATGCATGGGACGCTGGAAGCCAACAACGCGATGCAGAACTGCGATGTGCTGCTGGCCGTCGGCGCGCGTTTTGACGACCGCGTGATCGGCAACCCGAAACACTTTGCGCAGAACGAACGCAAGATCATCCACATCGACATCGATCCGTCCAGTATCTCCAAACGCGTCAAGGTGGACATCCCCATCGTCGGCGACGTCAAGGATGTGCTGACCGAACTGATCGCCATGATCCGTGAGTCGGGCCTGAAACCCGACGGCGATGCGCTGGGCAACTGGTGGGAAACCATTGAAAGCTGGCGCAAGCGCGACTGCATGAAATACAGTCTGGGCAAGGGCGATGTGATCAAGCCGCAGTATGTGGTGGAGACCCTCTGGAACATGACCAAGGACGCCGATACCTACATCACGTCTGACGTGGGACAGCACCAGATGTGGGCGGCGCAGTACTACAAGTTCGACGAGCCGCGCCGCTGGATCAACTCGGGCGGCCTCGGCACCATGGGTGTCGGCATTCCCTATGCCATGGGCATCAAGCTGGCCAAGCCTGACAGCGAGGTGTTTTGCATCACTGGCGAAGGCTCGGTGCAGATGTGCATCCAGGAGCTGTCGACCTGCCTGCAGTACAACACGCCGATCAAGATCGTGTCGCTGAACAACCGCTACTTGGGCATGGTGCGCCAGTGGCAGGAAATTGATTACGAAGGCCGCTACAGCAGCAGCTACATGGACGCCTTGCCGAATTTCGTCAAACTGGCCGAGGCTTACGGGCACGTCGGCATGCTGATCGAAAAACCGCAGGATGTCGAGCCGGCCCTGCGCGAGGCGCGCAAGCTCAAGGACCGCACGGTGTTCATGGACTTCCGCACCGACCCCACCGAGAACGTGTTCCCGATGGTCAAGGCCGGCAAGGGCATCACCGAAATGCTGCTCGGGTCCGAGGACCTGTAAGCGGCGCACACCATCCCATCAACCGTCACCTGACGAATCTATTGCCTGCCGAGCCCGCGCATTACCGTGCGCGGGGGAGGGCAGCGAAAAGAGGAATCTTTATATGAAACACATCATTGCCGTTCTGCTCGAAAACGAGCCCGGCGCCCTTTCCCGCGTGGTGGGTTTGTTCTCCGCGCGTGGCTACAACATCGAAAGCCTGACCGTGGCGCCGACCGAGGACGCCAGCCTGTCGCGCATGACCATCCAGACCACCGGTTCCGACGACGTGATCGAGCAGATCACCAAGCACCTGAACCGCCTGATCGAGGTCGTCAAGGTGGTGGACCTGACCGAAGGCTCCTACACCGAGCGCGAGCTCATGATGGTCAAGGTCCGCGCCGTTGGCAAGGAGCGCGAGGAGATGAAACGCATGGCTGATATATTCCGTGGCCGGATCATCGATGTGACGGAGAAGAGTTACACGATCGAGCTGACCGGCGACCAATCCAAGAACGACGCCTTTCTGGAGGCGATCGACCGCAGCGCCATCCTTGAAACCGTGCGCACCGGCTCCAGCGGCATTGGCCGCGGCGAGAGGATTCTCAGGGTCTGATTTTCAGTCGTCCGTGCGCGCGTTTTCGACAGGCGGGGCGCGAACGGACAGAAGTGGCGATGTGTGTTTACCGTTCGCCCTCAGCCTGTCGAAGGGCATTTTCGCCAGAACCATCAACGATATCTACGGAGAGAGAAATGAAAGTTTTTTACGACAAAGACTGCGACCTGAGCCTGATCAAGGGCAAGACCGTCGCCATCATCGGTTACGGCAGCCAGGGCCATGCCCACGCACAAAACCTGAACGACAGCGGCGTCAAGGTCGTGGTCGGCCTGCGCAAGGGTGGCGCTTCCTGGCCCAAGGTCGAGAAAGCCGGCCTGAAAGTCGCTGAAGTCGCTGACGCTGTCAAATCTGCCGACGTTGTGATGATCCTCCTGCCTGATGAACAGATCGGCTCGGTTTATGCGAACGACGTGGCCCCCAACATCAAGCAGGGCGCCTCGCTGGTGTTCGCCCATGGTTTCAATGTGCATTACGGTGCCGTGATCCCGCGCGCCGACCTCGACGTCTGGATGGTCGCGCCCAAGGCGCCCGGCCACACCGTGCGCAACACCTACACCCAGGGCGGCGGCGTGCCCCACTTGGTCGCGGTGCACCAGGACAAGAGCGGCAAGGCCCGTGACCTGGCGCTGAGCTATGCCATGGCCAACGGCGGCGGCAAGGCCGGCATCATCGAAACCAACTTCCGTGAAGAAACCGAAACCGACCTGTTCGGCGAGCAGGCCGTTCTGTGCGGCGGCACCGTCGAGCTGATCAAGGCCGGTTTCGAAACGCTGGTGGAAGCCGGCTACGCGCCTGAAATGGCTTACTTTGAATGCCTGCACGAACTCAAGCTGATCGTCGACCTGATTTATGAAGGCGGCATCGCCAACATGAACTACTCGATCTCCAACAACGCCGAGTACGGCGAGTACGTGACCGGCCCGAACATCGTGACCTCGGCCACGAAAGAGGCCATGCGCAAGTGCCTGAAGGACATCCAGACCGGCGAATACGCCAAGAGCTTCCTGCTCGAAAACCGTGCCGGTGCGCCGACACTGCTGAGCCGCCGCCGTCTGAACTCCGAGCACCAGATCGAAGTCGTGGGCGAGAAACTCCGCGCCATGATGCCCTGGATCGCCAAGAACAAGCTGGTCGACCAGACCCGCAACTGATGAAACTGCCGGGCCTCACCAGGCCCGGTCAGGTTCAGCTTCAAGCCGCGCAGAACACCTGCGCGGCTTTTTCATTTCTGCCCACTACCGTTTGGTATCCTCGGGGCATGACTGAATCACCCTCCGCGTTGCATCCCGAGCGCACCACCTTTCCCGAAACCCGGAGCAGCTTCCATGCATGACGGCCACGACCCTGACATCGACGCCGAAGAAGCTGTTCCGCGCAAGCGGCGCAAGGGCATTTACATCCTGCCCAACCTGTTCACACTGGCCGGGCTGTTTGGCGGGTTTTACGCCATCGTGATGGCCATGAACGGGCGCTTTGACCAGGCGGCGATCGGCGTGTTTTCCGCCATGGTGCTCGACAGCCTCGATGGGCGCGTCGCACGCATGACCAACACCCAAAGTGCATTTGGCGAGCAGATGGATTCGTTGGCCGACATGGTGTCCTTTGGCGCGGCGCCCGCGCTGATTGCCTACATCTGGGCCCTGACCGGCCTGGGCCGCTGGGGATGGATTGCCGCCTTTGTTTACTGCGCCTGCGCCGCACTCCGGCTGGCCCGTTTCAATGTCAACACCGCGGTCGTTGACAAGCGCTTCTTCCAGGGGCTGCCTTCCCCGGCCGCAGCCGCGCTGGTCGCCGGGTTTATCTGGCTGATGACCGAAGCGGGCATACAAGGTGCGGATGTGCGCTGGTTCATGTTTGCGCTGACCCTGTATGCCGGCCTGACCATGGTGACCAACGTGCCGTTTTACAGCTTCAAGGACCTCAGCCTCAAGCGCAGTGTTCCGTTTGCCGTGATCGTTTTGATTGCGCTGGGTATTGCCGTGATCAACATCGATCCGCCGACTGTGATGTTCGGCCTGTTCGTGATTTACGGTTTTTCGGGTTATGTGCTTTACGGCTGGCGCAAGGCCAAGGGCTTGCAGACCAGCGTGATTTCGACCTCGACCGATGAGCCGGACGAACGCGGCCTGCACAAATAGACCTGTCGTCAGGGTAGAAATTTCCGGATGCCCGCGGTTGAAAATTTTTGTGATACATTGCCAGTCATGAACAAGATTTCGCTAGCACTACTGCTATCTGCCAACGGGCGGAGACGGTAGCGCGCACGCGTACACCCAATTCAACGGCCCGTTTGCACCAGCAACGGGCCGTTTTTCTTTGGGTTGCTGGGTTTGGAATGTCACACAGGCGATGAGATCAACATGTTGAAAACACCTTCAAGCAAATACAAGTCCTTTCCCCCGGTTCGCCTGGTCGACCGCAGCTGGCCGGATGTGGTGCTGACCCAGGCGCCGATCTGGTGCAGTGTGGACCTGCGTGACGGCAACCAAGCGCTGATCGAGCCGATGGACATACCGCGCAAGCTCAGGATGTTTGAAATGCTGGTCAAGATCGGCTTCAAGGAAATCGAGGTGGGCTTTCCGTCGGCATCGCAGGTCGAGTTCGACTTTTTGCGCAGTCTGATCGACGAAAACCTGATTCCTGACGATGTCACCATCCAGGTGCTGACCCAGGCGCGTGAACCGCTGATCCGCCGCACTTTCGAAGCCCTGCAGGGCGCACCACGCGCCATCGTGCATCTCTATAACGCCACCGCACCCGTCATGCGCCGCGTGGTTCTCGGCATGAACGAAGACGAGATCGTTCAACTGGCGACCAGCAATGCCCGGTTGTTCAGCGACCTGGCCGCAGAGCAGCCCGAGACGCAATGGACCTTCCAGTATTCACCCGAGATGTGGTCCGGCACTGAGCTTGAGTTTTCGAAGCGTGTGGTCGATGCCGTCACCGGGATCTGGCAACCCACACCCGAGCACAAGTGCATCATCAACCTGCCGTCGACGGTCGAGCATTCCACGCCCAATATCTTTGCAGACATGATGGAATGGATGCACCGCCACCTGGCGCGGCGCGATTCAATTGTGTTGTCGGTGCATCCACACAATGACCGAGGCACCGGGACCGCCGCTGGCGAATTTGCGCTGATGGCCGGCGCTGACCGCATCGAGGGCTGCCTGTTCGGCAACGGCGAGCGCACAGGCAATGTCGATCTCGTCAACATCGCATTGAATCTCTATACACAGGGCGTGTCGCCTGGCCTGGACTTCTCGGAAATCGACGAAATTCGCCGCACTGTTGAACACTGCAACCAGTTGCCGGTTCATCCGCGCCATCCCTATGCCGGTGACCTGGTCTACACCTCGTTTTCAGGTTCGCACCAGGACGCGATCAAGAAGGCCTTTGCCGCGCGCAAGGACGGCGACATCTGGGACATGCCTTATCTGCCGATCGACCCGAAAGACCTCGGCCGCAGCTATGAAGCCGTGATCCGCGTCAACAGCCAGTCCGGCAAGGGTGGTATTGCCTATCTGCTCGAAAGCGAGTTTGGCCTCGAATTGCCGCGCCGCCTGCAGATCGAGTTCAGCCAGGTGGTGCAGGGCGTGATGGATGCGACCGGCAAGGAACTGACGGCGCAAGATCTGTTCGCGCTGTTTGAAAAAGAGTATGGCGTGAAGAGCATCCCGGCGCCCCAGCACCTGGTGAGCGAGGAAGTTGTCACAGCCTCAGGCAGCAAGACCTTTCATATTTGCGCCGATGTGCAGGTCAATGGCGTCAGTCACCACGTGGCCGGGGCAGGCACCGGCCCGATCGACGCGTTTGTGGCCGGGCTCAACAGCGCCACCGGCCATGCCGTGCGTGTGCTGGACTATCACGAACACGCTATCGGTTCAGGCGCTGCAGCGCAGGCCGTGGCCTATCTGGAGCTGCGCGTCAACGGCCAGACCCTGTTTGGTGTCGGTATGGACGGCAACATCGTGTCGGCCTCGCTGAAAGCCATTGTTTCCGGGCTGCAGCGCGCCCGGACGCCAGAAGCAGTCGCCGTTAACATAGCGGACTGATTCGAATCTCAACGACGTACAGCGAGCACGCAGCAGGAGCCAGCCATGACCGACAAACTGATTATTTTCGACACCACCTTGCGCGATGGTGAACAGTCACCCGGCGCATCCATGACGCGCGACGAAAAACTGCGCATTGCGCGCCAGCTGGAACGCCTGAAGGTCGATGTGATCGAGGCGGGGTTTGCGGCGAGCTCCAATGGCGACTTCGAGGCGGTGCAGGCGATTGCCAACGCGATCAAGGACTCGACCATCTGCTCGCTGTCGCGCGCCAATGACCGCGACATCTCGCGCGCCGCTGAAGCGCTCAAGGGCGCCAACAGCGCACGCATCCACACCTTCATTGCCACCAGTGCGCTGCACATGGAGAAAAAGCTGCGCATGAGCCCGGAGCAGGTGCTGGAGCAGGCCAAACTGTCGGTACGTTTTGCGCGCAACCTGGTGGCCGATGTCGAGTTCAGCCCGGAAGACGGTTACCGCAGCGACGTGGACTTTCTGTGCCGCGTGCTCGAAGCCGTGATTGCTGAGGGCGCGACCACCATCAACGTGCCCGACACCGTGGGTTATGCGGTGCCCGAGCTCTACGGCAACTTCATCAAGACCCTGCGTGAACGTGTGCCCAACAGCGACAAGGCGATCTGGTCGGTGCATTGCCACAATGACCTCGGCATGGCCGTGGCCAATTCGCTGGCCGGCGTGAAAATCGGTGGCGCGCGACAGGTGGAGTGCACCATCAATGGCCTTGGCGAACGCGCCGGCAATTGTTCCCTCGAGGAAATCGTCATGGCGGTGAAAACCCGCCGCGATTATTTCCAGCTCGACATGAACATCGACCCGCTGCACATCGTGGCAGCCAGCCGCATGGTCAGCCAGACCACCGGATTTGTGGTTCAGCCGAACAAGGCCGTGGTGGGGGCCAACGCTTTTGCGCATGCGTCCGGCATTCATCAGGACGGCATGCTCAAGGCGCGTGAGACCTACGAGATCATGCGCGCGGAAGACGTGGGCTGGAGCTCCAACAAGATGGTGCTGGGCAAGCTCAGCGGCCGCAACGCTTTCAAGCAGCGCCTGCAGGATCTGGGCATTCAGATGGAGAGTGAAGCCGATACCAATGCTGCGTTTGCGCGTTTCAAGGAACTGGCCGACGGCAAAAGCGAAATCTTCGACGAAGACATCCTGGCGCTGGTCAGCGATGAGAGCGTCACGCATGAAAAAGAGCAGTACGGCTTTGTCTCGCTGTCACAGCACAGCGAAACCGGCGAGCGCCCGCAGGCCAGCGTGGTGTTCACCGTCGACGGCAAGGAAGTACGGGGCGAATCCGACGGCAACGGCCCGGTCGATGCATCGCTGAAGGCGATCGAGACCCATGTCAAAAGCGGCGCCGAGATGGTGCTGTATTCGGTCAACGCGATCAGCGGATCGACTGAAAGCCAGGGCGAGGTGACGGTTCGGTTGCAAAACAGCGGCCGTGTCGTCAATGGCGTGGGCGCCGATCCGGACATCGTCGTGGCTTCGGCCAAGGCTTATTTGAGCGCCCTGAGCAAATTGCAGAGCAAAGCCGACCGGGTGGCGGCTCAAGGATAAAAACCTTGTTTGCGGCAAAATCCTTTTAAATCAACAACTTAGTAATTTTTTGTTGGTTATTAACGGGGCGAAAGCCGGAAATAGCATCAAGTTAAGCGTTGCGTTTAGGAAAGTTACGCAAACGATTGATATTGCGTGACTTTTTCTATTTGTATACACTCCAGCATCGCACTAATCGCAACTGGAGGCGAATCAATGGCCAACACGCTGAACCTGATATTCAAACGAAGCTTACAACTCGTTGGACTTCTTACTTTTTCGGTTGCCTTGATTTTTCCCGTTGCTTCGGAAGCGGCCCCTGCCAAACGCCAGGTGGTCAAAAAATCCCAGGCAACCAAGACAGTTTCCAAAAAGGTCGTCTCCAGCCGCAAGAGCGCCCGCTTTGTCGGCAAATCCCCCCGCAAGCCCGTCATCGTTGCGATACCTGCCCGGCCTTCGTTTGGGCAGATCGCTGGCCTGCACAGCGCGCAGGATCCGCTGGACCTGAAGTCCAGCGTGGCGCTGGTGATCGACCAGGACACGCATGAAGTCCTGTTCAGCAAGAACGACCAGGCGGTCCTTCCCATTGCATCCCTGACCAAGCTCATGACCGGCATGATCATCAGCGGTGCGCGCCTGCCCATGGACGAACAGATCACCATTACACAAGACGACGTAGACACGGAAAAAGGCAGCCGCTCGCGTCTGCGTGTCGGCTCCAGTCTGACCCGTGGCGAACTGCTTCACCTGGCGCTGATGTCCAGCGAGAACCGCGCCGCGCACGCCTTGGGCCGCACCTACCCGGGCGGCATGCCGGCGTTTGTCGGCCTGATGAATGCCAAGGCCAAGCTGCTGGGCATGAGCGGAACCCGTTATGTCGAGCCGACCGGCCTGTCCAGCCAGAACCAGTCCAACGCGCAGGATCTGGCCACCCTGGTCAATGCCGCGCATGCCGACCCGGTGTTGCGCGAACTCTCCACGTCTACCGGTTACCAGGTGGCGGTTGGCCGGCAGACCCTGCAGTACAACAACACCAACCGGCTGGTCAAAAACCCCGACTGGGACATTGGCCTGCAAAAAACCGGCTATATCTCGGAAGCTGGCCAGTGCCTGGTCATGCAGACCAAAGTGGCAGGCCGCAAACTGATCATGGTGTTTCTGGATTCCGCCGGCAAGCTCAGCCGTCTTGGTGATGCCGAACGTGTTCGGCGCTGGGTCGAGTCGCAGCCTGTCAATGTGCCGAAAATCAGCGCGGCCGGCAGGCCCAGCAACGGCTGAAACGGCGCAAAGCCGGTCTTTCAGCTTCTTCGGTTCGCGTTTTTGCTATCCTATTAATAGCTTCTGACGCTTTCTGGGCAAGGGCTAGAGCCCATTTTTACTTGAAGTTTTCGCTTCGATAGCCGAGCGCTGCCGAGATTTCGTGCGCGGTGGCTTCCAGTTTTTGCAACCAGCTTTCGTCCAGCCGGTCTGCAGGGGCCGAGATCGACAGCCCCGCCACCAATTTGCTCTGGTCGTCGTAAATACCGGCGGCCATGCAGCGCACCCCGAGCTCCAGTTCCTCGTTGTCGCGGGCAATGCCGTACTGGCGAGCCTTCGACAATTCGCGCTCCAGCGTTGCCAGCTGGGTGATGCTGTTCCTGGTCTGGCCCGGCAAGCCGGTGCGCGTGGCATAGGTTCGCAGGCGTTGCGGATCGTCAAATGCCAGAAACAGCTTGCCCACGGAAGTCAGGTGCAGCGGCGCGCGCCCGCCAATCGCCCGCACCACCTGCATGCCGGAACGCTCGCTGTAAGCGCGCTCTACATAAATGATTTCATCGCCCTGGCGCACGCTGAGGTTCACCGGTTGCTGGATTAGGCGGTGCAGCTCGCGCATGGGCGTCAGGGCCGCATCACGCACGCTGAGGCGCGCTTTCACGAGGTTGCCGAGTTCAAGCAGGCGCATGCCCAAGCGGTAGCTTCCGGCGACAGGCCTGTCCACAAAACGGCCGGTCGCCAGGTCGTTGAGGATGCGGTGCGCCGTGGACGGGTGCAGGCCCGATTTTTCGCTGATTTCCTTGAGTGACACAGCCTCTTCACGCGTTGCCAGAATTTCCAGCAAGGTGAACATGCGTTCTATCACCTGAACTGTCGGTTTGGCGGCTTGGGCGGATAGGTCAGATTTTTTCATAGGGCTCAGGACGAAATTTTACCCTGTGAAATGCGCGTTTCACGCCAGGGCACCGCGTCTTTTGCGCTGCGCGCAGGCTGGCCAGACCCGAGCCTACGCTGCAGGGGCTGCAACCCACTCGCCATCGACCAGAATCTGGTTCGGCAAAAACCGGGCTTTGTAGTTCATCTTCGGACTCTGGGCGATCCAGTAACCGAGGTAGACATGGGGCAAGCCCAACTGGCGGGCCTGTTCAATCTGCCAGAGCACGCTGTAGTTGCCATAACTGGCCTGGGGGTCGGGTTCGTAGAAGGTGTACACGGCAGAAACGCCGTCTTCCAGCACGTCCAGAATCGATACCATTTTCAGCGCCCCCGCTTCGCCATTGGGCAGGGGTTCGCGGAACTCGACCAGGCGCGAGTTGACGCGGCTTTGCAGCAGAAACTGGGTGTACTGGTCAACGCTGTCGTGGTCCATGCCGCCGCCGGCGTGGCGGCCATTCTGGTAACGCAGGTAGAGCTGGTAATGCTCGGGCAGGAAACACAGCTTGAGCACGCGCGCCTGCAGCAAGTGGTGGCGCTTCCAGGCTCGGCGCTGGCTGCGGTCCGGCTGAAAGCTGGCGACGGGAACACGCAGAGGCACACATGCCTGGCAGCCATCGCAGTAGGGGCGGTAGGTAAACATGCCGCTGCGGCGAAAGCCGTTGGTGACCAATTCCGAATACGCGGCATTGTGGATCAGGTGGCTGGGCGTGGCGACCTGCGAGCGTGCCTGCCTGCCGGGCAGATAGCTGCAGGGGTAGGGTGCAGTGGCATAAAACTGCAGCGCCTGGAGGGGCAGGTCTTTGAGATGCGTCACGTCATCAGCTCGTTGTGCCTTCGGGCGGAAATAACTGATTCCAGTATAGGGCGTCAAATTCCCAGTGGGGTGGCGGAAATGCCGTGCGGGCCGCCACTTCTGCGACAAATTCAGCTCGCGGGACTTCGGCAGCGCCCAGCGAAGCCAGGTGGCCGGTGTTTTGCTGGCAGTCGATCATGGTGATGCCCTGGGCCCGGCAAAAGGCCACCAGGGCCGCCAGCGCCAGTTTGGAGGCGTCGGTCCGGTGCGCGAACATGGACTCGCCAAACACCATGCGGCCGATGTTCACGCAATACAGCCCGCCGGCGAGTTCACCATCTATCCATGTCTCAACGCTGTGCGCATGACCCGCCCGGTGCAGCGCGATATAGGCCTGCACCATGTCCGGAACAATCCAGGTGCCCGACTGACCGGCGCGCGGCGTATTGGCGCAGGCGACGATCACCTGGGCGAACGCCGTGTCGAAGCGTATGTCGTGGCCGGGCGCACCGCGGAACCGGGTGATGCTTTTGCGAAGCGAGCGATGCAGCCTGAAGTCGGGCGTGTTCAGCACCATGCGTGGGTTGGGGCTCCACCACAGGATGGGCTGCCCGGCGCTGAACCAGGGAAAGATGCCAAGGCCATAAGCCTGCAGCAAGCTGGACACTTCGAGTGTCCGGCCAGCCGCCAGCAGGCCCGGTGCCGGATCGTTCTCGCCCCAGGCTGTGTCGACCAGGGGGAAAGGTTCGTCGGCGTCAAGCCAGGGCAGGGTGTGGGGAGAGTTGCGCATGGCTGGTGTGGGCTCAGAGCCTGAGGGTGCGCATGCCGCATGGCAGCCAGCGAATCAGGCCCACAAATAGTAACCCGTCCAGCAAAAAAGCCCGGGCGCGAGACGCGACCGGGCTTTGAATTTTGGCTCCTCAACCTGGGCTCGAACCAGGGACCTACGGATTAACAGTCCGGCGCTCTACCAACTGAGCTATTGAGGAATACAGCCTAAGATTATAGCCTTAATTTTTTGCGGCCCCGCTGCTGCGGGACGCGAGAAGCGGGCCATTCAGCGCAGGCATGACGGGGTGGCGGGGTGCCGCGTCGCTTCCCCGATAATCCGGCATGGCCTGCCGCAGGCTGCGACCCACCGGAAAATTTTCTCCATGAGCAACAAGCCCTTTGAATTCGAATACCCGCGTGTGTTGTCGATTGCCGGCTCCGACAGTGGCGGTGGTGCGGGCATCCAGGCCGATCTGAAAACCTTTGCCGCGCTCGGTTGTTACGGCATGACGGCGATCACCGCGTTGACCGCGCAGAACACGCTTGGCGTGCGGGCCATACATGGTGTGCCACCGGACATCCTGCGGCACCAGATTGACGCCGTGGTCGAGGACATCGGCGTTGATGCCGTCAAGATCGGCATGCTGCACGCACCAGACATTGTGATGGCGGTGGCTGAGGCGATAGACCGCCATGCGCTCCGGAAAATCGTGCTCGACCCTGTCATGGTGGCCACCAGTGGAGCGGTGCTGATCGACAACCCGGCCATAGCGGTGCTGGTGCGCGAACTGTTTCCGCGCGCTGTACTGGTGACGCCCAACCTTGACGAAGCGGCCCTGCTGGTGGGGCGGCCCTTGCACAATGCGCAGGACATGGAACGCGCGGCAAACGAATTGCTGGTCCGTGGCGCGCATGCCGTGCTGCTCAAGGGCGGTCATCTGCCGGGCGACACGGTGATCGACCTGCTGGTCACGGCCGAAGGTGGCCAACACTGGATGCAAGCGCCGCGTATCCAGAGTCCCAACACCCACGGTACGGGCTGCACGCTGTCGTCGGCCATCGCTGCCGGACTGGCGCTGGGTCAACCCCTGCTTGAAGCTGTCGAGATGGCACGCGCTTATGTGCGCGCCGCCATGCTGGCCGGGGCAAAGGTGAAAACCGGCGCCGGTGGCGGCCCGCTCAACCATGGCCATGCGCCTGTGACTATGCGGCTCAAGCCACTGGTCTAGAGCCCTTCGGCATCGAGTGGGGGTGCCACACCCAGCAGCTTGTGCAGTTTCGGGCTGGTGGTGGTGTACTGAAACGGGATCTTCTGGCCCGGAAAAATAAGCTCGGCCGCAGCGTAAGCGGCCAGCGTGCACTCATGAAAGCCGCAGAGAATCAGTTTTTTCTTGCCGGGGTAGGTGTTGATGTCGCCGACCGCAAAAATGCCGGGGATGCTGGTGGCAAATTTCTCGGTGTCGACCTGAAGCTGCTTGCGCTCCATGTCCAGTCCCCACTGGGTTAGCGGCCCGAGTTTGGGTGACAGGCCGAGCAGAACCAGCATCATGTCCACCGGCAAGGCCGCTGTGTTGCCGTCCACGTCGGTGATATGCGCTGCGTTCAGGTGGCCACCTTCGGCGTCGATCCCTGTAACTTGTCCCACCCGAAAACGCACAGCGCCCTCGTTGCGCAAGGCATCAAAACGCGCCAGGACCGGCGCTGAAGCTTGCAGGACGTCACGTCGATGCAGCAAGGTGACGCTTTGCGCCTGCTGCGGGCCGGCCTGGGCCAGACGTGCCGCCCAGTCCACGGCGGCTTCGTCGCCGCCCACGACGAGCACGTTTTTGCCGGCAAAGAGCGCCGGTTCACTGGCGTGGTGAAAAAGCTGGGTATTTTCAAAGGCATCCAGCCCGTCGATTTTGAGCCGCTTGGGCTGGAAGGCGCCCACACCGGCGGCGATCAAAATTGTTTTGGCGAGGAAAGACTGGCCGCGCGAAGTCTCGACAAGCAAGCGGCCATCGGCCTGCTGCGCCAGCGTGCTGACTTCCTGCCCCAGATGAAAGCTGGCGCCGAAAGGCCTGATTTGTTCGAGAAGGCTGGCGACCAGCTCGCGGCCGCTGGTGCGCGGCGTGCCCGGAATGTCGTAAATCGGCTTGTCGGCGTAAAGCTCGATGCACTGGCCGCCCGGATGCGGCAGCGAATCGATCACATGGGACTTGATGTCCAGCAGGCCCAGCTGGAACACCTGGAACAGACCGACAGGCCCCGCGCCCACGATCAGGGCATCGGTCTGAATCATGGAGGTGTTGGTCATGCCGCTGACTTTACCAAGCCAGCAGGGGCCGCGGAACTGGCTTTGCCAGGCCGCAGGCGCTGTCCCCTGCAAGGGGAGGTGGTGCTACACGAAGTGAGCATCCGGCAGGGGTGTTCATGTCTAGCGGATCAGCTCGGCCAGTTTTCCGGTTTTGTCTTTCCACTCTTCGGCATCAGGCAAGGCTTCCTTGCGCTTGGTGATGCTTTTCCATCCTGCGGCCTGGCTCAACTCGACATTGATCTTGATGAAAGCGATCTGATCGGCCGGTACGTCTTCCTCGGCATAAATCGCATTGACCGGGCACTCGGGGATGCAGACCGCGCAATCGATACATTCGTCCGGATCGATCACCAGCATGTTCGGGCCTTCGCGGAAGCAGTCCACCGGACAGACATCGACGCAGTCGGTGTACTTGCAGCGGATGCAGGATTCGGAAACGATGTGAGTCATGTTGTTCTGGCGGGGGATCGGTGGAAACCCTCGATTTTAAGAGGATTCCAGGATTGGGGTTAAGTCGGCAGGGCGATGCTGCTGATCAGGTCAAAGTATCAGCGCGGCGCCCGATGTTTTGTTCGATGCCGTGTCGACCAGCACCAGCGAGCCGAGTACGCGTGAACGTGTATAGGGCAGGGTGGCCAGAGGCTCCTGCAGGCTCAGCTCGATATGGCCGATGGCGTTGGGCGGCAGCGCGCTGGCATCTTCCTCGGCCAATGTATTGACATCGAGTTTGTGCACGATGCGTTTGACCCTGGCTTTGACCCAGCGGTGCCCATGCAGCGCCCAGTAAACCCGTCCTGCGACCAGGGGCTCGTCGTCCATCCAGGCGATGGTGACCGACAGCTCGCGCGAGGGCTCGAAACTGTCTTCGGCCAGCAGCCAGTCGCCGCGCGACACGTCCACTTCGCGGTCCAGCACAATGCCGGCGCTGTGGCCGGCCAGTACCGCCGTGGGCTGACGCGTGTGGTTCAGCACCTGCGCCACGATCGCGGTCTGGCCGCTGGGCAGAACGGTCACGCTCTGGCCGGCTTGCACGCCGCCGGTGGCCACACGGCCCCAGAAGACGCGGCGGCCCTGTGAGGTGTCGGACGAGGAGGAGAACTTCTCCACCCACTGCACCGGAAAAGCGAAAGCCTCGGTGCGTTCAGCCGGCGTGGCGGGCAGATGCTCCAGCAATTGCAGCAGGGACTCGCCTTCGTAGCCGCACCAGCCTGGTTGGGCGTCCACGACGTTGTGACCCATCAGCGCGGAGATAGGAACGATGGCCTTGACCGGAATTTTCGCCGCCTGGGCAAAGGCCGAAAGCGCGCTGCGGATGTTGTTGAAGGCCAGCGTGGCGTCTTGCACCGCATCGAGCTTGTTCACTGCGAACACGATGGACGGCACCCGCAGCAGGTTGACCAGCAGCGAGTGGCGGCGGGTTTGCGGCAGGAGCTCCATGGAAGGGGTTTTCCAGTCCAGTTTGGTGGCATCGACCAGCACCACGGCGGCGTCGGCGCTCGAAGCGGCAGTAACCATGTTGCGGGTGTACTGCTCATGGCCTGGTGCATCGCCGATGATGAACTTGCGGGTTTCCGTGTTGAAGTAGCGGTAGGCCACGTCAATCGTGATGCCCTGCTCGCGTTCGGCCGACAGGCCATCGGTCAGCAGGGCCAGGTCGGTTTCGCCGCCGCGCTGCACGCCGGCCAGGTGGTCCTGCAACACGGCCTTGCTGTCCACCAGCAGGCGGCCGATCAATGTGCTCTTGCCATCATCGACCGAGCCGCAGGTGATGAATTTCAACGCGGATTTCAGGTCATTTTGGCCTGTAGCCCCCGTCAATCGGGACTCAACAGCTATCAAATCAGTAGTGCTCATCAGAAATACCCGTCTTTCTTGCGCTTTTCCATGGAGGCATCCGAGGTCTTGTCGTCCATGCGTGTGGCGCCGCGCTCGCTGACGTCGGCGGCCAGGGTTTCGATCACGATCTCGGCGGCGGTGGCGGCCGGGCTGTCCACCGGGCAGGTGCAGGTGATGTCACCGACGGTGCGGAAACGCACGGTTTTCTCGACCACTTCCTCGCCGGCGCGCGCCGGCGTCAGTTCCGTCACCGGCACCAGCAGGCCCTTGCGTTCGACCACCCTGCGCTGGTGCGCGTAATACAGCGAAGGCAGGGCGATAGATTCGCGTTCTATGTATTGCCAGACGTCGAGCTCGGTCCAGTTGGAGATCGGGAACACCCGGAAGTGTTCGCCGGGCTGAAGGCGGGTGTTGAACAGGGTCCAGAGCTCGGGGCGCTGGGCCTTGGGTTGCCACTGGCCGAAACTGTCGCGGTGCGAGAAGATGCGCTCCTTGGCGCGAGCTTTTTCCTCGTCGCGACGCGCGCCGCCGATCAGCGCGTCGAAGCGGAACTCCTCGATCGCCTCCAGCAGGGTCACCGACTGGTGCACATTGCGCGATTCGCCGGGATGCGCCAGGCGCACCGTGCCGCGTTTCATCGAGTCTTCGACATTGCGCACAATCAGCTCGGCGCCGAGTTCTTTCGCGCGCAGGTCGCGGAAATCGGTCACTTCGTGGAAGTTGTGGCCGGTGTCAATCATCAGCAGCGGGTAGGGAATGCGGCCAACCCCAAAGGCCTTCTCGGCGCACTTGAGCATGACCAGCGAGTCCTTGCCGCCCGAGAACAGCAGGGTCGGGCGCTCGAAAGCGGCCGCCACCTCGCGCAGGATGAAAATGGTCTCTTCCTCAAGTGCATCGAGATGGGCGTTGGACAGTCGCGCGGTGGGGATCACCGGGGCGGCAGACAGCAAGCTGGAGGGGGTTCGAGCGTTCATAGTCAGTGTGCGAGGTGCAGGCCGCATTCGCGGTTTTCCTCGCCCTTGGTGGGGTCGACATAGTCGAAGTTGTTGGGCAGGCCGTTGATTTCACAGTACTGGTAGAGGTCTTTGGACGACCAGTGCAGGAGCGGCGCGACCTTGATCAGGCCGTCCGGGTTGACGCTGACCGGGTCCATCTGGGCGCGCACGGCGGTGTCGGTGGCACGCAGGGCAGTGAACCAGACCTGAGGCGCAGTTTCGCGCAGGGCGCGCGCAAAGGGCTCGAGTTTGACTTCTGCGGTGAAGGCCGCATGGCGTGGATCGTCCAGTGCGGGGGTCGGGCCCTCGACGGCCTCGCGGTGCGCACGCGAGCGGCGCGGCAGGTAAATGTGAAGGTCCAGCTTGAGCAGCTTTGTGACTTCGTCGGCAAAGCGGTAGGTGGCTTCGGTGTTGTAGCCGTTGTCCATCCAGACCACCGGAACCTCTGGGTTGGCGCGTGTCACCATGTGCAGGATGACGGCCTCGAAGGGACGGAAATTGGTGGTGACGATGGCGGGCCGGCCCAATCCCACGGCCCAGTCCACCAAGCCCTGCGCGTTGTGGCCGAGTTCTGCGTTGATGTTGGCAAGGTCAAGCTTCATGGTGTTCAGGCCGCAGCCCCTTCCTCGGCTTCCTTGAAATGCGGTTGCACGTCCACGGCATCGCCCTGGTATTTGCCGACGCCATAACCTGGGTAAGACGCCAGCACGCGCTGGGCTGTGGCCATGTCCTGGTCGGCGCGCAGCACGGCCACGTCAAAACCGCTGCGTTCCATTTGCGCGAGCTGGTCAGCCAGCACATCACCGGTAGCGCGTATCTCGCCCTTGAAGCCGCGACGGCGGCGCAGCAAAAAAGCCTGGCTGAAGGCGCGGCCGTCGGTGAACTTCGGAAAGTGCAGGTCAATGCGTGTCACGCCTTCCAGCGCAGGCTGCAGGGGATCGGCGTCGTTGGGCAGCACGAGCAGCGTGCTTTCTGCGGTGGCGCTGTGATCGGTCAGTGGCAACAGTTTCATGGTGTGCTCCTTAGGCCGCTGCGGGCGCTGCGGCAAAACGCACGCTGTTGGCAGCCAGCTTGAACGGGTCGATGCCGGTGCGCCGCAGGGTGGCAATAAAGGTTTCGCCGGCCTCGCGCTCGTTGCGATAGGTCTCCAGCACGGCTTCGATGACTTCAGGCACTTCGGCCGCTGAGAACGACGGACCCACCACCTTGCCGGGCACTGGCGCGCCGCTCAGCGTGGAGCCGTCGGAGCCGCCGAGGGTCACCTGGTACCACTCCTTGCCGTCCTTGTCGACGCCCAGGATGCCGATGTGGCCGCTGTGGTGGTGGCCGCAGGAGTTGATGCAGCCGCTGATGTGCAGGTCGATCTCGCCGAGGTCGTGCAGCTCGTCCATGTCCTGGTAACGCTCGGTGATGGCTTCGGCGATCGGGATGGAGCGCGCATTGGCCAGCGAGCAGAAGTCGCCGCCGGGGCAGGCGATCATGTCGGTCAGCAGGCGGATGTTGGGGCGCGCAAAACCGGACTTGCGCGCAGCGCGCCACAGCTCGGGCAGCTCGTCGCAGCGCACCCAGGGCAGCAGCAGGTTCTGGTCGTGCGTGACACGCACCTCGCCGGCGCTGAACTGGTCGGCCAGGTCGGCAGCCGTGTCGAGCTGGTCGGCGGTCGCGTCGCCGGGCGCCTGGCCCAGGCGCTTGAAGGACAGGGTCACGCAGCGCAGGTCCGGGTTCTGGTGCGGCGCCACGTTTTGCTTGAGCCAGCGGCCGAACTCGATGTCGTCCTCGGCGGCAGCGCGCAGGATGTTGGCGATCTTGGCGTCGGCGCTCTTGCGGTCGCACTTGAGTGTGGGCGGCACAAAGGACGCCGTGACGCGGTCCAGCTCGGCCTGCGTGATGGTGTGCGGGCCGCCGTCATGCTCCATGATCTGCAGGTACTCGGCCTCGACATCGTCGATGTACTTCTGGCCTTCGGCCTTGACCAGGATCTTGATGCGCGCCTTGTACATGTTGTCGCGACGGCCGTAACGGTTATAGACCCGCACAATGGCCTCGATGTAATTCATGACCTGGTGCCAGGGCAAAAACTCGCGGATCACGGTGCCGATGATGGGCGTGCGGCCCATGCCGCCGCCGACCTGCACCTTGAAGCCCAGTTCGCCTTCCTGGTTGCGGATCAGGTGCAGGCCCACGTCGTGCCAGGCGGTGGCCGCGCGGTCTTCCCTCGCGCCGCTGATGGCAATCTTGAACTTGCGCGGCAAAAAGGCGAACTCGGGGTGCAGGGTGCTCCACTGGCGCAGGATCTCGCCGAAGGGCCGTGGATCGGCGATTTCATCGACCGCGATGCCGGCACGTTCGTCGCTGGTGATGTTGCGTATGCAGTTGCCGCTGGTCTGGATGCCGTGCATGTTGACGCTGGCCAGCAGGTCCATCACGTCGGCGGATTTGTCGAGTGGAATCCAGTTGTACTGGATGTTCTGGCGCGTGGTGAAGTGGGCATAACCGGCGGTCAGTTTGGACGCCACCGACAGGCCGCTTTTGAGGTTGACCGGGCCGAGCTTGTCCTGGGCCGCCTGGGCGTCCTGGAACAAGGCGGCGTTGGGCTGGTCGTACTCGCGGGCGATCTTCGCGAGCACACGCACCTGCGCGCTCGACAGTTCGCCATAGGGCACGGCCACGCGCAGCATGGGCGCGTAGCGCTGGACATACCAGCCGTTTTGCAGACGCAGCGGGCGGAAGTCATCCTCGGCCAACTGGCCGGACTGCCAGCGGGTGAGCTGGTCGCGGTACTGGTCCGCGCGTGCCTGCACGAACTGGCGGTCAAATTCTGTGTATTGGTACATGGCTGTCAGAGATCAAAAAGGGATTCAGATGGCGATGAGCTTGACGCCGGCATAAGCCAGCAGCAGGGAAAGCAGGGAACGTATCCAGCGGTCGGGGGTGCGTGTGACCAGCCGCGCGCCCAGCCAGATGCCCGGCAGCGAGCCGGCCAGCAGCTTGGCCAGCAGGACCCAGTCGACGGAACCGATGGAGGCATGGCCGAGGCCGGCGACCAGGGTCAGCGGCACGGCGTGGGCAATGTCGGCGGCCACAATGCGCGGCAGCGGCAGGGCGGGGTAGAGCAGCATCAGCACAATCACACCAATGGCGCCGGCGCCCACCGACGTGATGGTGACCATGGCGCCAATCACCGCACCGAACAGCACCGGCAGTGCCCAGTGCCGGGCTTGCGTCGCGGCGCCCAAGGCTGTCGCGTCGATATGGCGCGGCGCGGCTTTGCCGTAGACGGCTTTGTAAAGGGTGGCGGTCGCCGTCAGCAGCAGGGCGATGCCCAGCAGGGTGGTCATCACCGCATGGGCGGCCGGGCTGGCCGGGCCGAGCAGATGCAGGGCATACAGTGTGGCCAGCGAGGCCGGGATGCTGCCGGCGGCGGTCTGGCCGACAATTTTCCAGTCGACGATGCGCGCGCGCGCCAGGCTGACGGTACCGCCCATCTTGGTGAAGGCGGCAAACAGCAGGTCGGTGCCAATGGCCAGATGGGGTTTGACGCCGAAAAAGAAAATCAGCAAAGGCGTCATCAGCGAGCCGCCGCCGACCCCGGTCAGGCCAACCACCAGGCCCACCGCAAAACCGGCGAAGACAAAAGCAAAATCATGCATAAGCCGCTGACTTTAAAACCGCTGGTTATGAAAACAAACGACAGATTTGTTGTTCCCTTATTCGCATAAGCTTATGCATCACTGTTCATGCGGGTTGCCGGGCCCGCCTGGACGGGGGAAGCGCGCTTTGGCTTGTAGCGCGCGCGCCGCATAATTCACCGCAAATGACATCCATGGGAGCGCCGGGCGCCGTGAAACCAATATTCGTCAAGTACTACGGGTTCAGCGATGCCGAGCGCCATGCCTTGCACACCCTGTTTCGGCTGTCTGAATCGCACGCTGTGGTTTATGCACCCTGGACACCCGAAAGTCCGGAAGCCGCCCAGGTCGTGCTGATCGAGGGCGATAGCTGGGAGGCGGCTCTGGCCCTGGCCAATCCGCTGAACGACAGTCTGAAGCTGGCCTGGGTCGGCGCGGGTGCCCCGGCCGGGGCCTGGCGGGTGTTTGATTCACCGGTCAAATGGTCTGCCCTGATCGAAGCAATGGACCAGGAGTTTTTGCCGGTGACATCGAAGGCCTTGTCGCTGGACCTGGACCTGGCCCACGATGCCGACCTGGATGTGCACTTTGATGGCGAGGAAGACACCGCGCCGATGGCGCTGGAGGGCGCGGCGCCGGCAGCCGCGCGGCGTGTGCTGGTCGTGGATGCCGGCCGCGACGACCGGCTTTACCTGCGCGCCAAGTTGTCATCGGCCGGTTTGCACGCGGTGGACGAAGCGGCCAGTGGCGCTGAGGCGCTGGAGCTGCTGCGCGGCACGGCGTACCGCTTGGTCATCGTGGACCTGGGCCTGACCGACATGGACAGTTGGCAGGTGATCAAGGCTGTGGACGGCACCCGTCCGGCGATTCCTCATATGTTCATCACGGGCTCCGAGCCGGCCTGGCGGCGCAGTTTGCAGGCCCGGTTTTCCGGCGCGCAAGTCTATCTGTCCAAACCGCTGGACCCCGAAAAACTGCAAATTCTGCTACAAAATATATAGCTGCTTGCGCCCATTCCACATGGGCTGGAGGCCGAAATGGCTATAAATCCGGGGAGTCAGGCCCGAAAGCGCTGCGGCGACAGGGCCTGCGCCAGACGGTGTTCCAGCGGCAAAGGCTCGCCGTGCAGGCGGGCCGCCAGCAGTTCGCCGCACAACACGGCAAAACTCAGGCCGCGCGACCCCATGGCCGTGCTGACCCACAATCCCGGCCAGGCGCTGGCATCAATTTGGCCCACCAGCGGCAGGCGGTCCGGCGCGGCGCAGCGCACACCGGCCCAGGCGCGTGCCGTGTCATTCTGAAAAACCGGCGCCAGCAGTTGCGCCGTGTCCGGCAGCAATGTGTGCAGGCGTTCGGCATTGGCTTGCTGGTTGGTGGACCGGATGTCGGTGCTGTCCTGGTCGCGCTCGAAAGTCGCGCCTGCAAACCAGGCCAGTCCTTCAGGGGTCGGCACCGCTGGAATGAAACTGCCGCTGCCGTTCACCACAAAAGGCGGGAAACCGGCCGCGGCGGGCAAGCCGGCGTGTATGCCCCATGACATCTGCCCGCGGATGGCCTGCAGCGGCAAGCCGCCTTCGACCAGCAGGCGGCTGGCATGGCCGGCGGCAAGCACGACCATGCTCGCCTGCGCCAGGCAACTTCCTCGCGCATCCTGCACGTGCCAGTGACCGCTTGCCGGGTCGCGCTGTAACCGTGCGGCGTGCATGCCGCCGCGCCAGCGTATGCCCGGCTGTGCGACCAGGGCGTGCACCAGCCGTGCCGGTTTGATCCAGCCGGCGCGCTGATGCCAGCAGGCCGGGCCGGCGCCGGCAGCGAGTCCGGCTTCAGCCCGTTGCGCTGCGTTGGCGATGTCACTCCAGTCGCGGCCGGCCTCGGGCCAGTCCGCAGGCAAGCCGCTGCTGCCGTCCAGGCGCCGCTCCAGCACGCCGCAGGCCAGCCAGTCGCTGCCCGGCTGCAACAGCGCTTCGGCCTGCTGCCAGGTGGCGCGCACGCCGCAGCGCGACAGCCGCGACAGCAGGCTGTCGTCCGGGGAGACATGCGGCACCAACACGCCGGCCGGCAGTCCCGAGGCCCCGCCGGCGGGCGCTTCATGGCTGTCCAGCACCTCGACCTGCCAGCCGCGCCGCGCCAGGCTGGCGGCCGCGGCGGCACCCGCGAGGCCGGCGCCTATCACCACGCAACTGGAGGGGGCGACCGGCGTCAAGGGCGTGGACGACCAGGCCTTGCGCGGCTCCCAGCGCGGGTCGAACTCACCCTGCAGGTTGTCGCGTTTGGGCGGCAGGCCCGGCGTTTTGCGCACGGTGAAGCCGCACTGGCTCAAGCCGTCGAGCACGGCTCGCGCAATCGTCCAGCTCGCGATGCGGGTGCCGCGGCGGCAGCAGCGCGCCACCGCCTTGAGGGTGTGCAAATCCCAGATGTCCGGGTTTTTAGAGGGGCTGAAACCGTCGAGGTAAACCGAATCGGCCTCGAAGTGCTGTTCGCGCAAGACAGCTTTGGTGTCGCCTATGCACAGGCTCAGCAACACCCGGCCTTCTTCAAACACCAACCGGTGCACGCCCGGCAGCAGGCCCCAGCACTGCGCCTGCAGTTGCTGCGCCAGCGGCATCAGCTCCGGGTGCGCAGCAGCAGCGCGCAGCATGTCGGCGGCGCTGGCGGGAAACGCCTCGGTCGAGACGAAATGCAGCAAGCGTGGGCGTGCCGGGTCGGCTTTCCAGGCCTGCCAGGTGACCAGAAAGTTCAGGCCCAGGCCGAAGCCGGTTTCCAGGATGCGCCATTGGGGCTGGTGAGCCCAGGCCTCAGGCAGGCCACAGCCGCGCAGAAATACCTCACGCGATTGCGCCAGCCCGCCGAGTTCGCTGCGGTAACGGTCGCCAAAGCGCGGGCTGTAGGGCGTGCCGTCTGCCAGCCACTCGATGCGCTCGGGCATGATCGACTAGGCCCCCACGCTTGTCGCTTCGCGTACTGCGCTGCCCCCGGAGGGGGCCGCTGCGCCTGCGGACCGGCGGAGCCGGATCCGCGGCCCCTGCTGGTCTGGATCCAAGGACTGCACGCTATGCAGTTGGAGGGATGTAGCCCTGGACCTTGTCCGCGCCGGTGCCGAAAAAGTGGTTTTCCATTTGCCGCGCCAGGTATTGGCGCGCACGCGCATCGGCCAGGTTCAGGCGGTTTTCATTGACCAGCATGGTCTGCTGCTTCATCC
>JAZKGR010000027.1:0-4974 GCA_040385775.1 Pseudomonadota bacterium
CCCGCGCGGTGCGCGGCACGCTGACCACCGAGGTCTGGGAAACCCAGAACCAGACCTATCTTGAAATCTTCCGCATGCTGCGCAACGGCGAGTTCGAGCGCGACCCCGGCCAGTTCTTCGAGTGGGTCAAGTTCCGCTCGCACCTGTCGCGCGGCGTGACCGTGGGCACCATGCTGCAAGACGAGGCGCTGCACTTCATGCGCCTGGGCACCTTCCTCGAACGCGCCGACAACACGGCCCGGCTGGTCGATGTGAAATTCCACGCGGTGCAGAGCGACTTCTACGGTGCTGCCAGCGAGAAGGACCAGGAATACGACTTCTACCACTGGAGCGCGATCCTGCGCAGCGTCAGCGCCTTCGAGATTTACCGCCGCGTCTACCGCAACGTGATCAAGCCCGAACGTGTGGCCGAGCTGCTGATCCTGCGCGCCGACATGCCGCGCTCGCTGGCCGCCAGCCTGCAGGAGGTGGTGAACAACCTCAAGCTGGTGACGGACGACACCACCTGCGAAACCGTGCGCCGCGCCGGCAAGCTGTCGGCCGACCTGCAGTACGCCCGCATCGACGAAATCCTGGCCACCGGCCTGCACGCCTACCTGACGCAGTTCCTGGACCGCGTCAACGAGCTCGGCGCCTACATCAGCCGCGACTTCCTGGTGCCGGCGACCAGTTAATGAAACTTCACGTCCGGCACGTCACCGACTACCGCTACACCGAGCCGCTGCGCTACGCGCTGCAGACCATGTGGCTGACACCACTGTCCGGACCGGCGCAGACCGTGCATTTCTGGAGCCTGGGTGCGCCCGAAAAACTGTTCGAGCAAGCGGATGCTTTCGGCAACAAGGTCAGCTCCTACACCTTTGTCGGCCAGGTCGCAGACAACGTGCGCTGGAGCCTGGTCAATGCCGCGGGAGACGTCGAAACTTTCGGCATGGCCGAGTTCACCGATGCAGACAGCTTGCCGCATCCGGCGTTTTTCCTGCGCGCCACACACCTGGCGACACCGCACGAGCGCCTCGCGGAATTCGGCCGGCGTTTCGTGGCGCCGCCGGTGGCCGGGCGCGCCGACTTGGGCATGCTTTTGGCCCTGAGCCAAGGCGTGGCGGGGGCTGTCAGCTATCAAAAAAATAGCACCACTGTCACCACCACAGCGCTGCAGGCCTTTGAGGCCGGCGCGGGTGTGTGCCAGGACCAGGCCCATGTGATGGTGGCGATCTGCCGCAGCCTGGGCATTCCGGCGCGTTATGTCAGCGGCTATTTTTACGCCGCCAACGAGCCGGACCTGGCCAGCCACGCCTGGGTCGATGTCTGCCTGGATGTGGCGGCGCGGCGCTGGGTCAGCATCGACGTGACGCACAGCTGCCCCATCGACGAGCGCCATGTGCGCCTGGCCATGGGCACCGACTACAACGCCTGCCCGCCGATCAAGGGCGTGCGACAGGGCGGCGGTGAAGAGACCATGACGGTGGACATCACGATCCATCCGGTGTGAGCCGGTCGCAGGCCGGCCTCAGTTGCCGCTGTTTCTTTTTGCCGCCACTTCCCGCCCCAGCTCGATCACCGACATCGCGTAATAACTGCTCCAGTTGTAACGCGTGATGGCGTAGAAATTCTCTGTGCCGGCGACATAGATGGGCGCACTGCCGCCCTTGGCCGGATCGCCGTTGAGCAGCTCCACCAGGGCCAGCGGGCCGCTGTGTTGCAGCGCGGATCCTTCGAGCAGCGCACCTTTGGCGGTGAAACTTGCCACGCTGAAAGTCGGCAGGATGTCGGGCGCCATCAGTGCGTCCATGTCCAGCCGGCTGCTGTCAAAACCGACCAGGTAATGTGTGGGCATGCCGGGTTGCCAGTTGAAGGCCTTGAAGTAGTTGGCGACCGAGCCGATCACGTCGGCCGGGCTGTTCCACAGGTCGATGTTGCCGTCACCGTCGAAGTCCACTGCGTATTTGTTGCGGCTCGAAGGCATGAACTGCGGCATGCCCATGGCGCCGGCATAACTGCCGAGCGCCGCAAACGGGTCGGTGCTGAGCCGGCTCTGCAGGGTCAGGAACTGCTCGATCTCACCCTTGAAAAATTCGCTGCGCTCCCGGGCGCGTGGATGGGACGCCGGAAAGTCGAAGGCCAGCGTGGCGAGCGCGTCCATCACCCGGAATTTGCCGGTGTCGCGTCCGTAAATGGTTTCGACGCCGATGATGCCGACGATGATCTCTGCCGGCACGCCGTAGTCCTGCTCGGCGCGCTCCAGCGCAGCCTTGTTGTCCTGCCAGAAACGCACACCGGCGGCGATACGCACCGGGTCGATGAAGCGGCTGCGGTAAACGCGCCAGTTCTTGACAAACGTTTTGGCCGGCGGCTGCATAAGGCGCACCACGGTCGGCAGGTAGCGCGCCTGGCCCAGGGTCTGGCGCACCCACTGCGGGTCCAGGTCACGCCGGCTGGCCAGATCGTCGGCAAAAGCCATGGCTTCCGGGCGGTCGGCATATCGCGGGGCCTGCTCCTGCGTGACAGCCGGTCGCGCCGAAGGTTTTCGGGGCTTGGTATCTTTTTGGCCTGCAGCCCACGCCCCGCCTGTGAAGGCAGCTATCAAAAAAGGAGCAATGAGGCGGCGGGCGGCAAACAACGCGGAAAACGGGGAAGAGGTCATGCGAAAAATACGGTTTTTGAAACACGGAAAGGGCAGGGCCACAGTATGGCTGCAGGCGCGATATCGCGCCTGTGGGACAGGGGCTCAAACCGGCCAGCGCAATCCCGCGTACTGCTTTTTAAGCCCCGCCAGGGTGACGCCGGCGCCATCGGCGTAACGCTGGGCTTCGAGCTCCATCAACCAGTCGTGGATGTCCTGGCCGTCGCTGCCCCGCTGCGCCAGCACCTGCTGCGCGAGCTGGCGCGGCGAACTGGCGGCGCTGCTGGCCAGGCCGCCGCGGCTCAGCTGCCGACGGGCGCGTCCCAACAGCCGTAGCCACGGGTCGTGTTGTACCCGCTCCCACCAGGCCCAGGTGGCCCCGCCCGCACTGACCAGTATCACGATGGCGATCAGCACATAACTGAGGTCTTCCCAGCTCGGCGACTCGAAGCCGAGGTTCTTGAGCAGGTCCAGCTGTTTGCCCTGGGTGTAGTTGAGCACCCACTGGTTCCAGCGGTTGTTGACGGCTTCCCAGGCCGCGCGCAGCTGCACCGAGAGCTTGGGGTTGATGGTGCCCAGGGCCTGGCCGACCAGGCCTTGTGGCGCCACCAGGCGCTGGAAGGCGCCGGTGCGGCCTGGCGACACCGCCGACGTCGGGTCCACACGGACCCAGCCCTCGCCGGCCTGCCAGACTTCGGCCCAGGCGTGGGCGTCGCTCTGGCGCAGCACCCAGAAACCATCAACGGCGTTGAGTTCACCGCCCTGGTAGCCGGTGACGATGCGCGCCGGCACATCCATGGCGCGTATCAGCACCACAAAAGCCGAGGCAATGTGTTCGCAAAAACCTTCCTTGCGGTCGAACCAGAACTCGTCGGCGGTGTTGGCACCGTAGATACCCGGCTCCAGCGTGTAGACATAACCGCCGGTGCGCAGCCGCTCCATGGCAAGCTGCACCAGCGCCTGGGTGCCGGCCTGCGCGTACCGCGGGTCACGCCGGATCTCGGCAGCGAGCGCCAGTGTGCGTGGGTTGAAGCCCGGCGGCAGCTCGACAAACTCCTGCAAGCCGACCTCCTGCCGCTGGGGCCCGTGCCGGAACTGCGGGTGGCTTTTGACCTGGTAACGCACGATGTCGGCGATGGGCCGGTCGGTGAACCACTGCAGGTCGCTGCTCATGCGCGTGCGGTAGCCGGGCAAGGCGGGACTTTCGCTGGCGGCTTCCATCACAAACAGCCAGGGCCGGCTGGTGGGCTCCAGCGTGACCTGGTAGGACACGGGGTTACCCTGGACGGTCAGGTTGTCGGGCAGCTTGAAACGCGCGGGAAAACGCCCGCTGGAGGAGGGCAGCCACTCCCGGCCGTCAAAGGTCGAAAGCACCGGGCCGCGGAAATACAGATCACGCTGCGGCGGTGGCCGGCCTTCGAAGGCAATACGCATGGCAATGCTGTCGTCCAGCGCCAGGCTGGCGATGGTGCCGACCTGCATGGTGGCGCTCAGTCCGCTGCGGCCGGTCATGGCGTCAGACGGCGTCCCCCACAGGGGCGCCAGCCGTGGAAACAGCAGAAACAGCACCACCATGACGGGCGCGCCCAGCAGCGCCATCCAGCCGGCTGTTTTTGCGGCCTGCAGCAGGGGCGGCTTGCCCACAGGCATGTGCGCGTTGACCAGCGCCGTCAACAAGCCCAGCAAGCCCAGCAGCATGCTGAAGGCCGTCAGCAACGACTGGGAGTAGAAGAAATTGGTAAGCATGGTGAAAAAGCCGAGGAAAAACACCACAAAAGCGTCGCGCCGGGCGCGCAGTTCAAGTGTCTTGAGCGCCAGCAGGATCACGACCAGCGTGACCCCGGCATCGCGGCCCAGCAGCGTCCTGTGGGTCAGCAGCGTGGCACCGACGGCGAGCGCCAGCAGCGCCAGCAGCCACCATTTGCTCGGTAGCGGCCTGTTGCTGAAAGCCAGCTTGCCGCGGAAAAGCAGCATGGCCGCCGCCAGCGCGCTGCACCACCAGGGCAGATGCGCGACCTGCGGCATCAGCACCCAGGCGATGACCGCCAGCAGGAACAGGGTGTCGCGGCTGTCGCGAGGCAAGGTGTTGAGGCGGGCTAGCAATTGGCCTCCTCGCCGGTTGTTGTGATCGCCTGCGCCTGCAGGCCGGGGGTTGCCCGGCGGCAAGTAACTTTCTTTTGCTTCGCCAAAAGAAAGTCACCAAAGAAAAGGCGACCCGATGGTCCGGGTCCCCTGCGCTGCGCTCCGGGGCAACCTGCGGTGCTCGCCGAAAACGGGGTCGAGCTCGAACTCGCTGCGCTCAGACAATCGCTCGCCCTGATCCGTTTTCGGCTGCGCTCCTCGGCCCGGCC
>JAZKGR010000028.1:0-20340 GCA_040385775.1 Pseudomonadota bacterium
GGCGATTGTCTGAGCGAAGCGAGTTCGAGCCCGGCCCCGTTTTCGGCGAGCACCGCAGGTTGCCCGCAGCGAAGCGGAGGGACCCAGACCATCGGGTCGCCTTTTCTTTTGCTTACTTTTCTTTTGGCGACGCAAAAGAAAAGTGAGTTGCCGCCGGGCAACCCCCGGCTTGCTGGCAAACCGCAACCCACGCTCAAGCCCTCACCGCCGCATAGACTCATTACCCCAATCCCACCGATCCCCACCACTCCCTGCCAGTTACCATGTAGCCACAACACCATCACCACCGGCCCCAGGCCGGAGAGGAAAAATAAATGCACCGCATCGTCATCGTCGGAGGGGGCGCAGGCGGGCTGGCGCTGGCCACCCAGCTTGGCAAACATTTGGGCAAAAAGGGGCTGGCCGAGATCACGCTGGTCGACGCCGCGCGTACCCATGTGTGGAAGCCGCTGCTGCACCAGCTCGCCGCCGGCAGCTTTGACACCCATGCCGAGGAGATCGAGTACCTGGCGCAGGCACGCTGGAATCATTTCAAGTTCCGCCTGGGCCGGCTCGAAGGCCTGGACCGGGCCAGCAAAACCCTGCAACTGGCCGCCAGCCATGACGACGCCGGCCGTGAGATCACGCCGGCGCAGGAACTGGGCTACGACACGCTGGTGATTGCCGTCGGCAGCCAGACCAACGACTTCGGCACACCGGGTGCGGCCGAACACACCATCAAGCTGGACAGCCCGCAGGCTGCCAAACGCTTCAACGACCGCCTGATCAACGCCTGCATACGCGCGCAGACCGTGCCGCGTATTGCTGGCAGCGGCCGCCTGACGGTGGCCATCGTCGGCGGCGGTGCCACCGGCGTGGAGCTGGCCGCCGAGCTGCATGCCTCGGCGCGCGTGCTCGCCAATTACGGCTTTGACCACATCCACCCCGAAAAAGACTTGCAGATCGTGCTGGTGGAAGCCGCGCCGCGCCTGCTGGCGCAACTGCCCGAGCGCCTGAGCGAGTCAGCGCTGCGTGAATTGCGGAAGCTGGCCATCGAGGTGCACACCAATGAAAAGGTGGTCGAGGTCACCGAAAGCAGTTTGAAAATGGCCAGCGGCAAGGTGATTTCGTCCAGCCTCACGGTCTGGGCCGCCGGCGTCAAGGCCGGGGACTTCCTGAAAACGCTGGGCGGTGCGCAGGCGCTGGAAACCAACCGCCTCAACCAGCTGGTCGTCAACGGCAACCTGCAGACCACGGAGCCCAGCATTTACGCTTTCGGCGACTGCGCCGCCTGCCAGCAACCCGATGGCACCTGGGTGCCGCCACGTGCGCAGGCCGCCTACCAGCAGGCCATGTACCTGGTGAAGGCGCTGCCCCGCCTGCAGCGCGGCGAGACGGTGTCGCCCTTTGTGTTCCGGGACCAGGGTTCGCTGGTCTCGCTGTCCGAATATTCATCGGTCGGCAGCCTGATGGGCAGCCTGACCAAGGGCAGCTTTTTTGTCGAAGGGCAACTGGCCAAGCTGATGTACTGGGCCCTGCACAAACAGCACCAGCTGGCGCTGGGCGGCTGGAAAAAAACCGCGCTGATCACCTTGTCGGAAATGATTGACCGCACCTACCGCCCGCGCATCAAGTTGCACTGATAATCAGCGAATATTTTTCAACCCAACGGAGAACACCATGGCAAAAGGTCAGCAAAACAAGGACAAGATGGTCAAGAAGCCGAAGAAGGACACCGCACCGCCGAAAGCCGTGTCGCCCGATGCGGTGCGTCCGACCATCGTCACGCAAGTTCCCCTGCGCGGCAAACTCAAGAATAAATAAAAGCAGTGACGGCCCAGCCGGCCAATCCTCTGCATGGCGTCACGCTGGAGGCCATGGTCACTGCCCTGTCGGACCACTACGGCTGGGAAGAACTCGGCCAGCGGATTGCGATCCGCTGCTTCACCTTTGAGCCCAGCGTGCCGTCCAGCCTCAAATTTTTGCGCAAGACACCCTGGGCCCGCGAGAAAGTGGAAAGCCTTTACCTGTTCATGCTGAGGGAGCAGCGGCGGGCGGCCCCGACCGTGCACAACTTTCCACCACCGAAAACCTAGGTCGCCAAAGGGTTGGCAAACAGCAGCATCATGGCCACACCCACACCGATCAGGAAGTTGGCGTCGATCAGGCCGGCCAGCAGGAACATCTTGACCTGCAGCGGCTCCATCAGTTCGGGCTGGCGCACCGCGCCTTCGATGAAGCGACCGCCCATCACGCCTATGCCCAGGCAGGCGCCGATGGCGCCCAGTCCGATCAAAAGGCCGGCTGCAATGGAAATGGCACCTGCGTCTGTCATGATTTTTCTCCTTGGGTTGTCAACTTGCCGATGGCTAGGCCTGTTCACACTATTTATACAAGATGCGTTGCGAGTCAAAAAGGTCATGCGCGAGGCGCAAAACGCAGCCGGGCTGGCGCCCGGCAAGGCTTTGCAACGCTGCGCATGGCCTTTTTGGCCGCAACCCGAAGGGAACGTGGTTAAAACAACGCCACTCGTTGTTGCACTCCTAGCCCAGCCGCCCAGGCTGAGCGTCGTCGCGCGCCTAGATTGGCGCTGTTTTAAGCACGTTCGCATTTGTATAAATAGTGTGAACAGGCCCCAATGATGCTGGCCGGCTCACCGCAAAACAATTACCTCGCAGGTCATGCAGAGGTGCCGCCCGGCTTTGACCTGGTCCATGCCGACGCCAGCCTGCTGGTGCTCAACAAACCCGCCGGCCTGCTGTCGGTGCCGGGCCGCGGCGCGGACAAGCAGGACTGCCTGAGCACACGCGTGCAGCAGCACTACCCTGACGCGCTGGTGGTGCACCGCCTCGACATGGCGACCTCGGGCCTGCTGCTGATGGCGCGCAGCATCACCATCCAGCGGGCGCTCGGCGCGCTGTTCGAGCGCCGCCAGGTGGCCAAGCGCTACGTCGCAGTGGTTGATGGCGAGCTCAAGGACGCGCCCGATGCCGATGGCTGGGGCCTGATCGACCTGCCGATTGCGGTGGACTGGCCGCGCCGTCCACTGCGTGTCATCAATTCGGAGAACGGCAAAGCCAGCCAGACCCGCTGGCGCGTACTGGCGCACGATGCGGCTGCCAACAGCACGCGCCTGGAACTGGCGCCGCTGACCGGGCGGTCGCACCAGTTGCGCGTGCACCTGCGGGCCATCGGCCACCCCATCCTGGGCGACAGGCTGTACGGCAACGACGCCGTGCAGGCCCGCGCGCCACGGTTGCTGCTGCATGCGAGCCGCTTGCAGTTTGCGCATCCTGTCAGCGCCGAAATGCTGGCGTTTGAAAGTGCGCCGGCCTTCTGAAGGTCCGGCTGACGGGTACGGAACTTCGGCATCCCCGGCGGCATCTGACCATAAAACCGGAGCTTCTGATGCCCATTGACCGCCCCTCCCTGCTTCGCCGCCGTACCGTGGCCGCTGCCCTGGTGGCCGCCCCGGCCCTGTGGCTGGGCCCGCGCGCGCAGCCGGCCGCCGCCCGGCGCGCCACGCCTTCGCAAACCGAGGGCCCGTTTTACCCGGTCGCCCTGCCCAAAGACAGCGACCCGGACCTGCTGCGCAACGGCACACTGGTTTATCCCGAAGGCCAGCCGGCCTGGGTCGAGGGCCAGGTCAGCGATCTGGGCGGCAAACCGGTGGCCGGCGCCCGGGTCGAGATCTGGCAGTGCGACCATGCCGGCCACTACCACCACCCCGGCGACGGCGACCGGGCCGACCGGCGCTTCCAGGGCTTCGGCAGCATCACGGTAGGCGCCGATGGGCGCTACCGCTTTCGCACCCTCAAACCGGTGGCCTATGCCGGTCGCACCCCGCACATCCATGTGAAGGTCAAGCTCGGCCAGCGCGAACTGCTGACCACGCAGCTGTATGTGGCCGGGGATGCCGGCAACACCCGCGACTTTCTGTGGCGCCGGCTCGACGACGCCGACCGGGCGGCCATCACCGTGCCTTTTGCGCCGGGCAGCGACGGCCTGCGGGCGAACTTTCCCATCGTTGTGGCGGCCTGAAAGCCACACACCGGCAGGCCAGTCACCGTTTGTCAGTAATATCGGCGGCTATGACCCACCAACTTTTTATCCTGACCGGCGCCTCGCGCGGCATGGGCCTGGCCATGGCACGGCAACTGCTCAAACCCGGCCACATGCTGCTGTGCATCTCGCGCAAGACCAACGACACCCTGGCCGCACAAGCCAAGCTGGCCGGCGCCACGCTGCTGCAGTGGCCCCAGGACCTGGCACACAGCGTCGACCTCAGCGCGCGGCTGGAGCAATGGCTGCGCGAGCAGTCCGGCGAAGGTTTCACCGGCGCCGTATTGATCAACAATGCCGGCATGATCCCGCGCATCGGGCCGCTGAGCGATGCCGATGCCGACGACCTGCACCTGGGCCTGGCGGTCGGGCTGGAAGCCCCCATGCAACTGAGCGCCGCCTTCCTGCGCGCCACCGAAAGCTGGAGTGCCCAGCGCAAGGTGCTCAACATCTCTTCGGGCCTGGGCCGCAAGGCGATGGCATCCCAGTCGATTTATTGCGCGGCCAAGGCCGGCATGGACCACTTCACGCGCTGCGTGGCGCTGGAAGAAGCGCTCAAGCCGAACGGCGCCACCGTCTGCTCGCTGGCGCCCGGCGTGATCGACACCGACATGCAGACCCAGTTGCGCGGCGCCGACGCAGCAGCGTTTCCGGACCAGGGCAACTTCATCAACCTCAAGGAGCGGGGCCTGCTGACTTCACCCGAGGAAGCAGCAACGCGCATCCTGGCCTTCCTGGCCAGGCCGGACTTCGGCAGTCAGCCGGTGGCGGATGTGCGGGACTGACATTTTGCTACGGTTTTGATAGCTGGCAGCCCATGCCGTATATGGGATGAAAGCCGATTTAATTGATAACCTGGTAGCACCCCAGGCCTACCTCGCCGGAGTCACTGAAGGCTGAAGTTCAGGCAGGCGCAAGCTGCCGAACATCGCGCGCATCCTTGACCCGCTCGGCCAGGTGCGCCAGCGCCTCCTGCACCTGATCAACCAGAACCAGGCACAGGTCGCCGGGCTGCAGGCGTTCGAGCGCGGTGTCGATGGCGACGAACTCACCGCGGATTTCGTCGATGCGGGTGGTGCGCGATGCACCGGCCAGGCCTTCACGCAGCAGCGCCATGACCTCGCCGTCGGCACGCCCGCGCTGGGCTGCGTCCTGGTACAGCAACACATCGTCGAAGGCTTTGCCGAGGATGATGGTCTGGTCGCGGATGTCGCTGTCGCGGCGGTCTCCGGCGCCGGAGATGACGACGCTGCGGCGTTGCCCCTTGGTCACCGGCATGGCGTCCACGGCGGCCACCAATGCGCGCATGGCATCGGGGTTGTGGCCGTAGTCGGCGATCACAGTGGCGCCCTTGTAGTCCATCACGTTGAAACGGCCGGGCGCGTTGTGCGCATCACTGACAAAACTGGCCAGGCCGCTCTTGAGCGTCTCCCACTGGATGCCGACGGCCCAGGCCGCCGCAATGGCCGCCATCACGTTTTCCACCTGGAAAGTGATGCTGCCGCCGCGGGTCAGAGGCACATGTTGCAGCGACACGCGTTCGCGCCAGGCGCCCTCGGCGGCGACGATGGCATTGCCGTCGACGTAAACGGTGCGTTTGCCCTGGGCACGATGCGTGGCCATCAGCGGGTGATGCCGGTCGGCAGCAAAGAAAATCACATTGCCGGGACAGGTCGGCGCCATGGCCGCCACGATGGGGTCGGCGGCATTGAGCACCGCGTAGCCGGTGGGTGCCACGTTCTGCACGATCACACGCTTGAGCACCGCCAGGTCCTCGACCGTGGTGATGTAATTGAGGCCGAGGTGGTCGCCGCTGCCGACATTGGTGACGACTGCGACCTGGCAGCGGTCAAAGCCCAGGCCCTCGCGCAACACACCGCCGCGTGCCACTTCAAACACCGCGGCATCCACATCGGGATGCATCAGCACGTTGCGTGCGCTTTTCGGGCCGCTGCAGTCACCGCTGTCGGTCTGCCGCCCGTTAACGTACACGCCGTCGGTGTTGGTCATGCCGCAGCGCAGGCCGCTGGCCGTCAGCAGGTGGGCGATCAGGCGGGTCACCGTTGTCTTGCCATTGGTGCCGGTCACGGCCACCACCGGGACGCGGCCGTCATCGCCATGCGCAAACAACTCGTTGATCATGGCGCCGCCGACGGCGCGGCCTTTGCCATAGGAGGGCGACAGGTGCATGCGCAGGCCGGGCGCGGCATTGACTTCGACCACGCCGCCGTTTTGCGCCTCCAGCGGACGCAGCACGCTTTCGCAGACCACGTCCACGCCGCAGATGTCCAGGCCGATCATTTGCGCGGCGGCCACCGCACGCGCGGCAACTTCGGGGTGCACGTCGCCGGTCACGTCGGTGGCGGTGCCGCCGGTGCTGAGGTTGGCGTTGTTGCGCAGGATCACGCGGCGCCCGCGCGCGGGAATCGACTCCGGTGTCAGGTCCTGGACCGCCAGCCGCGCCACGGCGATCTCGTCAAAACGGATCTTGGTCAGCGAAGTGGCATGGCCTTCGCCGCGGCGCGGGTCCTGGTTGACGATGTCGACCAGCTCGCGCACGGTGTGCAGGCCGTCGCCCAGCACCTGGGGCGGCTCACGCCGCGAGGCGGCCACCAGCTTGTTGCCAACCACCAGAAGGCGGAAGTCATTGCCAGGCAGGAATTTTTCGACCAGCACCTCGCCGTATTCGGCGGCAGCGCGGAAAGCGATGTCCAGATGCTCGCGCGTGACGATGTTGACCGTGACGCCCTTGCCCTGGTTACCGTCCAGCGGCTTGGCCACGACCGGCAAGCCGATCTGCAGGGCGGCGGCCCAGGCGTCGTCGGCATCCGTGACCGGCCGGCCGGTGGGCACCGGCACGCCAGCGGCCAGCAGCAGTTTTTTGGTCAGATCCTTGTCCTGGGCGATGGACTCGGACACGGCGCTGGTGGCATCCAGTTCAGCAGCCTGAATGCGGCGCTGGCGCGAGCCCCAGCCGAACTGCACCAGGCTGCCGCGCGTCAGGCGCCGGTAGGGAATGCCGCGGGCAACCGCAGCGTCCACGATGGCGCCGGTGCTGGGCCCTATGCGTTCGTCTTCGTCGAGGTCGCGCAGCTGCGCGATCGCCGCGTCCACGTCGAAACCGGTTTCATTGAGCGCGGCATGGACCAGCGCCTGGGCCAGCTCGAGCGCGAGGCGGCCGACGGCCTCTTCGCTGTATTCGATGACGGTCTGGTAAACGCCGGGCTCCAGCGTGGCGGCGGTCTGGCTGAAGGTGACCGGGCAACCGGCGTTGGCCTGCAGCGCCAGGGCGGCCGACTCCAGCACATGGGCCAGCGACACCGGACCGACATAACCACCGGGGCGCAGCGCGCCTATCGCCGGGAACAGGGAGCGCACGCGCGGTTCGAAACCGGGCAGCCTGTCGATGGCGCACTCGGCCTCGGTACAGGCCACAATGGCTTCAAGCGCCGTGTGGCGGCTCCACAGGTTGGGGCCGCGCAGGGCACGGATGCGCGAGACGTTCATGGGAGGGTCTTTCGAGGCTGGGCGGCGCCGGATTCAAAGGCTTCAATGCCCGCACCTATCAGGTTGAGGGGGATGCCCAGCGCCCAGGCTGCGGCGATGGCGGCGAGCAGGCTGTCTTCGGCGGTCGGCGCATGGCGGTCCTGCCAGACGGCGAGCTTGTCGAGGCCGGGCAGGAAGACCTCGCTGCTGCCGGTGGCCAGCACCACCTGGCCCTGGCGCATGAACACGGCGCGGCCGCCGCTGTCCAGATGGGTTGCAATGGCGTCGAGCGCAGGATCCAGCGCATAAAAAATGACCTCGCCATCACACAGCCCGGCCATATTGACAATCGCCGGGTGGGCGGCGTTGAGTACGGCCACGCCGTCAGGCAGCACCACATCGACCTGGGAACGCATGACCTTGAACATCGGTTCGTCGTCGAAGATGTCGAACCCGGCGAGATGGTCCCAGCCCCCCAGGTCGGTGACCACGCCGACCTGGCAACGGTCATAGGCCAGGCCGGTGCGCAAGATGGTGTCGGCGCTGTTTTCGAACACTGCGGCTTGCACCGCGCGGTTGATCAGCAGGCGCTGGCCGGCTTCCCAGCAGGTGCCGTCGGTTTTGTCCAGGCAGCGCCCATCGACGAACAGGCCGTCGCGGCAGGCCAGGCCGGTGTGTTTACCCGAAAGCTGCAGCAGCCAGGCGACCAGCTGTGCGATGTGGTGGGTGCCGGTGGAGCCGGCCACGCCGACGACCGGGATCCGGCCGCTGTGCGAACCTTCCGGGGCTTCGGGAAACAGGTGGTCGCAGATCGCGCGGCCCACCGGGCGCGGCGCACCTTCGGCTGGCTTGAGATGCATCAGCAGGCCGGGGCCGGCGTTGACTTCGACAATCGCCCCGCCCTGGGCGTGCAGCGGTTTGGAAATGTCCTGCGCGACGAGGTCGATGCCGGCGATGTCCAGGCCGACCACGCGGGCGGCCAGCGAGACGATGTAGTCCACATCGGGGTGCACCTCGTCGGTGCAGTCGATCGACACATTGCCGTTGCGCTGAATCAGCACCTCGCGTCCGGCCGCGGGAATGTCGCCTGGCGCCAGCCCCTGGCGCTGCAGTTCCAGCACGATGGCCTCTTCCTCGTCGAGCTTGATCAGGCTCAGGGGAAAATCTTCCTCGTAGCCGCGCCGGGGGTCGGTGTTGAGCTGGCTGTCGATCAGTTCGGCCACGGTGGAATGCCCGTCGCCGCGCACGGTCGAGGTCTGCCCGCGCGCTGCCGCGACCACCCGGCCGCCGACGACCAGCAGCCGGTGTTCATGCCCGCGGACATAACGCTCGACCATCACATCACTGCCCTGCGGCGCGGCGACGTGGAAGGCGGCCTCGATTTCCTCGCGGGTGTTCAGGTCCATGGACACGCCGCGGCCATGGTTGCCGTCGGAGGGTTTGACCACCACCGGCAGGCCGATGTCCTGCGCGGCGTCCCAGGCGGCTTCGGCGCTATCGACAATCTGCCCCTCGGGCACAGGCACGCCGCAAGAGGCCAGCAGGCTTTTGGTCAGGTCCTTGTCGCCGGCAATGCCTTCGGCGATGGCGCTGGTCAGCTCACTTTCGGCGGTCCAGATGCGGCGCTGGCTGGCGCCGTAGCCGAGCTGGACCAGGTTGCCGTCGTTCAGCCGGATGTGCGGGATGCGGCGGTCGCTGGCGGCGCCGACGATGGCTGCCGTGCTGGGACCGAGGTAACACTCGTCGACCTTGGCCCGGACCCGGCCGACGGCGGCCTGCAGCTCGGCTTCGCCGTAAGGCTCGTGGTGGGCGCCGTTGTTGATGGCGGCCATCAGCAGGCGGTGGCCCTCGGCCAAGGCGCTGCGGGCCACCTGCTCGTCACGCGCGCGGAAGACCATGCGGTAAACGCCGCGCTGCGAGGTGCTGCGGGTCTGGCCGAAACCGGTCGGCATGCCGGCCAGGTTCAGCAGCTCGATGACCACATGTTCCAGCACATGGCCGGCCCAGGTGCCTTCAACCAGGCGCTGGATGAAGCCGCCGCGCTCGCCGACGCCGCAGTGGTGCTCGACCAGGGCCGGCAAGAGGGTGACCAACCGGTCGCTGAAGCCGGGAATCAGGTTGGAGGGAAAGTCCTCCAGGGCGCCCAGGTCCAGCCAGGTTTCCAGCACTGGCCGGTAAGTCCAGATATTGGGGCCGCGCAAGTAATTGATGCGCAGAAGCTGGATATCGTCCTTTTTGCTCATGTTTTCATGGGTTCGGTCAACCGGCAGGGTCGGGGCGGCGTTGTTTTGCAGGCGTGAGTCTTGAGCGGCGTTTTTTGTGGCTACCGGCAGGGTTTTCGGCTCTGGCGCTAGATAAGACATCAGCGCTCAGCCCGGTTTAGGCGAAAATCCGCTCTTTCGGGTCCGAAAACGCTTCGGATACCGGTACTCACGGCTTCCACATCACAACAATGCATCATTCTCATCCGGTTGACGCCCCCCCCAGGGAGGCTGGCCAAGCGCAAACAGACCTGCGTGCGCAACTTGCAGCCCATGAGAACGTCTTATGTACCGTGCTGGTTGACTTGAACCTGCAACTTCGGTTTTCCCGGGGTTTGCTGGCGCTGACCGACCGCCGCTTGCTGGCTCAGGACGCGGAAACGGGGCTGTGGACCAGCTGGCCCCTCCCCGGAAAAACACCCGCCACCGCGGTCCCGGCCCTGTCCCTGCGCCATTTCGACCATGCCGGCATCGGCACCCTGGAGCTGCACGGGGATGGCGGACGGCTGGCCAGCTGGCGTTTTACCCTGGCGGCCAATGTGCAGGTCCTGCGCTTGCTGCGCCTGTTCGAGCAGCAAACGGCCCCGGGACCGGAGGCCGCCGGCCTGGGTGACGAGGTAGCCCTGTGCCCGCTGTGCGACACCGTGTTGCCGCCAGACAGCGAGGACTGCCCCACCTGCGCCCGGGAGCTGCACACCCCGCCCTCGACCTGGGTGCTGCTGCGCCTGTGGCGCTTTGCCCGGCCCTACCAGTGGCAATTGCTGGCCGGTTTTGCGCTGACGCTGGCCTCCACTGCGGCCACGCTGGTGCCGCCCTACCTGACGATTCCGCTGATCGACGACATCCTGATTCCGTTCCAGAACGGCCAGCAGATCGAGACCTGGAAGGTGCTGGCCATCCTGGGCGCGCTGCTGGCAGCGGCACTGGTCGGCTGGGCACTGAACTGGGCCCGCACCTATTTGCTGGCGCTGGTGTCCGAGCGCATAGGCGCCGACCTGCGCACTGCCACCTTCGACCACCTGCTGGAGTTGTCGCTGGACTATTTCGGCGGCAAACGCACCGGTGACCTGATGGCGCGCATCGGTTCGGAAACCGATCGCATCAATGTCTTCTTGTCGCTGCATGCGCTGGACTTCGCGACCGACGTGCTGATGATCCTGATGACGGCCGCCATCCTGTTTTCGATCAACCCCTGGCTGGCGCTGGTGACCCTGCTGCCGCTGCCCTTCATCGCCTGGATGATCCATGCGGTGCGCGAGCGCCTGCGCACCGGCTTTGAAAAGATCGACCGGGTCTGGTCCGAGGTGACCAATGTGCTGGCCGACACCATTCCCGGCATCCGCGTGGTCAAGGCCTTTGCCCAGGAAAAACGCGAAGCCCAGCGTTTTCGGGATGCCAACGCCCACAACCTGATGGTCAACGACAAGCTCAACAAAGTCTGGTCGCTGTTCACGCCCACGGTGTCGCTGCTGACCGAAATCGGCTTGCTGGTGGTCTGGGCTTTTGGTATCTGGCTGGTGTCGAAGCAGCAAATCACGGTGGGCGTGCTGACCGCCTTTGTTGCCTATATCGGCCGTTTTTACACCCGGCTCGACTCCATGAGCCGCATTGTGTCGGTGACGCAGAAAGCCGCCTCCGGCGCCAAGCGCATTTTCGACATCCTCGACCATGTCTCTAACGTGCCCGAGCCGGCCAACCCGGTGCCCATGGACTCGCTGCAAGGCCGCATCGAGATGAACGGCCTGGGCTTTCGCTACGGCAACCGCGCGGTGATCCGCGGCCTGGACCTGGTGATCCAGCCGGGCGAGATGATCGGCCTGGTGGGCCACAGCGGCTCCGGCAAAAGCACGCTGGTCAACCTGATCTGCCGCTTTTACGATGCAACCGACGGCAGCATCAGTGTCGATGGCACCGACATCCGGCGTTTTGGCGTGGCCGACTACCGGCGCAACATCGGGCTGGTGCTGCAGGAGCCGTTTTTGTTTTTCGGCACGATTGCCGAAAACATCGCTTACGGCAAGCCCGGCGCCAGCCGCGCCGAGATTGTGGCCGCAGCCAGGGCCGCGCATGCGCACGAATTTATCTTGCGGCTGCCGCAGGGCTACGACTCATTGGTCGGTGAGCGCGGCCAGGGCCTGTCGGGCGGCGAACGCCAGCGCATCTCGATTGCGCGCGCGCTGCTGATCGACCCGCGGATTTTGATTCTTGACGAAGCCACTTCGTCGGTGGACACCGAAACCGAGCAGGAAATCCAGAAGGCCCTGGACAACCTGGTGCAGGGCCGCACCACGATTGCGATCGCACACCGCCTGTCCACGCTGCGCAAGGCCAACCGCCTGGTGGTGATGGACCGCGGCCAGGTGGTGGAGGTCGGGCCACACGACGAGTTGATGGCCCAGCAAGGCGCGTATTGGCGGCTCTACGAAGCGCAGGCGCGCCAGGTCGACAGCGAGGGCAACCAGGATGCCGAGGAGGGCCGCATCGCCCTGGCAGCCTCGCAGGTGGCGCATACCGCGCAGCGGAGCGGCAATGTCTGAGTCAACACCCCTGAACTCCTTCCAGCTTGAACGCCACGCCTCGGGCCGCCTGCTGCTGACCGACAGCCAGGGGCAACAACATCTGGGTGTTGTTCCTGTGCGCGCCTTCCCGATTGCGGCACCGGATGAAGGCATTTCGCTGCTCGGCAGCGAGGGCCATGAGCTGGCCTGGCTGGAGCGCCTCGACAGCCTGCCGCCTGCGCTGCGCAGCCTGCTGGAAGAAGAACTGGCCCTGCGCGACTTTGTGCCCGAGATCACACGCATCATCAATGTTTCAAGTTTTGGCACCCCGAGCACCTGGGCGGTGGAGACCGACCGCGGCGACACCACCTTTGTACTCAAGGGCGAGGAGGACATCCGCCGCCTGAGCCGCGAGTCCTTGCTGATTGCTGCCGGGCATGGCGTGCATTTCAGCGTAAAGGACATGGGAGCGCTGGACCGGGCCTCGCGGCGCTTGCTCGAACGTTTTCTCTAGCCGGCAGGACCTGAGGCGCTGAAAGCGAAGATTGGCTCCAGCGCGCAAGTTTGCCGAGGGCGCCAGGATCCGCTATGAATTTAATAGCTGCTTATCCGCACTCGCTATGGGCTTGAGGCCGATTTGATGCCCAAACCGCCGGGATCCGGCAGCAGGCCGCGCAGGGCTCAGTCGCGCACGATCAGGATGGGCAGGTGGGCATGGGCCAGCACCTGCGCCGCGACACTGCCGAGCACAAGCTTTTCAAGCCCGCGTCGTCCGTGCGAACCCATCACGATCAGGTCCGCGCCGGCAGAGTTGGCGGTTTCCAGGATGCCGCGATAAATCGCGTGGCTTTCGACAATGGAGGCGGTCACCGTGATGCCGGCCGCTTCCAGGGACTGGGTGGCGTCGCCCAGCGCGCCCTTGGCTTCTGCCGTCGCCGCGTCCAGGTACTGCGCCTGCCCATAAGCAAAATCTGCTCCGACACCGCTGAAGGCATAGGGATCGATCACATAAATCAGCGTCACGGCGCTGCCGAAAGCCTGCGCAAGACCCCTGGCTTTTTCCACCGCCATCAACGAAGTCTGTGAGCCATCGACTGGCAACAAGATGTGCTTGAACATGATCGCGGTCTCCTCCAAAAATCAGGCTTCGATCTTCACGCCTTTCCAGAAAGCCACACGGCCCTTGATCTCTTCAGCCTCCGACTTCGGGTCGGGGTAATACCAGGCGGCATCGGTGTTCATCTCGCCATTGACCAGCAGCGAGTAATAACTGGCCTGGCCTTTCCACGCGCACATGGTGTGGTGGTTGCTGAAAGTCACGTAGTCACGGTTGAGCGCGCTATCAGGAAAATAATGATTACCTTCGATGGTCACGATGTCGTCGCTTTGCGCAATGACTGCGCCGTTCCAGATGGCCTTCATAACACTTCTTTCATGGGTTGCAGGGTCCGCCGCCGGGGCAGGGATGGGTCTGAAGTCCATCTTCGCACAGTCTGCACCGGCTGTGCGGCGCTGGCGCTGGCTTTCAAATGCAGAAAAGGCGTGATGGCCAGCCATCACGCCTTTTATTCTTCGTTCATGCCTGCCTTGCGGCGGGCAGGGCTCAGGCCATGCGCAGGTTGTTGCCTTCAACAATCACCTTGGAGCCGACCGGCACCGAACTCGAGACCTCGACATTGCGGGTGGAGCCGTCGTTCATGCGCACGCGCACCTGGTAGACAGTGACCTTCTTCATGTTCTGCTCGATCTTGTTGCCGGCAAAGGCGCCACCGGCCGCACCAAGCACGGTCATCGCTGTCTTGCCGTTGCCGCCGCCGACCTGGTTCCCCAGCAGGCCACCGATCACGCCGCCGGCGACGGTGCCGAGGCCTACCGTGGTGTTGCCGACGGCCACACCATTGACCTGTCCCTGGCGCTCGACCGGCGTCACGGCTTCCACCGTGCCGCAATCAGCGCAAACCACGGGCTTGGGCGCCGGGGCCTGGGCCACAACCACGGGACGCTGTTGCACCACGGGTTTGGCAGGGGCCGGCGTGTTGCTCGCGAGCTTGGTGCTTGTGCTGGACGTCGTCGGGGCCACGGCCACCGCTTCGGTGCCACCCGGCTGTGCATCGGAGCGATTGACCACCAGCACGCCGGCCAGCGCCATCACCGTGACACCGAGCACGGCCACGATGGCGACCAGCGCCTTGCTGTGCTGCATGCGCTGCGGGAAACCGGGCTGGCTGCCTGGCGTGGCGGGAATTTGATTGTTTGTATCCATGACGGGTACTCCTTTGTGTGAGCCTCTGTTGTACCCAGTTCATGTCAACGGCAATGTAGGACGCGGTGAGATTCGTAAGTAAAGGTATGCGCAGCCTTGCCCCAAACGTGCACTATTGCGCACATGCGGCGGTCTTCACCGCCACCTCACACGCGCTTTGCGGGCGCTTTACACGCCGCCGTGCGGGTGGGTCGGGTCAATCCACAACACCTGCTCGGGCTGCTCCGCCGGCGCGATGTCCAGGTTGATGGCCACCGCCTCCCCGTCGCTGCGGCACAGCACACACTCCAGCAGCTCGGTCGGGCTGGCGTTGATTTCCTGGTGTGGAACGTAAGGCGGCACATAAATGAAGTCGCCCGGCCCGGCTTCGGCCGTGAACTCGAGCTTCTCGCCCCAGCGCATGCGGGCCCGGCCCCGCACCACATAAATCACGCTTTCAAGGTGGCCGTGGTGGTGCGCGCCGGTCTTGGCATTGGCGTGGATGGTGACGGTACCGGCCCAGAGTTTTTGCGCGCCCACGCGTGCGAAATTGATGGCGGCCTTGCGGTCCATGCCGGGCGTCGACGGCACATTGCCGTCGAGCTGGCCGCCGGGAATCACACGCACGCCGTCGTGTTTCCAGTCGGTCGGTTGGGGATCGTGGCTGTGTCCGTGGGAATGATCGTGTCCGGGGTCGTGGCTCATGAATAACTCCTAGTCCAGCAAGGCAGCGTACACCAGGCTGCGAAACAGCGGCCGGTAGTGGTCGCGCTGGTTCGGTGCCTGGATCATCAGCAGCGCATACAGGTCCTGGGCCGGATCGACAAAAAAGGTGGTGCCCGCGATCCCGCCCCAGTAGTACAGGCCGACCGAACCAGGCACCGGCGACACACCGGCCGCTGTACGCACCGCAAACCCGAGTCCGAAGCCATGCCCCGGCGGTAGCAGGTCGCCGGTAGAGCCAAGACCGTCCAGGTGGTCCGCCGTCATGAAATCCACCGTGTGCGGCCCCAGCAGGCGCACGCCATCGAGTTCGCCCCGGTTGCGCATGAAGGTCAGGAAACGCGCGTAATCCATGGCGGTGGACAACAGGCCGCCGCCACCGCTTTCCATGGCCATGCGGCTGCGCGGGTCCAGCACACGCAGGGGCGCGCCACCATCGGGGTCGTGCGCAAATGGCTCGGCGATCCGGTGCTGGTCAGCCTCGGCCACGGCAAAATCCGTCTCATGCATACCGAGCGGGATGAAAATGCGCTCGCGCAAGTACTCTCCGAGAGATTGCCCGCCCAGCACTTCAACCAGCCGGCCCAGCACATCGGTGGCACGGCTGTATTCCCAGACACTGCCGGGCTGGTGCATCAGCGGCAACGCGGCCAGCGTGCGGCAAAACTCCGCATTGCTGCGTTCGCGCGATCCCATCTGCAACTCTGCATATTGCCGCTGTACCGCCGCCGAACCGAGAAACTCGTAGGTCAGACCGGCAGTGTGGCGCAGCAGGTCCTGCACGGTGGCGGGCCGGATCACGTCCTCCAGGACGACCTGACCACCACGCTCCACCGCCACCTTCTGGCCGGCAAATTCGGGCAGGTGTTTGGCCACCGGGTCGCTGAGCAGCAGCTTGCCCTGCTCCATCAACATCATCACGGCGACCGAAACCACCGGCTTGGTCATGGAGTAGATGCGGAATATCGCGTCGCGCGGCATCGGCGTGCCGGCTGCCGGGTTCAACTGGCCCAGGCTTTCGAACAGCGCCAGCTTGCCGCGGCGCGCAACCAGCGCCACCGCGCCGGGCAGGCGCCCGCGATCAATGTCGACCTGCAGTACATCCAGCAAACGCTGCAGGCGATCCGGGCACAGGCCCACCTCGCCGGGCGGGGCGACCGGCAACGCAGTCATTGCGGCCCTCACGCAGCGTAACGCTCACGCGCCAGCGCCGCGCCCTGGGCCAGCGCCTGCAGTTTTTTCAGCGCGATCTCGCGGTTCATGGGCGCCAGGCCGCAGTTGGTGCAGGGCAGCAGGCGGTTCTTCGGCACGTACTGCAAGGCCTTGCCGATGGTGTCGGCAATCTGCTCGGGGGTTTCGATCTCGTCGCTGGCCACGTCGATCACCCCAACCATCACGTCCTTGCCTTCGAGCAGTGCCATCAGGTGCGGCGGCACATGCGAGTGATAACACTCGAGGCTGACCTGCTGGATGCTGCTTTTGGCCAGCGCCGGCAACACCTGCTCGTACTGGCGCCATTCCTCGCCCAGGGTCTGCTTCCAGTCGTCGTTGGCCTTGATGCCGTAGCCGTAACAAATATGAACGGCGGTGGTGCAGGTCAGGCCTTGCGCGGCGCGCTCCAGCGCCTTCACGCCCCAGTCGGCGGCGTCCTTCATGTAGACGTTAAAAGCCGGTTCGTCGAACTGGATGATGTCCACCCCATCGGCCTGCAGCGCCAGCGCCTCCTGGTTCAGCAGCTCGGCAAAAGCCATCGCCAGCTTGATGCGGTCGCCGTAAAACCGGTCGGCCACGGTGTCCACAATCGTCATCGGGCCGGGCAAGGTGAACTTGATTTTTTTGCCGGTGTGCGCGCGCAGCAGTTGCGCTTCTGCGGCATGCACGCGGCCCTTGAGCTTGAGTGTGGCCACCACCTGCGGCACCATGGCGTCGTAGCGGTTGTCGCGTATGCCCATCTTGACCTTGTGCTCGAAGTCGATGCCTTCGACCTGCTCCAGAAAGCCGTGCACAAAATGCTGGCGCGACTGCTCACCGTCGCCGATCACGTCCAGCCCCGCATCCTCCTGCGCCTTGATCCACAGCAGCGTGGCGTCAGCCTTGGCCTGCGCCAGTTCGGCGCCTTCGGCCTTCCATTGCGGCCAGAGCTTCTGGGTTTCCGACAGCCAGGCCGGCTTGGGCAGGCTGCCGGCGATGGTGCTGCTGAACAGTGGTCTTGTCATGAATGTCTCCTGTTGTTGTTTGGGAAAATTTTTAAGCGTCAACCCGCAGGGAATTGTGCCGCCAGCAATTCGTAGGAGCGCCGCCGTACCGCCGGATCGTGGACCCAGGTGATGACTACCAGTTCCTCAACCTCCAGCGCGGAAGACAGCGCGCGCAGTTTTTCGGCAACCTGTGCGCCGCTGCCCACGAGCGCCGTGCGCCTGAGCTGCTCGGCCTGCATCTGCTCCGCAGGGCTGTACTGCGTTTTTGCCACTTCGTCCGGCGATTGCAGCGGCGCCAGCGCACCGCGATTGCGGTCCAGCTTCCAGCGTTCCCGGCTCGAAAAATAGCGCCAGGCCTCTTCCTCAGTGTCGGCGGCCAGCGCCCAGACACACAGCGCGGGCTGCGGCTGGGGATGCTGCGGGCTGGGGCGGTACATGTCGCGGTACATCGTGACCGCTTCTTCAGCGCCTTGCCCGTCGGTGATGAAATACGCAAACGCGTACGGCAAGCCGTAATGCGCGGCCAGTTGCGCGCCGTAGTTCGAGCTGCCCAGCATCCACAAGGTCGGCGCACTCGGCCCGCCGGGCTCGGCAGTAACGCCGCGCCCCGGATGGCCTTCGGGCAGGTCTTTTCCACCGACCCAGGCCTGCAGCTCACGCACCTGCAGCGGAAAATGATCGGCAGCGCTGCGCGCCTGCGGGTTGAGCAACTGCGCGGTACGGCCGTCCGAACCCGGCGCGCGACCGACCCCGAGGTCAATGCGCCCAGGTGCCAGCGCTTCGAGGACGCGGAACTGCTCGGCCACCTTGAGCGCCGAATAATGCGGCAGCATCACGCCGGCGCTGCCTATGCGTATGCGCTGCGTGGTCGCGGCAATCGCCGCCATCAGCACCTCGGGCGCGCTGCCGACGATGGTGGGGTGGCTGTGATGTTCACTGACCCAGAAGCGCTCATAACCGAGCGCTTCGCAATGCTGCGCCAGGGCCAGGGTTTCACGGATGGAGGCATCGGCGCTGCGGCCGGTCACGGCCACCGATTGGTCAAGAACAGACAGGCGGATCATGGGGACGACTATAGCCAGACTGCCCTGCCTTTGCTGGTCTGTTCCAATACAGGCTTAACCACAAGTACCGATCGCAAAAATATGGCACTGAAGGCCACCATCTACAAAGCGCAACTGGCGATTGCCGACATGGACCGCGGCATCTACGGCGACCACAACGTGACGATTGCGCGGCATCCGTCCGAGGCCGACGAACGCATGATGATCCGGCTGCTGGCCTATGCGCTCAATGTGCCGGCCGACGACAAAAAGGGCCATCTTGAGTTTGCCAAGGACCTGTGGGACGTGGACGAAGCCGCACTCTGGCACAAGGACTACACCGACCAGATCCTGCACTGGATCGACGTCGGCCAGCCCGATGACAAACGCCTGATGCGCGCTGCCGGGCGCGCCGAACGGGTCAGCGTCTACAGCTTTGCCAGCAGCACGCCGGTCTGGTGGAAGGCCATTGAAAGCAAACTCACGCGCGCCGCGAACCTGGTGGTCTGGCAAATCGACGCCGCACAAAGCCAGGCGCTGGTCAAACTCGCCGAGCGAAGCATGCAGCTGCAGGTGTCGGTGCAGGACGGCACGGTTTTCATGAGCACGACGACCGACTCGGTGGAGATCACGCCGCGCCGGTTGACGGCCGGCGACTAGGGCATTTTTCCGGGCATCCCTGCCTCGGAGGTCGCCGACTGCTGCTGATAAGGCGGCAAACGCACGCCGCAGTTGAAGCAGAAGTTCGCTTCGGCGCCATGGCCTTCGGTCAGACACTCATGACAGGTGCGTGTGGTCGGTGCCTCCGACAGCTGGAAGCGCCGCTGCGCCGCCATCTCCGCGGTGACGATGCCGGTGGGCACCGCCAGAATGCCCCAGCCCATCAGCATCATGAAGGACGCGATCATGCGCCCGAGGTCGGTCTTCGGCACGATGTCGCCAAAACCCACGGTGGTGACTGTGCTGATGGCCCAGTAGACCGAGATCGGGATGCTGGTGAAGCCGTTGGTCTGGCCTTCCACCACGTACATCACCGTGCCCATGATGAGAACCACCATCAGCACGGCAGACAGAAACACCAGGATCTTGCGTCCGCTGGCCGCCATCGCGCGCCCGAGGAACTGGTACTCGGCCACATAGGCGGCCAGCTTGAAGACCCGAAACACCCGCAACAGGCGCAACACGCGCACGTCGATCAACGCATGCAGTTCCGGGAAAAACAGCGCCAGGTAAGTCGGCAGCACCGCCACCAGGTCGATGATGCCGAAAAAGCTGGTCGCGTATTGCAGTGGCCGGCGCACGCAGAGCAGCCGCGCGATGTACTCGGCGGTGAACAGCAGCGTGAACACCCACTCCAGCGACATGAAGATGCGGCCGTACTTCTGGTGGATGGCCTGTACGCTGTCGGCCATCACCACGCCAATGCTCAGCAGGATGACCGCGATCAGCGCCTGGTCGAACCAGCGCCCTGCCCGGGTGTCGGCCTCGAAGATGACCGTGTACCAGCGCAGCCGCCAGCCGGCCAGCGGTTTGTCGTCGGACGAGGGGAATGTGGCGGGTTTGGGTGGGGTCATGCTCACGCGCGATGCCTTGTTTGCTGGACCTGAACCTTAACCGAGTTCCGCGGGCCGTTGCGTCGGCCAGCAGCCTGTGCTGGTGTGGGTGCCGTCTTGCCGGTGAACGCTATTGATTTGATAGCTGGTTGCGCTTGCTGGATATGGGCTGGAGGCGGATTTTGTTCATGAATCGACTTGACTCCTTCCTTGCATCACGCTGCACTGGCAGTTCGCCGTGGGCAGTAGTTTCAACTCCCCACTCCCAACCCCCCGCCCTTCCCTCGCCCCGCTG
>JAZKGR010000029.1:0-18555 GCA_040385775.1 Pseudomonadota bacterium
TTCACCGGCTCGCGGTCGCACAGCACCCACATTTTCCAGGTCTCGATTTTCCCCAGCAGTTCCCGCACTTGCGGGCAGGCCTGGGCAAACCGCTCGGTCAGTTCAGCCGTATCGCCAAAGGTGTTCCAGCCTTCGTCGTATTTGTTGCTGTGAAACACCGCGACCAGGTTGAACAATTCGCCGCGGCGCAGCGGGTAGTGAACCAGATGAGTTTTCTCGCCGCCCCAGAGCAACACATCGTCGCTCCACAAATGGGCCGGCACGTCTTCGCGCTTGAGCACGGCGCGGTAGGCGATGTGGCCCGACACACGCGGCTTGCCGTCGCCCACCACCACCTCGCGCACCTTGCTCCAGATGCCGTCGGCACCGATCAGGGCGGCGCCTTTGAGCACCTCGCCGCCCGCCAGGTGGACCTGCACGCTGGTTTCCGACTGCGTGAAAGATTCGAGCTTTGCGCCAGTGCGCAGCGTCACATTCTCTTGCGCCGCGCAGGCGTCCAGAAACACCTGGTGCAGGTCGGCGCGGTAAATCACGCCATAGGGGAAGCCGTAGGTGGCGCGCGCCACGTCGCCGAGCGGTACCCGCACAACTTTTTCGCCGGTGCGCACATCGTTCATGCCCAGGCCCGGTGGGAAGAAGGACACCTTGCTGACCACGTCGGTCAGGCCGAGCCAGGCGAACATGCGGAAAATATTCGGACCGAGCTGGATCCCCGCGCCGATTTCGCCGAAGCTGGCCGCCTGCTCCAGCACGGTCACGGCGTGCCCGTCTCGCGCAAGCACCAGCGCGGTGGCCAGGCCGCCTATGCCGCCGCCGGCGATGAGGATGGGGTAGGGAGAAGATGACACGTTGTTGATTTTCGAAGCCAGGGGCTGGCTCAATAGTAAGTATACTTATTATTGATGGCCACGGTGAATACCCTGAACCCGGGCGCATTTCGGGTCCGGTTGCCGTACGTCCGCAAGAACTTGTCCAGCGCTCCCTTAAACTCCGGCCATGCCATCAAGTTTTAACTTCATCGACGCTCCCGGACACCAGATCCGGCGTGCTCACCAGTTGTCGATTGCCCTCTTCATGGAAGAAACGGCTGAATTCGATGTGACGCCGGTGCAGTTCGCCATCCTGAACGCTCTGATGGATGACCCCGGTGAAGACCAGGTCACGCTGTCAGGGCGGGTGGCTTTTGATGCCGCGACTTCCGGTTCGGTGATCGGCAGGCTGGAGGCCAAGGGCTGGGTGCGGCGCGAGGCCGATCCGGCCGACAGGCGTCGCAAGCTGCTTTGGGTCACGCCTGAAGGGCAGAAGGTGGCGTTGCAGATGAAGCGGGCTGTCAGCAAGGTTCAGTCACGTCTTCTGGAGCCGCTCAGCGCTGCCGAGCGCAAACAGTTTGGGGCGCTGCTCGGCAAGTTGATTGCCGGCCACGAAAGCGCCGAGTAGACCTTCCCGTGATGCCGGCGCGCTCGTCAGGCTGATTTGGCCAGCAGCGTGAAATGCTCCACCACAGGCGGCGCCGCGAAAAACGGGCCCACGATGGCGCGCCAGTCGGCAAACGCCGGCGATTCACGGAAACCCACGGTGTGATCCTCCAGCTTTTCCCAGAAGATCTGCAGGATGTAACGCTCCGGGTTTTCAATGCCCTTGTTGACCTTGAAGCCCTGAAAACCTTTGGCGCCGCTGATCACGGTGGTCAATCCGCGCTGGATGGCCTCGTCAAAAGCAGCCTGCTGGCCGGGAGCGATGCGGATGTCGGCGAGTTCGAGAATCATGGGTGTCCCTCAATATTGTGTAGCCGGCAACTCTACCGCCAAACCATCGAGTTCAGCCGTCAGCTTGATCTGGCAGCTCAGGCGGCTCGCTTTCGACGCCGGTGTGGCGGTGAAGGCGAGCATCGCCAGCTCCTCGCCGTCGGGCGGCGGCAGCCGGGCGGCAAAGGGTGCCTGCACAAAGACGTGGCAGGTCGCACAGGTGAGGGTGCCGCCGCAGTCCGCGGCGATGCCGTCTATGCCCGCGGTCACCGCCGCTTCCATGAGGCTTTTGCCAATTTGGCCCTGAGCCCCCGTCGTTTGGCCATTTTCAGCTATGAAATTGATAGTAATCATGAAAACCCTGGTGCTCAAATGCGGCTGAAGTATTCGCGGCGCTGCCAGTCCTCGCGGTCCACCGCCTGCTCGTGGCGGGTGATCTCCGACTGCTTGATGCGCGTGAAGTAGTTGATGAAGCTGCTGCCGAAGGCTTGGCCCAGCACCTGGTCGGCCTGCAGGGCGTCCAGCGCTTCGCCCAGGCTGGTGGGGATTTTGACGGCGGCGTCGCCATAAGGCGCATCGGTCGCTGCCGGCGCTTTCAACTGGCGCGAGATGCCGTCCAGCCCGGCGTGGATTTGCGACGCCAGGTAAAGATAGGGATTGGCCGCCGGTTCACCGATGCGGTTTTCGATGCGTGTTGCGCCATCGCCCGGCTGACCGACCACGCGCAGCATCGCGCCCCGGTTGTCGCGCCCCCACAGCACCGACTGCGGCGCCAGCGCATTCGGGCGGAAGCGGCCGAAGCCGTTGATGGTCGGTGTGCAGAACACCGTCATGCCGCGTGCGTGTTCGAGCAAGCCGGCAAGATAGTGCTCACCCAGTTCGGACAGCGTGTACTGCGCGTCGGTGGATTGCGTGCCCGCTGCGGATGACTCGCGCTGGAACAGGTTGGCGCCAGTTTCGAGGTCCACCAGCGACTGGTGCAAATGCCAGCCGCTGGACATGATATTGGGGAAGGGCGGGCGGCACATGAAGGTCGCGTGGTAGCCAGCGCGGCGCAGCGCCTGTTTGACCGCGCTGCGAAACAGCACCATGTTGTCCGCTGCGGTCAGCGCGTCGGTCGCGTCGAACACGGCTTCGACCTGGCTGGGGCCGAGTTCGATTTCCAGCGACTGCAGCGGCAGGCCCAGCGCCTGCGCCGTGTGCTGGACGATGCGCAGCGGTTCCTCGGCCATGTCGAACCACTGCTCGGCCAGCAGGTTGTAGCCGGGGTGGATCATCGCCACTTGCGGTGGCGGCCCGGGCCAAGCGGCTTGCTCGGGGTCGAGCTGGTCCGTGGCACCGTCGCCGGTGATGCGGTAAATGTGAAACTCGATCTCCAGCCCGCACTTCATGCCGTAACCGGCGTCGGCCAGTCGCGCCAGTGCACGCTGAAGAATGCGCCGCGTGTCCAGTTCAACCGCGCTGCCGTCCTGCATCCAGGGCTGGCCCTGGACCCAACCGGTGGCCGGCGTCCAGGGCAGGTGTTTGAAGCTCGCGGGGTCGGCCATCAGCAGCAAATTGCTCGCAAACTCGAAGCCTGGCAGCTCGGCCGTGCCGCCGGCCTCGAACACCTTGAAGGCGGTGCGGTCGGAGCTGTCCTTGAGCAGCAGCGTGCTGACCAGGCCGACGCCGTCCAGCATGGCTTTGGCCGCAGCCGCCGCAACCAGGGTCTTGCCGCGCAGGGTGCCATGCAGGTCACACCAGGCAAAACGCACGAGCTCGATGCCGCCGGCGTCTATCAGTGCCTGCGTCTGTTGGAGCGCGTTCTGCCGCGTGGCATCGTGAATGCCGCAGTGTTCGGCGAAGCTGCTCATCTGATGTCCGTTCCGGCTGAGCTTGTCGAAGCCGCAGCAGGCACTTCGACAGGCTCAGTGCGAACGGGGAAGGATGCCCACGGCGCGTTGGCCTGTTTGGCGCGCGCCTGCTCCTGCCACCAGCTCGGCCACTCGCCTGCAGGCGCGATGCCGTCCACCGTGTCCGGCCCGCGCATCAGGGCGCTCTGGCTGGCATCGGCAATGCCGGGCGCAACGCCACCTTGCCTGACTGTCTCTATCGCCTTGATCAGCACGCGGCGGTTCGCCATGATGACCTTGTCGGAGCTGCCCAGGTGTTCGCGCGTGCGGTCCTGGATCGCGCCCATGCTTTCGACGGCCCACTGGTCGTGCACGTTGATGTCTTCCTCGCCCATGCCCAGGTAGGTCTGGGTACGTTGCTCCTCGGCATTGAAGCCCCAGTTGTTGTGGCGTCCGGCGTTGGGGATGTAGTCGGGCAGCGAGATGAATTGCTGGCGCTGCGCCCGCATGCTCTCCTTGTCGAGTGGCCCGGCAAAACTCGTGAAGAAGGAATACCAGTAGGTGTGGGTGTCGTCCACCGGCACGTGCATCTGCGTGATGGTCATGGTCTCCGACAGCGGGATCACGAAGGTGGCCGGAAAAATCGCGTTGGTCACGCGCACATGGGTGAGCTTGTCATTCATGGGCCGCAGCGTGGTCAGTTGCATGCCCCAGGGTTTGTTCTCCACGCTGATCTCGGGCTGGGCGAACTCGCGCATGATGCGTGTCATCGGCCACTGCTCGCCGTCGAAGGCGCCCGCGCTGGCGCTGCGAAACTGTTTGCCGGCCGCGTTGTCGCCGATCTCTTCCAGCGCTTCGTCCTGCAGGAAGCGGTGCAGAAACGAGGGGTGCGCCGGGTCGATGCCGACCTCGAAGGCCTGAAGCCAGTTGGCGTTCCACAGGCCCTTGAAGGCAAAGCTGTGCGTAGCCGGTGCGCTGAAGCAGTCGAAAGCCGGCAGCGGCGGCGGGCTTGAACCTTCTGGGCCCAGCCAGGCGAAGATCACGCCGCTTTTCTCCAGCACCGGGTAGCTGCGCTGCTTCACGCGGTCACAGAGCTTGCTGCCGGCGGGTTCTGCCGGGGTTTCCAGACAGCGGCCGCTCACGTCGAACTTCCAGCCGTGGAAGGGGCAGCGCAGGCCGTCACCCTCGGCGCGGCCGAACGACAAATCGGCGCCGCGGTGCGGGCAGTCGCGGTCCAGCAGGCCGTAGTTGCCTTTGTCGTCGCGAAACAGCACGAAGTCTTGGCCCATCAGGCGCACGGCTTTGACCGGCCGTTTGTCCATACGCGGGTCCAGTGCCGGGTTGAATTCATCAACCAGTGCCGCTGGTTGCCAGTAGCTGCGCAGCAGGGCGCCGCAGGACGTGCCCGGCCCGACGCGGGTGATCAATTCATTTTGTTCAGCGTTCATGGAAGCGACCTTTTGAAAACGGTATACCGAAATTAAAATTCAGTGTACAGTTCGCGCCATGAACTTGCAAGAGACGGTACTGATCCAGTTGCGCGACCTGATCCTGCGCGGCGAATTCGAGCCCGGTCAGCGCCTGGCCGAGCAGCAACTGGCTGAACGTCTGGGCGCCTCGCGCACCCCCGTGCGCGCCGCGCTGGTGACGCTGGAGCAGGAGGGCCTGGTCGAGGCCAATGACACCGGCAAGTTTCTGGTGCGCCAGTTCACGCCGCGCGAGGTGGCCGACGCCATTGCCGTACGTGGTCACCTCGAAGGCATGGCTGCGCGCCTGGTGGCCGAACACGGCGTCTCGCGCCAGTTGCAGGCCGAACTGCAGGCCTGCCTGGATGAGGGCGACCTGGCGCTGGCCGCCAACCCGCTGGACTATGAAAGTTATGCGGCCTACGCGGTGGTTAACGACCGTTTCCACGCACTCGTGCTCGACGCCAGCGGCAACCGGGCGCTGCAGCGCGCGGTGGCACTCAATGACAAGCTGCCGTTTGCGCCGGCCTCGGCCATGCTGCCGATGCAGGGCACGGTGGCACTGGATCGCGACTGGATGCTGTACGCGCACCGCCAGCACCACATGTTGTTCGCCGCGCTCAGGGCCGGCGAGGGCGCGCGTGCGCAGGCGCTGGCGATTGAACACACCGAAGTCGCGCAGATGAACATGCGCATGGCCCTGGACCGCAGGGCTGAGACCGAGCGCGTGATGCCGGCCATCCGCCTGGTGGTCGGGCGTTGATCCAAGACGCCGTCAGTTTCACCGCCGCTGGCGTACGCCGCGGTTTTTTTACGGCGCAGGTGATGGCGCCGGGCATCGTTCTGTATGCGATGGTGTTCGGCGTGCTGGCCAGCGAGCGCGGCATGAGCTGGCTGCAGGCCATGCTGATGAGCGCCGCGGTTTATTCAGGCAGCGCACAACTGGCGGCGCTGCAGGGTTGGACCGCCACCGCCGCCATCACCCCGGTCATCGTGACTATCCTGGTCATGAACGCCCGTTATGTTCTTTATGGCGCGTCGCTGCAGCCCTGGCTGGCCGGCCTGCCCAGGCACCAGAGCTGGGGCTCGCTGTTTTTTCTCGGTGACGGCAACTGGGCCATGGCCATGCGGGAGTACGAGGCCGGTTACCGCGACGCCGGTTACGTGCTGGGCTCGGGTGTCGCGATGTTTGTGCCCTGGCTGGGCGGCACTTTGCTGGGCCATCTGCTGGCCGGCAACGTGCCGAATCCTGCGGCCTTTGGCCTGGACTTCATGCTGGCGGCGTTTGCCGCGGCCATCGGCCTGGTGCTGTGGCGAGGCAAATCCGACCTGTGGCCGGTCGCGGCGGCGGGGCTGGTGGCGCTGGCCCTGCACCGGCTGGTGCCGGGCGCCTGGTACATCGTCGGGGCGGGTCTCGCAGGTGGCCTGATGGGAGCGTGGCGCCATGGCCGTTGAATCGACCTTCTGGCTGGCGCTGGCGGGCATGGCGCTCGCATCCTTCGCCTGCCGAATCAGCGGCTTTTTGCTGATGGGTTATGTGACCATCACCCCGCGCGTCGAGGCCGCGCTCAAGGCTATACCGATCTCGGTAATGGTCGGCATCGTGACGCCGGCCGCCACCTCGGGCAAGCTGCCGGAACTGCTGGGATTGCTGGCCGTGGGACTGGTCATGAAGCTGGTGCGAAACGACCTGGCGGCCGCCGTGGCCGGCGCGGCGACGGTGGGTGTTGCGCGCTGGGTGCTTGCCTGAGTCCTGCGGCGCGGGCGTGTCATTGCGGCCTTGCGCCGCAATCCATGCTGCGCAAACCAGCGGCCGTGGTTCATGGCGCATGGATGCCGGATCAAGTCCGGCATGACAATCTGTAGAAGGTGCGTCGCGCCCTGTGTTATTCCTTCGCGACCCGCAGCACCAGCTTGCCAAAGTTCTCGCCGTTGAACAGCTTGAGCAGGGTTTCGGGGAAGTTCTCCAGCCCCTCCACCACATCTTCTTTGCTCTTCATCTTGCCGTCCTTCAAGTAGCCGGACATTTCGGCAATCGCCAGCGGATAGCGGTCGGCGTAGTCGAACACCACGATGCCTTCCATGCGCGCGCGGTTGACCAGCAGCGACAGGTAGTTGGCCGGGCCCTTGACCGGCGTGGTGTTGTTGTACTGGCTGATGGCGCCGCAAATGATGATGCGGGCGCCACGTGTGATGCGCGTCAGCACCGCGTCGAGGATGTCGCCGCCGACGTTGTCGAAATAAATGTCCACGCCTTTCGGGCAGTGTTCTTTCAGCCCGGCCTTGACGTCGCCGGCCTTGTAGTCGATGCAGGCGTCAAAGCCCAGTTCCTTCACCACCCAGTCGCACTTGGCCTTGCCGCCGGCAATGCCGACCACGCGGCAGCCCTTGAGTTTGGCGATCTGGCCAACGGTCTGGCCGACGGCGCCCGCAGCGCCCGAGACCACCACGGTTTCGCCGGCCTTGGGCTGGCCCACGTCCATCAGTCCGAAGTAGCCGGTCATGCCGGGCATGCCCAGCACATTGAGCCAGGACGTCAGGCCCAAACGCGCATTGATCTTGAACATGCCGCTGCGCTTGATATTCGCCTCGGGGATCAGGCAGTATTCCTGCACGTCCAGCCCGGCGTTGACATAGTCGCCGACGGCAAAAGACGCGTTGTTCGAGGCGATCACCTGGCCGACACCGCCGGCGCGCATGACGGCGCCGATCTCGACCGGCGGGATGTAGCTCTTGCCCTCGTTCATCCAGCCGCGCATTGCCGGGTCCAGCGACAGGCACAGGGTCTTGACCAGCACGCCGCCGGGGCCAGGCTCGGCGACCGCTTCGGTGGTGAAGTTCCAGTTGTCGCGCGTCGGCAGGCCCACTGGGCGGCTGGCCAGGCGGACCTGGTGGTTGGTGAGGGATGTGATGGTGCTCATGGATGTCTCCGGGAAATGGGCAGGCAAAAAGGCAATGGTAGGGTCGGCCTCCCCGCGCGCCAGTCGCGCAGGCGATTCGGTTTATCCTTTGAGGATGAAACTCTACAACTACTTCCGCTCTTCCGCGTCCTACCGCGTGCGCATTGCGCTGCAGCTCAAGGGCCTGCCTTACGACTACCTCCCGGTCCACATCGCCAAGGGTGACCACCGCAAGGAGGCCTACTCCGCTGTGTCGGCCGACATGCTGGTGCCCATGCTGGAAAACGATGATGGCGATCGCCTGTCGCAGTCCATGGCCATCATCGAGTACATCGACGAAACCCATCCGGCCGTGCCGCTGCTGCCGGCCGACGCGCTGGGCCGCGCCAAAGTCCGCGCGCTGGCGCAGTCCATCGCCTGCGAGATCCACCCGCTGAACAACCTGCGTGTGCTCAAGTATTTGGTGCGCGAGCTGAAAGTCGATGAAGAAGCCAAGAACACCTGGTACCGGCACTGGGTGCGCGAGGGGCTGGAGGCCTTCGAGCGCCAGCTGAACCAGTTGCCGCCATCGACCTACTGTTATGGCGACACACCGACGCTGGCCGACTGCTGCCTGGTGCCGCAGATCTTTAACGCCAAACGCTTCAATGTCAGCTTCGACGGCCTGCCGCGTACCATGGCCGCCTACGAGGCCTGCATGGCGCTGGAGGCTTTCCAGAAGGCCCAGCCATCTTCCTGCCCGGACAACGAGCCCTGATCCGGTGAATCCCGACTGGCTGATTCCCGACTGGCCGGCGCCGCCCGGCGTGCGCGCGGTTTTCACCACCCGGCAAGGCGGCATGTCCGTCGCCCCATGGGACAGCATGAACCTGGGCGACCACGTCGGCGATGTACCGGTGCAGGTGGCGGCCAACCGCGCGCTGCTGGCGCAGGTGACGGGCGCCAGACCGGTGTTTCTGCAGCAGGTGCATGGCACGGCGGTTTTGCCGCTTGACGACGACACGCCGCACGGACAGCCGGCCGACGCTGCGGTCACTTCGCAGCGCGGCATGGCATGCACCATCATGGTGGCTGATTGCCTGCCGGTGTTGTTGACTGACGCTGACGGCTCGGCCGTGGCCGCCGCCCATGCGGGCTGGCGCGGGCTGGCGGGGCATCAGGGGCGTGGTGTCCTGGAACAAAGTTGTGAACGTTTTTGGGCTTCAGCCCCCGGTGGACGGGGGCCTTCAGCTATCAATACCATAGCGTGGCTGGGGCCGTGCATAGGCCCGACAGCTTTTGAAGTGGGCGCAGAGGTGAGGGCAGCCTTCGTGGACAGCGATTCCGGCGCAGCCGCCTGTTTCACGGCGGCAGCCCCTGGCAAATACCTCGCTGACCTCGCCGGCCTGGCCCGGCGACGGCTTCAGGCGCTGGGGATCACGCAGATCTTCGGTAATGACGGCAGTGCGCCGTGGTGCACGGTGGGCAATGCCTCACGGTTCTTTTCGCACCGGCGCGATACCGGCGTCCGTGGCAACGGGCTCAAGACCACCGGCCGCATGGCTGCCTGTATCTGGCTCGAATGAGGATGGCATCAAGGTCGTCGCATCGGCGGCTTCAGCCGCTTCGCGCGCCTTGATCGCCTTGCGCCGCGATGGCGCACCCATCAGGTAAACCACCAATGCCACAGGACCCACGCCATAGAGTACAAAGGTCACCAGCGCACCCAGCAGCGTCCCGGACGGATGAGTGGCTTCTGCGACGCTCATCATGAGCACCACATACATCCAGGCGATGACAATCAAATACATAAATCTTTGCGCTGCCTCATGAGTTGGGAAAGAAATTCCACGATACTAGAGTGGACCCGCCGCGGCTATCAACGCTCGACACAGACGGCCTTTCAAGAGCCTGCCGATATCCCCGGAGACAAGCATGAATTCTGACGCAAACATGGCGCAAGCAGCCCAGCAGATGCAAGAGACCTTTGCGCAGGGCCTGAAACAGGTCATGGGCGCGATGGCCGGTGGCGGACTCGGCGCTGCGCCCGGTTTTGCGCAGATCGGCATGGCCGATCCGCAGGCTGCCATGCCACCGCTGCAGATCGATCCGCTCAAGCTGCTGGAGATCCAGAAACAATACCTCGCCGACATCAGCACGCTCTGGAACAGCGGTCTGCAGGCCGGCACCCAGGGCGTCACCGACCGGCGTTTTGCCGCAGAAGCCTGGCACCAGAACCCCGTTTCCCAATTTGCTGCATCGGCTTACCTGCTCAACGCCCGCACCCTGATGGGCTTGGCCGACGCGGTCGAGGGCGATGAAAAAACCAAAGCCCGCGTGCGGTTTGCGGTCGAACAGGCGATGGCCGCCGCCGCGCCCAGCAACTTCCTGGCGCTCAATGCCGAGGCGCAGAAAAAAGCCATAGACACCCAGGGCGAAAGCATTGCCCAGGGCCTGACCAACCTGCTGCACGACATGAAGCAGGGCCATGTGTCCATGACCGATGAGAGCGTGTTCGAGGTCGGCAAAAACGTCGCGACGACCGAAGGCGTCGTGGTGTTTGAAAACGAGTTCTTCCAGCTCATCGAATACAAGCCGCTGACGGCCAAGGTGTACGAGCGGCCGTTTTTGCTGGTGCCGCCCTGCATCAACAAGTTCTACATCCTGGACCTGCAGCCCGACAACTCGCTGATCCGTTATGCGGTTGCGCAGGGCCACCGCACCTTTGTCGTGAGCTGGCGCAACCCTGATGAGTCCATGGCCGAAAAAACCTGGGACGACTACATCGAAAACGCCGCCATCAAGGCGATTGAAGTCACGCAGGCCATCACCGGCGCCAAAACCATCAACGCTCTTGGCTTCTGCGTGGGCGGCACCATCCTCGGCACCGCGCTGGCCGTGCTGGCGGCGCGTGGTGAAAACCCCGTGGGCAGTGCCACCTTTCTGACCTCGCTGCTGGAGTTCAGCGACACCGGCATCCTCGACATCTTCATCGACGAGCAGTCGGTCGCCTATCGAGAGATGCAGATGGGCAAAGGCGGCCTGCTCAAGGGCCAGGACCTCGCGTCCACCTTCAGCTTTCTGCGGCCCAATGACCTGGTCTGGAACTATGTGGTCGGCAACTACCTCAAGGGTGAGACCCCGCCGCCGTTTGACCTGCTTTACTGGAACAGCGACTCCACCAACCTGCCGGGCCCGTTTTACGCCTGGTATTTGCGCAACACCTACTTCGAGAACAACCTGGCCAAACCCGGCAAGCTCACGGTGTGCGGCCAGAAGGTCAATCTGGGCAAGCTCGACATGCCGACCTATATCTACGGCTCGCGCGAAGACCATATCGTGCCGGTCGGTGGCGCGTATGCCTCGACCCAGGTGCTGCCCGGCAAAAAGCGTTTTGTCATGGGCGCGTCGGGTCACATTGCCGGCGTGATCAACCCGCCCGCCAAGAAAAAGCGCAGCTATTGGACCAACGACAAATTGCCTCAGGGCAAGTTTCCGGCCGCGCAGGCCGACTGGCTCAAGGGAGCGACCGAACACCCCGGCAGCTGGTGGACCGACTGGTCGGACTGGCTCAAGGGGCACGCTGGCAAGCAAATTGCTGCCCCCAAAACTTATGGCAACCGCCAATACAAAGCCATCGAGCCGGCGCCTGGCCGCTACGTCAAGGCCAGAGCCTGAATGAAAAAGTGTCATCCCGGGCTTGACCCGGGATCCATGAACCGGATGAAGCAGCGCACCGGCATGGATTGCGGGTCAAGCCCGCAATGACGGAGAGCTGGATTTAACTGGAGAAGCATCATGGAAGACATCGTCATCGTTTCAGCAGCCCGCACCGCCGTTGGCAAGTTTGGCGGCAGCCTGGCCAAAATCCCCGCGACCGAACTGGGCGCGGCGGTGATCAAGGCCGTGGCCGAGCGTTCCGGGCTGTCGCATGACCTGATTGGCGAAGTCATCATGGGCCAGGTGCTGGCTGCCGGCGTGGGGCAAAACCCCGCACGTCAGAGCGTGGTGAAAGCAGGCTTTCCGCACGCCATCCCCGGCCTGACCATCAACGCGGTTTGCGGCTCCGGCCTGAAGGCCGTGATGCTGGCTGCGCAGTCGGTGGCCACCGGCGACAGCGAGATCGTGATTGCCGGCGGCCAGGAAAACATGAGCGCCGCGCCGCACGTGCTCAACGGCTCGCGCGACGGCCAGCGCATGGGCGACTGGAAGATGGTCGACACCATGATCGTCGACGGCCTGTGGGACGTCTACAACCAGTACCACATGGGCATCACCGCCGAGAACGTCGCCAAGAAGTACAGCATCAGCCGCGACATGCAGGATGCGCTGGCATTGGCCAGCCAGACCAAGGCCATGGCCGCACAGGACGCCGGCAAGTTCAAGGACGAGATCGTTCCTTTCTCCATCCCGCAGAAGAAGGGCGACCCGCTGGTGTTTTCTGCCGACGAGTTCATCAACCGCAAGACCAGCGCCGAAGGCCTGGCCGGCCTGCGCCCCGCGTTTGACAAGGCCGGCGGCGTGACGGCCGGCAACGCCTCGGGCATCAATGACGGCGCCGCCGCCGTGATGGTCATGACCGCCAAGAAGGCCGCTGCGCTGGGCCTGACCCCGCTGGCCCGCATCGCCAGCTATGCCACCACCGGGCTGGACCCGGCCTATATGGGCATGGGCCCCGTGCCCGCATCGACCAAGGCGCTGCAGCGCGCCGGCTGGAAGGCGCAAGACCTGGACCTGCTCGAGATCAATGAAGCCTTTGCCGCCCAGGCCTGCGCCGTTAACGCAGAGATGGGCTGGGACACCAGCAAGGTCAACGTCAACGGCGGCGCGATTGCCATCGGCCACCCCATAGGCGCATCCGGCTGCCGCATCCTGGTCACGCTGATCCACGAGATGGTGCGCCGCGATGCCAAAAAAGGCATTGCCAGCCTGTGTATCGGCGGCGGCATGGGGGTTGCCCTCACACTGGAACGATAAATATGAGGTAAAAGAGCTTGTAGCCCTTGCCGGATGAGCGTGACCAGCTATTTATTTGATAGCAGTGCGCAACGACCGCAAGATCGACAAGTCTTCTTTTCAACGGCTTTCAGAACCAATAAATCAAGGAGCAAGACATGGCAAAACGAATTGCATACGTGACAGGCGGCATGGGCGGCATCGGAACCGCGATCTGCCAGCGCCTGCACAAGGACGGCTTCACCGTGGTGGCGGGTTGCGGCCCCACGCGTGACTTCACCAAATGGATAGACGAGCAAAAAGCGCTTGGTTACACCTTCTACACCTCGGTCGGCAATGTGGGCGACTGGGACTCCACCGTTGCTGCTTTCGACAAGGTCAAGGCCGACCACGGCCCGGTCAGCGTGCTCGTCAACAACGCCGGCATCACGCGCGACGGCCAGTTCCGCAAGATGAGCAAGGCCGACTGGGACGCCGTGATCTCCACCAACCTCGACAGCATGTTCAACGTCACCAAGCAGGTGATCGAAGGCATGATCGAAGGCGGCTACGGGCGCATCGTCAACATCTCGTCGGTCAACGGCCAGAAGGGCCAGTTCGGCCAGGTCAACTACTCGACCGCCAAGGCCGGCCTGCACGGCTTCACCATGGCGCTGGCGCAAGAGGTGGCAGCCAAGGGCGTGACCGTCAACACCGTGAGTCCCGGCTACATCGGCACCGACATGGTCAAGGCCATCCGCCCGGACGTGCTGGAGAAAATTGTCTCAGGCGTACCTGCCAAGCGGCTCGGCACCCCGGAAGAAATCGCCTCCATCATTTCGTGGATTGCGTCGGACGAAGGCGGCTATGCCACCGGTGCGGACTTTTCGCTCAATGGTGGTTTGCACATGGGGTGAGGCTGCTGGCCTTGTGTCCACAAAGGAAAAACCCGCTCCGGCGGGTTTTTTGCTTTCTGTTTTTATAATGATCCTGGGCCGGAAAGCCTCTCATTCATTTTTCACGTCTGCGGCAAGCGCCGGCCATCGGCAAGTGCTCACGCAGGGTCCCTCCACCGTCACTCTCTGAAGGAACCCTTCCCGCATGCCGCACAGCGTCTCCCTCATCAGCACCATCGCCGCCGGTCTGGGTCTGGCCCTGATCTTCGGCTTTCTTGCGGCGCGCATGAAGCTGCCCTCGCTGGTGGGCTACCTGCTGGCCGGGGTGGTGATCGGACCCTTCACACCCGGTTTCGTCGCTGACGCGGCAATTGCCAGCCAGCTCGCCGAGATCGGCGTGATGCTGTTGATGTTCGGCGTCGGCCTGCATTTCTCACTCGATGACCTGCTGGCCGTGCGCAAGATCGCCGTGCCCGGCGCGGTGGTGCAGATGACAGTCGCCACGGCGCTCGGCATGGGCCTGGCGCACTGGTGGGGCTGGAACCTGGGCGGCGCGCTGGTGTTCGGCCTGTCGCTGTCGGTCGCCAGCACCGTGGTGCTGCTGCGTGCGCTGGAAACGCGCGGCGTGCTGGACTCGGCGAACGGCCGCATCGCCGTCGGTTGGCTGGTGGTCGAAGACCTGGCCATGGTGCTGGTGCTGGTGCTGCTGCCGCCGCTGGCCGAGTGGCTGTCGGGCCGGGGCGAGGCCGACGTTGATTCGCTGTGGAAGACGCTGGGCGTGACCTTGTTGCAGGTTGGCGGCTTTGTCGCATTGATGCTGGTGGTGGGGCGGCGCTTTTTTCCCTGGGTGTTGTGGCAGGTGCAGCGCACCGGCTCGCGCGAGCTGTTCACCTTGTGCGTGGTGGCGGCTGCGGTCGGCATTGCCTTCGGTGCGACGGCGCTGTTCGGCGTGTCGTTTGCGCTGGGTGCCTTTTTTGCTGGCATGGTGATGCGCGAGTCCGAGTTCAGTCATCGTGCGGCGGAGGAGTCATTGCCGTTGCGTGACGCTTTTGCCGTGCTGTTTTTTGTGTCGGTCGGCATGTTGTTCGACCCCTGGGTCATCGTCGAGCGACCGTTGCAGGTGCTGGCGGTGGTGGCCATCATCGTGGTCGGCAAGTCGCTGGCTGCGGCGGCACTGGTACTGGCCTTTCGTTATCCGCTCAACACCGCGCTGACGGTATCGGCCAGCCTGGCGCAGATCGGCGAGTTCTCCTTCATCCTCGTGGCAATGGGCGTGTCGCTGAACCTGCTGCCACCTGAAGGCCAAAGCCTGGTGCTGGCCGGCGCGCTGATCTCGATTGCGCTGAACCAGCTGGTGTTCAAGGCGGTGGAGCCTCTCCAGCAGTGGATTCTTGCCAAGTCGCCGCTCGCCCGAAAGCTTGAGGCGCGCGACGACCCGATGGCCGAACTGCCCGCCAGCACCGAAGAAAAATACCTGTCACGCCAGGTCGTGCTGGTCGGCTACGGCCGGGTCGGACGGCGCATCGCCGATGCGCTGGCAGCGCAGCACCTTCCCTTTGTGGTGGTCGAGCAGAATCGCGAAGTCGTCGAAAGGCTGCGCGGAGAGGGCCTGATGGCCGTGTCGGGCGACGCGGCAGAACCGGTGGTGCTGGTGCAGGCCCACATCGCGAACGCCCGCATGCTGGTGATCGCCACGCCCGACACCTTGAACGTGCGGCAGATGATCAACATCGCCCGCACGCTCAACCCCGACATTGAGATCGTCGTGCGCACCCACAACGAGGCCGAAGCCAAACTGCTGGAAAGCGAAAACGCCGGCAAGATCTTCCTGGGCGAGGAAGAGCTGGCGCAGTCGATGATGCGTTATGTGCTGGAACGGTCGGTGGTGGTTCCGCCGCACGCATAATCGGCAGCTCTGCCGATTATGCGTGGGGGGTAGGGCTTATAGATTCGCTGCCTGCAGGCAATCCCGGCAGCGTCTCAATGTTTCGCTGGAAGGTCATTTCATGGCGCATCATTCTGCAAACACCATCTAATCTTGGAAACATTGTGGCAGCTGTTAAACCCATAAACTTCAGATCCTTCAATGCTTCAACGGCGCAAGCGATAGGCACATCAGCAGCGATTAAATCCGTTCTTTTATATTTCTTTTGCATGAAGCAAAAGTAGTTCTCCAGGTCGGCGACGTTTGTGACTAAAAATTTCCCTTGTTGAGCGTATAGCCGTGGATTGTGTCTTGCGCTTATCGCCAATGGCGACACGTAAGGCCTCATAAAAGGTACGACGACGATTGGGGTGCTGCTTTGGTCGACGAAGTCTTGCGATAGAGCATAGATGCGAACGTGTGTAGCGTGGGGCCTGCTTGATTGAGAGTCCAGAGCGTCCGAGAAAGCAAAAAAGGCTGCTATGTATGGAGAATCCGTCCAGTCCAGAAGAGGCGTTGGCAAGCCGTGGTGCTGGGCGAGACCCAGAAGCATAGAGTAGTCCTCGCTGTCAGCTGAATTTATTCGCATGCCGAGCACGGCCTCGGCGTTTTGCCTGAACGTTTGCAATGTGCGGCCGCAGTAACGCTCAAGGCGGCTTCTCCCCAGTCTATGTAGTGTGGTCATTAACCGAAACTCCTTGTCTCCATGGCCCCTGAAAAGGCAAGCGCCCATAGACTGATTGGTACTTGCCGCCCACTTCTTAAAAGCATCCCAGTCATTGCAGACCGTGGCGGTTACACGCTCACCGTTGGAGGACGTGGCGCTGTACTTAAACACGCCCTTTTTCCCCCCGGAGCCTTGCCATGAACCTCGGAGAGAACCGTTTTTTTGCACTATCAACTCGGCTTGGAATTGTTGGAATTGAGCCGCCTCTTCCGCTGTAAGTTGCACTGACTGTATTTCCCCGCCGTTGTCGCTGGGTTTGAACCGAACACGCGGAACCATTCGAGCGTGATTCCTTTCTTTGTTCCATTCAAGACCGAATAGCACAGCAAATGGTGGCTCAGCGGTTCCGCTTTTCCAAGCATGAACCATGGCTTCGTTTGGCAAGTCATCGTCAAAGCAAATCATAGAACTCAAAGCACCGTCAGGGGTTTGAATTTCGCCAAGTTGTTGCTGCAATGTCGTCGTCATTCCCTGTCTCCTCTTTTCAGGAATGATAGCGGTGCACGCCGGTACGATGCATTGAAAATAAGGATGTTGAGCAAAGGAGCTCTGAAATGACTCACGCGGGACTGCACTGGTGGAAAATCCTCCCGTCATCTATGCCGATGGAGGGTGATTGATGGGTGCCCCTTCCAGCGCATCCTTCGGACCGTGGACTCTTCATTGCGACGGCAGCGCCGTCCCCAATCCCGGCCGCATGGGACTGGGTGCAGTGCTTGTTGCCCCTGACGGCACGCGGCATCCACTTTCAACGGCGACCGATGCGCGCGGCTGCAACAACGAGGCGGAGGCGCGGGCCCTGATGCTCGCATTGCGCGAGGCGCAGGCGCGCGGGGCGACGGTATTGCAGATTTATTCGGACAGCAGCTTGCTGGTGGCGCAACTCGGCGCTGAGGGTGCACCGCCGGTGCTGCGGCTGGCCGCGCTGTATGCGGAGCTAGCGGCCTTGCTGGCGACCTTTGCGCACACCTCGCTGCACTGGATACCGCGGCACCGCAATGGCGAAGCGGATGCGCTGGCACGGGCGGCGTTGGGGCTTGCGCCCAAGGGGCCGGTGAAGCTGTCGAAGAAGAAGCGGCGTTAGCTGCTGCTGTTGTTCCAGAAGCCGTGATGCGGCACGGCGGCTTCGCCCTCCAGCAACGGGCCCAGCACCGCGACGGGTCGTTGCCCTGTCGCAAAGACATGTCTGCAGGGCAGGGCCAGGGTCGGATTTTCCGGATGGGCGCCGGTCAGCTCCAGCAGCTTGTGTTCGGACAGGCCGTAAACGACGCGGCCGATGTTGCACCAGTAGATCGCGCCGGCACACATGCAGCAAGGCTCTGCGCTGGTGTACAGCGTGCATTTGGCCAATTGCTCTGGTGGCAAGGCGCGGGCGGCCAGCGCGGCAGCGGCCAGTTCGGCATGCTGGGTCGGGTCGCCTTGCGGCGGCATCGAGTTGTTGCCGGTCGTGGCGATGACCTTGCCATTTTCATCGGCGACCAGTGCGGCGAAGGGATGGCGCCCCCTGGCGCGCGACTCGGCCGACAACGCGATAGCCTGGCGCAGCAGGGCCAAATCGAGCACGGAAGCTTGCTGCATGGCCGGACCCTGCGCCCCTTGAATCAGCGTGTCAAAGCACCTCGCTGGCGAAGTCGGCCAGGCGTGAGCGCTCGCCGCGTGCCAGCGTGATGTGGCCGCCGTGCGGCCAGCCCTTGAAACGGTCCACCGCGTAGGTCATGCCGGACGAACCTTCGGTCAGGTAGGGCGTGTCGATTTGCGCGAGGTTGCCCATGCAGATGATCTTGGTGCCGGGGCCGGCGCGGGTGATCAGTGTCTTCATCTGCTTGGGCGTCAGGTTCTGCGCCTCGTCGATGATCACGTACTTGTTCAAAAAGGTGCGGCCGCGCATGAAGTTCATGCTCTTGACCTTGATGCGCGAGCGGATCAGTTCGTTGGTGGCGGCGCGGCCCCATTCGCCGGAGCCGCTGTCGTTTTTGCCCAGCACTTCCAGGTTGTCGTCGAGGGCGCCCATCCATGGGCCCATTTTTTCTTCTTCGGTGCCCGGCAGAAAGCCGATGTCTTCACCGACGCTGACGGTGGCGCGGGTCATGATGATCTCGGTGTAGCGGCGGTCGTCCAGCACCTGGGTCAGGCCGCTGGCCAGGGCCATCA
>JAZKGR010000030.1:0-7132 GCA_040385775.1 Pseudomonadota bacterium
TGGACGCCGAGGCACGCATGCAGCTCAAGAGCGAGCTGGTGCGGATTGCCTGGGAGATGAGAGATCTCGGGTAAAACTGTTCGCCCCACAGGTTGACTCACCGCAAAAAACCCTGTTATGGGGCGCCCCCCCGCCTCAAATGATCCGGCACACCTCGTCAAATGTCAGCCGTGGGTTGCGCGGCTTCATTTCCGTGAAATCGCCATGTCCCAGGCAACACAGGAAATTCGTACGGACGGCTGTGCCGGCCCAGAACATCTCATCAACAGCAGCGGCGTTGAACCCCGACATGGGGCCACAGTCCAGGCCCAGCAGGCGCGCCGCCATCATCAGGTAAGCACCCTGCAGGCTGCTGTTGCGCAGTGCGGTGGACGCCACAACGTCGGGCTTGCCGTCGTAATAGGCGCGCGCGTCAACCTTGTGCGCAAACAGTGTTCCCAGGTGGTCCGCAAATGCCAGGTCCTGCCCGATAACAGCGACGACGGGGGCGCCGTTGATCTTCTCCACATTGCCGGGGTTCACACAGCCAGCCAGGCGCGCACGCTGTCCGGCACTGGAAACAAACTGGACCCGCAGGGGCTGTGTATTCATCGAGGTGGGGCCGAACCGCGCCAACTCGAAGATGTCGCGCAGCAACACGTCGGAGACGGACCTGGGCAACCAGCGGCTGGGGGTGCGCGCCTCGGTGAACAAAACCTTCGCAACGCGGTTCACGTGGGGCGACAGATCAGGCGGTATTTCCATAGGGTTTGTCTGGGGTTTTTATCGACAATACTAATTATAATTCATTTTATCGATTAAATAATGCTGCGCACAACTCTGGAGAAACCATGAAACGCTTGCTATACCTGCTGTTCGTCGCGTCGGCATTTATCTGTACCGCGCATGCGGCGTTTCCGGACAAACCGATCCGCTTCATCGTCGCTTTCGCGCCCGGCAGCTCAACCGACATCGTGGCACGCCTCATCGGAACCCAGGTGTCTGCAGCACTGGGGCAACCCGTGGTGGTGGAAAACCGCCCCGGCGCGGGCGGCAACATCGCCACAGTGGCTGTCATGAACGCTCCCGCCGATGGCTATACGCTGCTGTTTCACAGCGTAGCGTTTTCCGTCAACCCCAGCATGTTTGCCAATGCCGGCTACGACGCGGTCAACGACCTTCAGCCGGTAGCGATGGCCGCATTCACGCCCAACCTGCTGTATGTCCATCCGGATGTGAAAGCCACCAATCTGACCGAGCTGCTCGCGCTCGCACGCACCAGCAAGATGGCCTACGCCTCTTCGGGCAACGGCACCACCACGCAGCTGGGCGCGGAATGGCTGTTTCGCGGTTTGGCCAAAGTGGACATCACCCATGTGCCCTTCCAGCCCGCCGCCGCTACCAACGCCGTGGTCAGCGGGCAGGTGCCGATCGCATCCACATCGATGCCGCCGGCGGTGCCCTTCGTCAAGGCCGGCAAAGTGCGCCCGATCGCGGTGACCTCACTCAAGCGCAGCCCCGCCTTGCCGGACGTGCCCACCGTGGCGGAGCTGGGCTACAAGGATTTCGAGGCCAACACCTGGTTTGCGGTGTTCGCGCCGGGCAAGACGCCATCGTCAGTGCTTGACCAGCTCAACGCTGAAATCAACAAAGCGCTTGGCGACAAGGCAGTGCAAGACCGCTTCGCCACCCTGTCACTGGAAGCAGCGCGCATGGACCGGCCGCAGTTGCGGCGCTACGTGGAGAGCGAGGTTACCAAGTGGGGCAAGCTGGTCAAAGAGCTCAACGTCAAGGCCGAATAGACAACACTTTCAAATCAAGGCGATTCATGCGATTCATCAGTTACCACGGCCCACAGGGCCCGACATGGGGTGTGCTCACCAACAGCGGCGTCGTGGAAGGCCCCGCGCTCGACAACACCTTGCCCTCCAGCCTGCTGGGCTTCATCCAGCACTGCGCGAAGGACGCGAGGCTGGCCGTGCATGTTTCGCAACAGCTGGCCCTGCCGGGCCTGCCCGCACAGCCCATGGAAAGCCTCACCGTTTTGCCGTGTATTTCGGATCCGGGAAAAATCATCTGCCTGGGCGTGAACTACGTGGACCATGCCAAAGAGGGTGGCAACACGGTGGCCGACTACCCGGCATTGTTTTTGCGCTGCAACACCTCGCTGCTCGGGCACGACGCTGCGTTGCGTATTCCGCGTGTGTCCGACAAACTGGACTTTGAGGCCGAGCTGGCCGTGGTGATCGGCCAGACCATGCGAGCGGTGAGCGAGTCCGCCGCGCTGGGGCATGTCTTCGGATACGCCTGTTTCAATGACGCGACTCTGCGCGACTACCAACGTCGCACGACGCAGTGGACCATCGGCAAGAACTTCGACGCCACGGGCGGTTTCGGTCCCTGTCTGGTGACGGCTGACGAACTGCCGCCGGGCTGTACCGGCCTGCGCATCCAGTCGCGCCTGAATGGCCGGATCATGCAAAGCGCCAACACCTCGGACATGGTGTTCGGCGTGGCGCGAACCTTGTCGCTGCTGTCCGAATGCATGACCCTGGAGCCTGGCGACGTGGTGGTCATGGGCACGCCTGCAGGGGTGGGTTATGCGCGCACGCCACCCGTCTGGATGAAGGCGGGCGACACGATCGAGATTGACATCGAAGGCGTCGGTCTGTTATCCAACCGGGTGATCGCATGAGAAACATCAGCCTGGACAACATCACCGAAGCGGCCGTCGCCAGCTTTGCGGGTCTGCCCGATGCGCGCCAGCGCGTTCTGGTGCAAGGCCTGATCGGGCACCTGCACGCGTTTGCCCGCGAAACCAGGCTCAGCCACTCGGAGTGGCGCGGCGCGCTGACTTTTTTGCACCGGGTGGCGGCCATCAGCAGCGAGACCCGCAGCGAGTTCAGTCTGCTTTCAGACGTGACGGGGGTGTCCAGCCTCGTGGACCTGCTGGCCTCCAGCCCGCTCGCCACGCCCGGCAGCGTGCTGGGTCCGTTTCACAGCGTGGGCTCGCCCTGGCTCGCCAACCCGGCCAACCTGATCGGCCACAACGAAGGCACGCGGGTCCTGCTGCGCGGCCAGGTGACAGGGGCCGATGGTGAACCGCTCGTTGATGCCACGCTCGACTTCTGGCAAAACGCCGCCAATGGCCTGTACTGGCAGATCGACCCCAGCCAGCCCACCGACAACCTGCGCTGCCAGTTGCGCGCAGATGCGCAGGGCGGCTTCGAGATCGCCACGATCCGTGCGGTCCCCTACCAGATCCCCACGGACGGGCCGGTGTGGCTCGACCTGGTGCAGCCCGCGCAGCGCGGCTGCTGGCGATCGGCGCACTTTCATCTGATTGTGTCCGCACCCGGACATCGCACGCTGGTCACGGAAGTCTTCGATGCCGAAGACCCCTACCTCGATAGCGATGCGGTATTTGGCGTGCGTACCGCGTTGATCGGATCTTATGAACCCGTGGAGGATGCGCCCGCCTGTGCGCGTCTGGGTATACCTGGTACGCAATGCCTTGTCATGAATTTCGACGTGCGCCTGGCAAGAGAGCCCGGCGCCTGACGCCAACCACAACCAGGAGCACCCATGTCAAGCCGCCGCCTTTTCAATTGCACCATCACCGGGAGGTTGGCGGCTATTTTTTGCGCTGCCATGACGATGTCCGGCGCCGCATTTTCGCAGGCCGTGCCGCCGCCGGTAAGCGCCGACGAGTTCCGGGTCACCCTGCTGGGCACCGGGAGCCCGGCGCCGGTGATGCGGCGCTTCGGCCCCGGTGTGTTGATTCAGGCAGGCGGCAAAACGCTGCTCATCGACTGCGGACGGGGCACCACTCAACGCCTGTTGCAGTCAGGGCTGCGCCTGGGTCAGGTCGACGCGCTGTTTCTGACGCACTTGCATTCGGACCATGTGGTTGGCATTCCCGATCTGTGGCTCACTGGCTGGCTGGAGGCCTCTTACGCCCAGCGCAAGGGCGCCTTCGTCGTGCATGGCCCCGCGGGGACGCAGGAGATGATGGACGGCCTCACGCGCGCTTACCAGTGGGACATCAAGGCCCGGATTGCCGACCAGAACCTGTCCCCCGGCAGCATTGCGGCGCACGTATTGGAGTTCAAGGAGGGCGTGATCTACGATCAGGACGGCGTCAAGGTGACGGCCATCGAAGTGGATCACGGCGACCTGCTCAAGCCGGCATTTGGTTTTCGGGTGGACTACGCGGGCCGCTCGGTCACGGTATCGGGCGACACCCGGTTCAGCGAAAACCTGATTCGCCATGCCACTGGCACGGACCTGCTGATCCACCAGGTCGCAGCGGTGCGGGAGGAACTGCTCAAGAATCTGGCTTTCAAAGTCATTCTTGCGCATCACACACAGCCCGAGGAAGCCGGCACGGTGTTCACACGCGTCAAGCCGAAGCTTGCGGTCTACTACCATTTCGTTTTACTGGGCACGCCCGCCATACCGCCTGTGACGGAGAAAGATGTCTTCGAGCAGACCCGCAAGACCTACAGCGGTCCCTTGCTGATCGGCGAAGACCTGATGGCCTTCCGGCTTGACCGGGATGCGGTCACGCCGCTTCCCGTGAAAGCCCCCTGATCCGGGAGCAGCACCATGCAAAGAAGGTCTTTCGTTCAAGCTGTTTTCGCCGGAACTGCATTGACAGGGTTTCCAGCCTTGGCGCAAGCCTGGCCGGCGCGACCGCTGCGCATGGTGGTACCGTTTCCGCCTGGTGGGCCGACAGACAGTTTTGCACGCCTGTATGCCGCAGCCGTGGCCGCAGAGCTCGGCCAGCCGGTCGTCGTCGACAATAAGGCCGGTGCCAGTGGCGCGCTGGGCTCGCTGGAAGTCCGCCGCAGCGCGGCAGATGGCTACACGCTGCTGTTTGGCACGGCCTCCACCCATGCCCTGTACAACCTGATCCAGAGCAAGCCGCAATATGAAGCACTTGATGACTTCGCCTACATAGGCGTGTTGGGCGGGGCGCCAGTGGCATTTGCCGTAGCGCCCAATATGCCGCGTACGCTCAAGACGGTGGTGATTGCCGCCCGCATGAACCCTGGCAAATACAACTACGGCTCTCCCGGAAACGGCACCCTGCTGCATGTGGCCGCCGAACGGCTCAAGCAGATCACCGGGGCGCCTTTCACCCACATACCCTACCGCGGGAGTGCCCCCGCCATGCAGGACCTGCTGGGGGGCAACATCGAGATGACCGTGGACACGCTGGGCTCGTTGCTGCCCCAGCACCAGGCCGGGCGGCTGCGCATACTGGCAGTAGCGTCCGCGCGTCGCGTCGCGGTTGAACCGGACATTCCCACCGTGGCGCAGTCGGCCGACCTGGCCCAACCCTTCGAAGCCATGCTGTGGAACGTGGTGACGGCGCCGCGCGATACCCCTGCCGCGGTGCTGGCCAGGCTGACGGAAGCCACCCGCCGCGTCATGAATGACCCGGCCCTGCGCAGCAAGCTTGAAAGCCAGTCGATGTTCGCCGAGCCGTATGTGGGCCCGACTGCGGCTCGCGCTTATGTGGTGGCCGAGCGAGCCAAATGGAAACCCATCATTGCTTCGCTCGGCGACTTGAGTACGGGCTGAGCGACAGATAGAAACGTCCATGGCCGAACACCTGATACCAGTTCACTCCAGCCTCGATCTCGCGGCGGCCACGCGTATCACCGATGCCGCGCTGCGGCTACGCCAGCAACACCAGTTGCTTCCCTTGGCCATTGCGGTACTGGATGCGGGTGGCAACCTTGTGAGTTACCGCAGGGAAGACGGCTGCGGCGTGATGCGTTACGACATCGCCTTCGGCAAGGCATGGGCGGCCTTGGGGATGGGCATGTCCACACGGCAAATCAGGGACCGCCTGGCCAACCGTCCCACATTCCAGGCTGCGCTGGCCGCAGCCTCGGACGGGCGGTTTATTCCGACACCGGGCGGCGTGCTGATTCTGGATACCGGCGGCTCTGCCATTGGCGCCATAGGCATCAGTGGCGATGCTTCAGACAAGGACGAGTTTTGCGCCATCGAGGCCATCAAAGCGGCGGGTTTGGTAGCTGAGCCTGCGCAGCCCGCTGCCGACTGGAACAGCACCGGACTGTGACGGCAATGGATCGCCTGATCTCCGGGACCTGTCAGGCAGCGCGCCCCAATTCGCGGGCCCGAGTAGCGATAACGCTGGACGTGCGCGTGTAGTGCTCGGCCAGCAGGCGCAGCGCCAAATCGACGCGGCCGTGAATGGCCGCATCAAAAATGGCCATGTGTTCGGCGTGCTCGTTGCGTGAACTGAATACCTTGACCGCAGCGAGCTGGCGGAAACGGTAGGCCTCATCGGTGAGGTTGTCGCAAAAGCCCTTGAGCCATCGGGAGTCGCAATTGGCCAGCAGCGCGCGGTGGAATTCCCGATGCAGGGTTTCCCACTCCGGGTTGGGCACATAGTGATCGCTTTCCAGCGAGCGTGGTGTCCGGGACAGTTGATGAACCAGCAAGGCAAGGCGGTTTTCCCACGCCTGATCGCGGTTATCGATGGACTCGCTCAGAGCCAGACTTTCAAGCTGCACGCGGTTTCGGGTCAGAACCGCCAGTTCGGACCAGTTGAGAGGGGCAACACTAAACCCTCGCTGGTCGGTCCGTGTGATCAAGCCCTCTGAAGACAGGCGATTCATCGCCTCGCGCAAGGGGCTGGCACCGACGGCGTAACGCTCACAGACGGATTCGATGCGCAACTTGAAGCCGGGCTCCAGGACGCCATGGGTGATGTCCGAGCGCAATCTTTCATAGACCGCACTGGCCCGCGTGGCACCGCGCGACTTTGAATCTTCCAGATCAACAAGCGGAGGTTTGCGAGCCATAAGCTGCTTATTTTAAGCCACGCCCGGCGCCGCAACACCATCCTGCGAAGGTCTGAAACAGCTTTAGCCCCCTTGCTGCGCCTGCATCTGCTGAGTCACTTGCTCTGACCACTGCGACTGCGCCAGGGTGGGCCCAGCATCTTCGTTGCGAGCGCTACTATCTGGCACAGGCTCACCCGAGGGTTCGTTGACCGCACTCACCACCAGGTGAATGAACTGCAGTTTGGCGACCACCTCATGCGGCAACACAAAGGGGTAAAAGTCGGGCTGCCCCATGGCGCGCGACATCTCGTTGAGCAGCATGGTCA
>JAZKGR010000031.1:0-14106 GCA_040385775.1 Pseudomonadota bacterium
TGCTGGCCTGCAACGAGTTTCCGGCCTGCCAGGGCAGCTTCTGGCCGGCCATGGACTTCCGGGAGGGCTTTACCTTCTGGCGCGCACTGGGCGCCGGGCGGGACGGAGACAACATCAGCTTCCAGGCGCTGACCGCCATCCATTACGTGCACCGGCTCGCCGCTTATGTCGTGTTTGCCGCCTTGCTGGCGCTGGCCTGGCGGTTGCGGCAGATTCCCGCGATGCGGGTCTACGGCAACTGGGTGGGCGGCCTGGCGCTGTGGCAGTTCGCAACCGGCCTGAGCAACGTGGTGCTGGGCTGGCCGCTGGTCGCTGCGGTGTCGCACACCGGCGGCGCGGCGGCATTGGTGGTGGTGCTCACAGGCGCTCTTTTTTCCAGCCGGCGCGTCCCGGAGACGGCAACTGCGTCAAAATTGAGGGCTTCCCCTTTATGAACCCCTCCGACTCTTCTGCTGCCGTGGCAGCGCCTCTTTTTGTGCCGTCCAAGTTCGCGCAGTTTTATGCGCTGACCAAGCCGCGCGTGGTGCAGCTCATCGTGTTCTGCGCGCTGATCGGCATGGTGCTGGCGGTGCCCGGCATGCCGGGCTGGGCCGAGATCAGGCTGGCCCTGATCGCCTGCGCCGGCATCTGGCTGGTGGCCGGTGCGGCGGCGGCCTTCAATTGCCTGGTCGAGCAGCAGATCGACTCGAAAATGAAACGCACGGCCTGGCGCGCCACGGCGCAGGGGCAGATCAGCAATCCGCTGACGCTGGCGTTCTCCACGCTGCTGTGCGCCGCAGGCTCCGTCATCCTCTACGTCTGGGTCAATCCGCTGACCATGTGGCTGACCTTTGCCACTTTTGTCGGCTACGCGGTGGTCTACACCGTGATCCTGAAACCGCTGACGCCGCAGAACATCGTGATCGGCGGCGCTTCCGGCGCCATGCCGCCGGTGCTCGGCTGGGCCGCCATGACCGGCAACGTGGCGCCCGAGGCCCTGATCCTGTTTTTGATCATCTTCCTGTGGACGCCGCCGCACTTCTGGGCGCTGGCGCTGTACCGGGTGGAGGATTACCGCAAGTCCGGCCTGCCGATGCTGCCGGTGACCCACGGCAACGAGTTCACGCGCCTGCAGGTTTTCCTCTACACCCTGGTGCTGTTTGCCGCCTGCCTGATGCCTTTTGTCTTCAAGATGAGCGGCTGGCTCTACCTGCTGGTGGCCATCGTTCTGAGCTTCGGTTTCAGCTGGTATGCGTGGAAGCTGTGGCGCAATTATTCCGACGCGCTGGCGCGCAAGACCTTCCGCTTTTCGCTGATCCACCTGTCTGTTTTGTTTGCGGCGCTGCTGCTGGACCACTACCTCGTATGAGCTTCTCCCCGACTTCTTCCGGTAAACGGAATGCTATCAAGTTGATAGCTGGTGGCGCTTTGTGGACGGGGGCTGGAGGCCTTTTTGGCTTGTTGTCCGGCTGCACGGAGGCCAAACCGCAGTTTGCCAGCATCGACATCACCGGCGCCGACTACGCGAAGGACTTTGCGCTGGCTGACCACAACGGGCAGATGCGCAGCATCAAGGACTTTGCCGGCAAGGTGGTGGTAGTGTTTTTCGGCTTCACCCAGTGCCCGGATGTGTGTCCAAGCTCGATGGCCGAGCTGGCCGAGATCAAAAAGATGCTGGGCGCCGACGGCGACCGCCTGCAAGGTCTGTTTGTCTCGCTGGACCCGGAACGCGATACGCCCGCAGTGCTGAAAGCCTACATGGTCAACTTCGACCCCAGTTTCCTGGCCTTGCGCCCGGAGCTGGACAAGCTGCCGCAGGTCGCGAAAGACTTCAAGATTTTCTACAAGAAGGTCGACGGCAAAACGCCGGGCAGCTACACGCTGGACCATTCGGCCGGCAGTTATGTGTTCGACCCGCAGGGCCGGGTGCGCCTGTACAGCCGTTATGGCAGCGGCGCGCCGGCACTTGCAGCCGACGTCAAGCTGCTGCTCAAGGGCAACTAACCGACATCGTGGGCAAAAAAAAGCCTGCACACGATGGTCGTATGCAGGCTTGGGTGCCGGCCTGTGGCGGCCGCACCAGTCAAAAGGTGTCAGGCCATCACGCGTAGGCGGCCAGGACCTTCTTCATTTTTTTCATCGCCGCCACTTCGATCTGGCGGATACGCTCCGCACTGACCTTGTACTCGGCCGCCAGGTCGTGCAGCGTCATGCCGCCGGAGCCGTCGTCGTTGACCTTGAGCCAGCGCTCCTCGACGATGCGGCGTGAGCGATCGTCCAGACCCTCTAGCGCTGTGGCAATGCCGTCGCTGGCCAGGTAGTCGCGCTGGCGCGACTCCATCAACTGCGTCGGTTCCTGCGTTGCGTCCGACAGGTAAGCAATCGGGCCAAAAGCCTCTTCGCCGTCGTCGCTCGGGCTGGGGTCCAGCAACACGTCGTGGCCCGACATGCGCTGCTCCATCTCGATCACTTCCTCACGCTTGACGTTCAGCGTTTTCGCCATCGAGCTGATCTGGTCTTCGGTCAAGGTGTCGCGGTGCGTCGCCACATCGGCGTCGTCCTTGAAACCCTGCTTCATGGAGCGCAGGTTGAAAAACAGCTTGCGCTGGGCCTTGGTGGTCGCCACCTTGACCATGCGCCAGTTTTTCAGGATGTACTCGTGCATCTCGGCCTTGATCCAGTGCAGCGCATAGCTGACCAGGCGCACGCCCTGGTCCGGATCGAAGCGTTTGACCGCCTTCATCAGGCCGATGTTGCCTTCCTGGATCAGGTCGGCATGGGGCAGGCCGTAACCGAGGTATTTGCGGGAAGTGGCGACCACCAGGCGCAAGTGAGAGAGCACCAACTTACCGGCGGCGTCAAGGTCGTTGTTGTCCTTGAGGCTGCGCGCGAACTCCTGCTCCTGCTCCAGGGTGAGCATGGGCAAGCGGTTGACCGCAGAAATATAGGCGTCCAGGTTGCCCAGCGGCGGCAGCAGCGACCACGGATTGGCGCTCGCCAAGGCCGTGCTGGCGGGTGTCACTTTGGGGGAAAGCGCATAGGACATGAGGCAAAACTCCTTTTCTGAAGTCAAATATTAGCACTCTGTTGGAGAGAGTGCTAAGCAATAGGTTCAATGACAGGCATAGGGTCAGGCTATACGCGTAAACCCTCGGTCATCTCCTGTTGGTGCCTCATCCTGCGCGTTGGTTCAGTCTGGTTTTGTAGGAAAGCAGCCAGACCGCAGGGCGTCAACAAGCCCGCATTGCTCGCCCAGCGCGCTCAGCCGGGGCTGAGCTGGCGTACCAGGGGCCGTTGCGCCAGCCAGGCGTCCAGGCATTCGGTCACCCCGACCGCAAAACGCTGGAACACCGCCTCGGTGACAAAACCCAGGTGCGGGCTCAAAAGCACGTTGGGAAGCCCGCGCAGCGGGTCGTCTAGGGGCAGCGGCTCGGTATCGAAGACGTCCAGCGCCGCAAAACCGGGTCGGCCTTGCTGCAGCGCCTGCACCAGCGCCGGCGTGGCAATCAGCTCTGAGCGCGAGGTGTTGACCAGCAGGCTGCCGGGCTGCATCAGGGCCAACCGTTCGGTATTCATCAAATGGCGCGTCGCCGGTACCACCACCAGATGCAGGCTGACCACGCGGGAGGTCGCCAGCAGCTCGTTCAGCGGTACAAAGGCCACGCCCTGTTCGGCCGCTCGTTCGGCCGTCATGCGCGGGCTCCAGGTCACGACGTCCATACCCAGCGCTTTGCCGACCCTGGCGACACGTCCTCCGATCTCACCGAGCCCGATCAGGCCCAGGCGCTGACCCGCCAGTGTGCCGGGCAGGGCTTCGGATCGTTCGCTGCGCCAGGCGCCGGCCTTGAGGCGGGCGCTGTGGGTGGCCAGTTGCCTGGTGGCGGCCAGGATCATTGCCCAGGTCAACTCGCAGGTGCTGTCCTTGGACGGCCCGAACTCGGTGTGGCTGACCGGGATGTTGCGTGCCGCAAGCGCCGCAAGGTCGAGTTTGTTATTGCGCGTGCCGGTGAAGACCAGGTAGCGCAATTTCGGCAGTTGCGCCAGCAATTCGGCGGTGAAGGGGGTGCGGTCACGCATCAGCACAATCGCGTCAGCCTCCCGGAGTGCCTCCACCAGCGCCGCGCCCGTGAGCGGCGCGTGATGGATGGTGACCTCGGCCTGCGCTTCGATGCGTGTCCAGTCGCCCAGGCGCCGCATCGCGCGTTCGCTGTCATCGAGGACAACAATACGGGGCTTGCTCACGGGCAGGCCAGTGCAGTCAGCGCGCGCACGTCCTTCGCATTGCCGACAGCCCAGCAAGCCTTGATCAGGGCGGCGGTCTTGGCCGCACCGATCACCACGTCGGACATGCCGCTGAACTTGGCTTCCAGCATGGCGTCGGTCATCGGGTTTTGCAGCGAGCCGATGGCATGTTCGACAAACACATGTATACGCCGGCCATCGCTCAGCACGGCGGTGACGTCGGCGCTGGCTTCGTCAATCGAATCATCCACCGTGGCCACCACCTTGCGGCGCAGTGCCACCATGTCGGGCCGGTTGACGATCTCGTCGGAGAACTCCTCCTCGGCAGCGCGGCCGAAGGAGAGGCCGGCGGCGCAGCCATGGTAGACGCTGAACTTGGCCTGCAGGCCGTCGGCGGGCTCCTTTTTGCCGGTGAGTTCGAGCACCAGCGAATGCACCTTGAGTTCGATGCTGGCGATCTGCTCGGGCGTCACGCCCTGGGCGCGCAACTGGGCGCAGGCGTCGATGCTGGGGTGGATCACGATGCCGCAGGCAAAAGGCTTGTAGCTGTTGAAGGAAATTTCAAAGCGCTGGCCGAGCTCACCGGTGATCTCGTTCCAGTCATTTTTGGTCGAGACCGTCTGCATCATGCCGCGCGGCGCTTCCAGCGCCCTCGGGCTGGCGGTGTAACCCTGGCTGGCCAGCAACGCCGACATCAGGCCGGCACGGGCGGCGCCGCCGGGGTGAAAGGGTTTGGTCATGGTGCCGAACTGCTCGCGCATGCCGACCGGCTGCGAGGCGGCAATGCCCAGCGCCATGGCGGTTTTCTGCACATCGAGCTTGAGCAGGCGCGCGCAGGCCGCAGCCGCGCCCAGGGTGCCGGTCGAGCCGGTGATGTGCCAGCCGCGGTCGTAGTGTTCGGGGTACATGGCGTTGCCGACGCGGCAGGACACATCAATGCCCAGCACCAACGCGTCGATCAGCTCCCGGCCGGAAGCGCCCGTGTGTTCGGCCAGTGCCAGCACTGCCGAGGCCACCGGACCGGCCGGGTGGATGATGGTTTTCAGATGGGTGTCGTCGAAGTCGAAGGTGTGCGAGGTGATGCCGTTGACCAGCGCGGCACTGGCCATGTCCACCTTGCCGGCGCGGCCGAGCACACTGGCCTGCGGGGCGGGCTGCAGCATGGCGACAGCCGCCAGCGCCGCGTCGGCGGCTTCATGCTGCGCGGCGCCGACGGCGCAGCCCAGCCAGTTCATGAAGGTGCGGTGTGCTTCGTGATCGACCGCAGCGCTCCAGCCGCCTGCCCGGAAGCCGGGGTGGGTGGCCACATGCTGGGCCAGGATCTGGGTGACGGGCGGGGCGTGGTGGTCGGCGGCGACCTGGGTGTTGCGGGCCATGGGTTCTTTCGGCGAATTGCCAGAGTTTGTAAATGCTATTAAAAAGAGAGCTACTGGCCCCCGGTGGACGGGGGCTGGAGGGCTATTTGGCTTGAAATTCAGCTGTCGAGCTGAATCCCGCGGGCGCGCGCCAGCTCGGTCCAGCGCGCGATGTCGGCCTTGATGAAGCTGCCGAACTGCTCCGGCGTCATCACCTGCGGCTCGATCGCTTCGACCGACAGCTTTTCGCGCATGTCGGGGGCGCGCAGCACCACGGCGAGGGTGTCGTTGAGCTGTTTCACGATGGGGGCCGGCATGCCGGCCGGGCCGACGACGCCGTACCACTGCTGGGCGTCAAAACCCTTGAAGCCGGACTCGTCCAGCGTCGGCAGGTCCTTGAACTGGGGATGGCGCTGCAGCCCGGTGACGGCCAGCGGGCGCACCCGGCCCGAGCGGATGTGTGGCACCGCCGCGGCCAGGCCGGGAAACATGGCCTGGGTCTGCCCGCCTATCAGGTCGGTGAAGGCCGGTGCCACCCCGCGGTAGGGAATGTGCACCATGAAGGAGTTGATCTGCTGCTTGAACAGCTCCATGGTCAGGTGGGTCAGCGAGCCCTGGCCGGCCGAACCGTAGCTGATCTTCCCGGGGTTCTTTTTGACGTAGGCTATGAATTCCCGGATGTTGGTCACGGGCAGCGAGGCATTGACCACCAGCACATTGGGCGTGCCGCCTATCATGCCAACCGGCGTGAAGTCCCTGATGGCGTCATAGGGCAGCTTGCGCGTGGCCGGGCTGGTGCCATGTGTCGCGACATAACCCTGCAGCAGGGTGTAGCCGTCGGGCGCGGCGCGCGCGGTGGCCTGGCAGGCAATCACGCCGCCGCCGCCGCCCTGGTTGTCGACGATAAAACTTTGCTTGAGCTGCTGGCCCCAGCGCTCGGTCACCGTGCGCCCGACCATGTCGCTGCCGCCGCCGGCCGATACCGGCACGATGTAGCGTATCGCTTTGGCCGGGTAGGCCGTCTGGGCGAGGGAAAGGCCGGGCAGGCCCAGCAAGGCGGGGGCTGCCTGAAGAAGGGTGCGTCGTTGCATGGTGTGTCTCCGGGGTGGTTTTTATAAAGTGGGCAAAAAATCAGGGGTCGGGTGCGGCATCCATCAGGCGCAGGAAGGCGTCGCTCACATGGTGCGCCATCAGGGTCTCGCAACGCCCGGGGTCGCCGTCGCGCACGGCCTGGACGATCTCCAGGTGTTCAGCGATCGAGGCCTGCATGCCGTAGTCGTGTGACAGATTTTTCAGGCGTGACAGGTGCAGCTTCTGCACGATGCCCTGGTAGCTGTCGGCCAGGGTCTGGTTGCCGGTGGCCTCGATCAGCGCCCAGTGGAAACGCAGGTTCTGGCCGTAGTACTGCTGCACCTCATGGCGGCTTGCCGCGTTCTTCATGGCCAGCGCGGCGTCTTCAAGAATTTCAAGCAGGGCGGTTTTGGCGGCTGCTGGCAACTGCGCTGCCTGGCGCCCGGCAAAACCGTCGAGCAGGCTGCGCATCTGGTACAGGTCGCGAATTTCGGGGACATCGAGCTGGCGCACAAACACGCCGGCATGTTTGCGCGCGACCACCAGGCCCGAGCTTTCTAGCTCGCGCAGGGCTTCACGCACCGGTACGCGGGAGACGCCGAGGCGGGCCGCCACATCGGGCTCATTGATACGCTGGCCGGGGACCAGCACCCCCTTGAGGATCAAGGACAACATGTCGCCCTTGACCAGTTTGGCCAGCGAGGTGTCACGCACGTCATTGAAGCGGTCGGCGGAGGATTCGGTGAGCCAGGGCAACATGGGATTATTTCAATTCGTATTGCTTTATATCGTATACGAAATCAGAACGAATCAGCCCATGCCCGAGATACAGCAAGGCTGGAAAAGGAAAAAAGGAAATGAAGCTGGCGGGTCCTGCCGCCAGCAGCGCTCAGGGCAGCCGCTTGTCGTCGCGTATTTCGCGGACTTCCACATCGACCACGTCGGCCGCGCGCGCCGCGGCGCTGTCGGGTGCACCGGGCCGTGGCCAAAAGGCATCAGGCGAAAACTTCTGGAAGCGCCCAAACACCATGGGCTGCGGTTTTTTGCCGGTGATCAGGGCCTTGAGCAGACCCAGAGTCATCACGACCAGGGCTGCGGCCAGCAGGCTGATTGCAAAAATCGCCGCAAATACCCACAGGATCAGACGCAGGGTGAAACGCAGAAAGCTGCTGATGAAAGATGGCAAGTGTGGATTCCCGTTAAAACCAGTCTGACCCAGATGCGGCCCAATGGTTGCACTTCAAGCTACCAGCGCAGGCCCAGCTTGGTGAAAAGTTTGCTCAGCACAAACAGCGGGCCGACCCAGAGGTACTGGATGTCCTCGAAAAAGGACGGTTTTTTGCCTTCCAGCTTGTGGCCGATGAACTGCAGAATCCAGGCGCCTATAAAAATCGCGACCGACAGTTCCAGCACCAGCGATCCCATCGCAAACAGCACGGCCACACTGAGCGCCGACCACACCAGCATGGTCACCAGAAACACCAGTGACAGGCGCAGGTAATACACCATGCTCGCCGCGATGAAGGCATAGGCCACATAGGGGTGCAGGGCAAACATCATGCCGACCAGGCTCAGCATGATGAGCGGGATGGCGATGAAATGGATGATCTCGTTTTTCGGGTTGCGGTGGCTCTCTTCGTAATGCGCCAGCAATTGGTCGACGCGGCGCGTGTCCGCAGGATGGGGTGAAACAGTGGTGTTCATGGGGGCCTCCATGGTCACTCTAATCATTCCTTCAGGCCGCGGCAATCAGGGGAACCACCGCCCTGCATGCGCCGGACGGACTCAAGCCGCCAGCAGGTCGAGCTGGCTTTTCAGGGCATCCGGAACCGTCAGCCCTGCTTGCATGGCTTGCTGTTCCAGGCCGGTTCTGCGCGCACCGGCCAGGCGCACGCCATCGTCGAGCAGCATTTCGCTGATCAGTGTTTCCATGCGTTCGTAGTACACATCGCTGCCGGCCAGCGCGCCGGGATCTATCACCACAAAGGCCTGCCCGATGCGCGGCGCATTGCCTTCGTCGACAAAAAATGAAGAAGCCTCAAAACCGAACTGCGCGCCGACGACGGCCGTGACCAGCAGCTCGACGATCAGCGCCAGCATCGACCCCTTGGGGCTGCTGACGGCACCCAGTGGCAACATCGAGCCGTCCAGCGCAGCCTTGGCGTCGGTGGTCGGCTGGCCCTGGCTGTCCAGCGCCCAACCCAGCGGAATCGGGCGGCCCTCCTTGGCGGCCAGCATCACCTTGCCGCGCGCGACTTCACTGAGCGAGAGGTCGATCATCATCGGGTCGGCATGGCGGCGCGGGAAAACCGCGGCCACCGGGTTGGTGCCAAAAATCGGGTGTTTGCCGCCTGCCGCTGGCATGGCCGCCGGCGAGTTGGCAAAGCCCAGGCCGACCATGCCGGCTTCGGCCACGGCGCGAAGGTGATTGACCAGCACCCCGCAGTGGTGGCTGTTGGTGACACCCGCAAAACACACACCCAGTGATTGCGCGGTGGTGATGGCCGTTGAGATCGCGAGGTCGCAGGCAGGAAAAGCCAGGCCTTGTTTCGCATCGACCAGCAGTGCCGCGCCCTTTTGGCGGGCGATCACCGCCTGTGCCTTGCCGTCGGCCCGGCCATTGCGCAAATGGGTGGCGTACTGCGGCACGCGGCTCAGGCCGTGCGAGGCGATGCCCTGCGCTTCGGCGCGCACCAGCGCCCGCGCGGTGCTGCTGGCCATGGCTTCGCCCGCGCCGGCCTGGCGCAGGGCGAGGGCGGCGAGGCGGGTTGCTTCTTCTATCGACAGGTGGGCCATGGCTCCGATTGTCAGGCGCTTTCGAACAGGCGCGTCAACACAAATTCGCGATGACCGAGCGCTTCGGCGGCGGTAAAACGCCCGTTGGCGGTGCGCAGCATGCTTTCGAGCAGCTTGTCGCCGGCCTGGTCCAGCGTGATTTCGCGCTGCAGCAGGCCCGAGGTGTCCACGTCGATGTGTTCGCTCATCAGGCGCACGGTGCGCGGGTTGGAGCAGATCTTGATGACCGGAACAATCGCGTTGCCGATCACATTGCCCTGGCCGGTGGGGAAGAAATGCACCGCGTAACCGGAGGCGGCACACAGCGTGACCATTTCGGCGGCAGCGCTCGACGAGTCCATGAACCACAGGCCCGGGTGGGTTGGCATCTCGGCCTTGTCGATGACACCGTCCACGGTGCATTTCTTGCCGATTTTCTGGATATTGCCCAGCGCCTTTTCCTCGATGGTGGTCAGGCCGCCGGCGATGTTGCCCTTGGTCGGTTGCGAGTCCGACAGGTCGCTGGTCTTGTGGCGGTCGATCATGGCCTGGTAGCGGTTGAACATGAACATGAACTGCTCGCGGATCTCGTCGGTGGCGCAGCGCTCAGCCACAATTTTTTCGCCGCCGGTGATTTCGGATGTCTCGCCGAAACACAGGTAGTTGCCCAGCGGATGCAGCTTGTCGAAGGCATTGCCGACGGTCGGGTTGGCGCCGCAGCCGGAGGTGGTGTCGGACTCGCCGCACTTGGTGGAGACCCAGAGTTCGGAGATCGGGCAGACCTCGCGCTGCTTCTCGCTGGCCCACTGCACATACTCGCGGGCGGCTTTCGATGCGCGCATGATGGTTTCGTGGTCGCCGTGGCCTTCGATGCCGAAGCCGACCACGGGCTTGCCGGTCGTGGCAATGCCGTCCACCACTTTTTTGGTCCAGCTGTCCTCGATGCCGATCACCACGACGGCGGCCACATTGGGGTTGCAGCCCGCGCCAATCAACGTGCGGAAATGCAGCTCGAGGTCGGCGCCGAACTGCAGCCGGCCGTAGGGGTGAGGGATCGCCATCGCGCCCTTGATGTTGTGGGCGACGGCTTCGGCGGCGGCGTTGGACAAGTCGTCCAGTGGCAGGATGATCACGTGGTTGCGCACGCCGACGCGGCCGTTCTCGCGCCGGTAGCCGAGGAAGGTGGTGTTTTTATCGATGACTGACATGGAGAGTCCTTAAAAATTTGGGATGCATTTGATGGTTCAGCCGGCGTAGCGAGCGGCCTGCAGGCGAGGCGCGCAGTAGCCGGATGGGCCATCAAATTACCAGCGCTTTGTCTTGATGTTGTGCACGTGCGCGTGCTGGCCGGCCTTGATGTCGGCCACGACCTTGCCCATGTCGATGCCGTACTTCCAGACGGTGTCGCCCGTGGCCATGTCCTTGAGCGCCACCTTGTGGCCGATCGGGATGTCCTGCTGCGCTTTCACATTGATCATGCGGTCTTCATCCATGATCCAGCCGGTCATGTCCATGCCCGACTTCACACCTTCCACCACCACCACCGCCACGGTGTCCTTGGCGTCATGCAATACAAAATGAATCATTGTTGTTCCAGGGTTCGAAGTTTGAATCGAAGCGCCAGTCTAGGCCGCCGGGGCGCGCTGTCAATCAACTCATATAAATGACTTGTACGTCGCCGGTTGGCGATGTTCCAATAGCGCGGTGCAGGCCAGAAACAAAAGCGCTCCCCTGAAAACATCCCCGGCGGACGATTCGTTGCCGCTGTACCGCCAGGTCAAGCGGGAGCTGCAGAAAATTATCGAAGACGGCCACTATGGCCCGGGAAAACCCCTGCCCAGCGAAGCCACGCTGGCGCTCGCGCTGCAGGTCAGCGTAGGCACGCTGCGCCATGCGGTTGATGAGCTTGTACATGAACATGTGCTGGTGCGGCGCCAGGGCAAAGGCACCTTTGTGGCGCCGCACAACCGTGCGCGTTTCATGTTCCAGTTTTTCCATGTGGAGCCGCGCTGGGACCCGGAAGATGACACGCCGCGCGAGCAGGTTTTTCCCGATATCGACTGCATCGCCTTTGCGCGTGAGCGTGCCGACGAGGCCGAAGCGCGGGCCTTGCGCATCAAGCCCGGCGACGCCGTATTCAGGATAGAAAACAAGCTGGCACTGCGCGGGTGCGTGGTGCTGCACGACCGGCTGACGCTGTCTGCAGCCATGTTCCGTCATCTGACCGAAAAACGCTTTTCCGAGCGGCCGAGCACGATTTACGCGCTGTTCCAGGCCGACTTCGGCATCACGGTGCTGCGGGCGCAGGAGCGGGCCCGCGCCGTGCCTGCGGGCCGGGCGGTGGCGCGCGTACTCGGTGTGGCGGCGGGCGCGCCGGTGATGGAGGTGCACCGGCTGGCGCTGACCTTTGGCGACAGGCCGGTCGAGTACCGCGTCTCGACCATCAACACGCAGGCGCACGACTACGTCAGCATGTTGCCGAAATCGCCATGAGCCGCATTGGGTTAGTCCGGTACTTTCCCGGTGTGCTGGTGTGTGGGGTGATCGCACTGTCGGCCACTTTTGTTTCCGAGCATTACGGCGGACCGCAACTGCTGTATGCCTTGCTGATCGGCCTGGCCTTTCATTTCCTCAACGGCGACCCGCGCGTGGTCCATGGCATCAACTTTTGCGGCCGCACGGTGCTGCGCGTGGGGGTGGCGCTGCTGGGTGCGCGCATCACCTTTGCGCAGGTGGCCGAGCTCGGCCTGCAGACGGCGCTGCTGATGGTGCTGGCGGTGGTGCTGACCATTGTGTTCGGCCTGCTGCTGGCGCGCTGGCTCGGTTGCGCGCGCGATGAAGGGGTGCTGACCGGCAGCGCCGTGGCCATCTGCGGCGCATCAGCGGCACTGGCCGTGTCCTCGGTGCTGCCGCAGACCCGCGAGAACGAACGCTTCACCTTGCTGGCCGTGGTCGGCGTCACGGTGCTGTCTACCGTGGCCATGGTGATCTACCCCTTCAGCCTGAACGCCCTCGGCTTGACGCCGGCGCAGGCCGGCATCGTGCTCGGCGGCTCCATTCACGACGTGGCCCAGGTGGTGGCCGCCGGCATGATGCTGGGCCCGCAGGCAGGCGACACCGCGACCCTGGTCAAGCTGTTTCGCGTGATGCTGCTGATGCCGGTGGTGCTGGTGATCGCCGTGCTCTACCGCAAACATCCGGGTGTCCACACGCCGGACACCGAGGTGCCGCTGATCCCTGGTTTTTTGCTGGCTTTCATCGTGCTGGTGATGCTGGCCAGCGTGGGCACCATCACGCCCGACATGGCCAAGGTGGCCGGCGATGCCTCGCGCTGGATGCTGGTCATGGCGATTGCCGCAGCCGGTGTCAAGACCAGTTTTCAGGACCTGCTCAAACTCGGCTGGAAACCGGTGGCCTTGCTGCTGGGCGAGACCGTGTTTATCGTGGCTCTTGTCGTGGCCGGTGTCTTGCTGATGGGCCTAGGCCAGCAGGGCCTGTGAAAACTCGCGGGCGTTGAAGGTCTCCAGGTCCTCGAGTTTTTCGCCGACACCGATGAAGTAGACCGGCACCGGCTTGAGGCCCGGGGAGGTCTTCGCCCGCTCGCGCGCCCACAGCGCAATCGCCGCGAGCACACCGCCCTTGGCCGTGCCGTCGAGCTTGGTCACGATCAGGCCGGTCAACTGCAGGATCTCGTCAAAGGCCTTGACCTGGCTCAGCGCGTTCTGGCCGGTGTTGCCGTCGATCACCAGCAACACCTCGTGAGGTGCTGTGGCATCCGCCTTGGCCACCACGCGTTTGATCTTGCGCAGCTCTTCCATCAGGTGCAATTGCGTCGGCAGCCGCCCCGCGGTGTCGACCAGCACCACGTCCTTGTTGCGTGCCTTGCCGGCGCTGATCGCGTCAAAACTCACGGCAGCCGGGTCGCCGCCTTCCTGGCTGACGATCTCGACCAGGTTGCGGTCGGCCCAGACCTCGAGCTGCTCGCGCGCAGCCGCGCGAAAGGTGTCGGCCGCGGCCAGCAGCACCGAGGCGCCTTCGTTGGCCAGGTGTCGTGTGAGTTTGCCGATGGAGGTGGTTTTTCCGGCGCCGTTGACGCCGGCGACCATGATCACCGTGGGCTTGAATTCGCCGATCACCAGCGCCTGCTCCAGCGGCTTGAGCAACTGGGTCAGTGCGTCAGTCAATATGTTCTTGACCGCCACCGGATGGGTCACGCCGCTGTCCTTGACGCGCCGCCTGACTTCGTCGAGCAGGTAGCTGGTGGCGCCGGTGCCGGCATCGGCCATCAGCAAGGCCGATTCGAGGTCCTCGTAAAGTTCTTCGTTGATCTGGGTGCCGGTGAAAACGCCCGAGATGCTGGCGCCGGTCTTGTGCAGGCCCGAGCGAAGTTTGCTGACCCAGTGCTCGCGGACCGCGGGCACTGCGCCGGGCAATGGGATGTCGATGGGTGTGACCAGCGCACTGCCGATGAGGCTGCCGGCCGGACGGGGCGCGGCAGGCGGGACAACCGGTGCGCCTGGCGTGGCCGGTGCCGTGATGTCGGGGGTGGGGGACGGCAGAGGCGCTGCCGGTGCGGCAGCGGGGGCGTCAGCAGGTTTTTTTTTCTTGAAGAAACTGAACATTGGGTGAGCTTTGGAGTCACACTATTCTATGAAACACAGGGGACAGCACTTCATGGGGTTAT
>JAZKGR010000032.1:0-6556 GCA_040385775.1 Pseudomonadota bacterium
GGTTGCCGGAGGTGCTGCTGTCGCGCTTGCCGTAGCGGAAAGTCGGATTATACCCTGCTGCCTCATTTTTGGGCAACAAAATCAAGCCAAAATCAGCTTTTTTTCAGCAGGGCCGAGAGCTCTTCATAACGCTGCCTGGCCGCCGGGTCGGCCATGACCTGGGGCAGCAGATGGACCATTTCCTGCTGGCGTTTGAGCTTGAGCAGCTGGTCCAGGATGGCGCGCACTTCGTCCCAGTCGCAGTCGATGCCTTCGGGGAGCTGGGCGATCTGGTCAATGGCGTGTTTTTCCTGGGGGTGCTCGCGCAGCCCTTCGCGCAGCGCTGCCCAGGGCCGGGGGCCGTGTTCGTGCAACTGGCTCTCCAGCCAGACAAACAGCGGGCCGTGCGGCGCCGGCAGCTCGCACAGCAGGGCATGTTCCTCGCCGCCGAGTTTGTCCCAGCTTTGCGGGTCGGTCAGCATCAGGCGCAGCACCCGGTCCTCACGGCTGGCCGGCAACACGCGGCCGGCGATGCGCCGGACGGGCCGGCCGCCACCGGAGGGGGCGCCAAAGCTGCGGCTGGACGCGCCGCCATCCATGGGCAGCGAGGCGGCGTAAGCGCCCTCGTCGTGCAGGTCGGCAAAGTTGCCGGAAAACGATTCTTCATACGGCATGGCACCCGAAGTTTCGGGTAATTTCGGCCGCTGGCCCTTACCGGACGGTCGTGAGCCGCTATTGTTTTTATAGTCCCGGGCATTCCCCGGCTGCCAGATCTGCAGCAGTTCGCGGCTGTCGATCAGCACCTGGTCGGCGATCTCGGCCAGCAACTGGCGCTTGAGCGTGCCGTCGGGCAGCAGGCTCCAGAGCGGGCGCGCGTTGCTGGCCATGTGGGCCCGCCCCTCGGCGGTGTCGAGTTCGCAGCCTTCGGCGGCCGCTTCCAGCATGAACTTGCTCAGCGGCACGGCCTTGGCGACGGCGGCGGCAAACCCGTCCTGGCCGTTGGCGCGTATAAAGCTGTCGGGGTCGTGTTCCTCGGGCAGGAACAAAAACTTGACGCTGCGGACATCGGTGGCAAAGGGCAGGGCAGCGTCCAGCGCCTTGCGCGCCGCGCGGCGGCCGGCGCCGTCACCGTCGAAGCTGAAAACCACCGCGTCGGTAAAACGAAACAGCTTTTGCACATGGTCGGCAGTGCAGGCCGTGCCCAACGTGGCCACGGCGTTGGCAAAGCCGAGCTGGGCCAGCGCCACCACGTCCATATAACCCTCGGTAACCAGCGCGTAGCCGTGTTCGCGCAGGGCGGTGCGCGCCTCGAACAGGCCGTAGAGCTCGCGCCCCTTGCTGAAGACCGGTGTTTCGGGTGAGTTCAGGTACTTGGGTTTTTCGTCGCCGAGCACGCGGCCGCCGAATCCTATGCATTCACCCTTGACGTTGCGGATGGGGAACATCACGCGGTCGCGGAAGCGGTCGTAACGCTTGGCTTCGCCTTGTGCGTTTTCCTCACCGGGCTCGCCGGTGATGACCAGGCCGCTTTCGACCAGCAGCGGATCGTTGTAGTCGGGGAAGACGCTGGCCAGCGCGCGCCAGCCTTCGGGCGCGTAACCGAGGCCGAAGGTCTTGGCGATTTCGCCAGACAGGCCGCGGCCCTTGAAGTAGTCGATGGCGCGCGGCGAATTGCGCAGGTGCTTGATGTAGGCGACCCCGGCTTTTTCGAGCACGCTGGTGAGTGTGGCCTGCTGCTCGCGCTGCTGGGCGGCGCGGGCGCGCTCCTGCGGCGAAACGTCGTCTTCCGGCACCTGCAAGCCGTATTGCTGGGCCAGGTCCTTCACGGCCTCGACAAAAGTCATGCCGCCGTGCTCCATCAAAAAGCTGATGGCGTTGCCGTTTTTGCCGCAGCCGAAGCAGTGGTAGAACTGTTTGGACGGGCTGACACTGAAAGAGGGCGACTTTTCGCCGTGGAAGGGGCACAGCCCCATGAAATTGGCGCCGCCTTTTTTGAGCTGCACATAACGCCCGACGATGTCCACCACGTCGGCGCGCGCCAGCAGTTCCTGGATGAATGATTGGGGAATGGCCACGCGTGTATTGTGCCTTCCCGACCCCGGGACCCGGCCGGCGCTGACAACATGCCCCGTCTTCTGCGGCTACCATGGTTCGATGCAAATCCTCAGCCACCAGGCCGCCCATGTGCTGGCCAACCCCCCGGCCTTTGCCTGGCGCGTGCTCAAGGGCTTTCGCGCCAACCAGGGGCTGCTGTTGGCTGGCGCCGTGGCCTATTACGCGCTGCTGTCGATTGTTCCGCTGCTGATCCTGGTGATCATCGCGCTGTCACATGTGATCGACCAGGCCGAACTGCTGCAGACCCTGGGCCGTTACCTCGAGTGGCTGATGCCGGTGCAGTCGCGCGCGGTGGTCGCCGAGCTTGCGACTTTTCTCGAACACCGTGACGTGATCGGCTGGGTGTTGCTGGGCACCATGCTGTTTTTCAGCTCACTGGCCTTCACCGTGCTGGAAAACGCCATGTCGGTGATTTTTCTGCACCGCATCGCGGTGCGGCGCCGGCGCTTCATCGTCTCGGCGCTGCTGCCGTATTGCTACATCATCAGTTTGGGCGCCGGCTTGCTGGTGGTGACGCTGGTGTCGGGCGGGCTGCGCGCCATGGGCGAGGAAAGTGTCGATGTGCTGGGCCGCGAATGGTCGCTCAGCGGCGTGTCGGGTCTGCTGCTTTACCTGCTGGGACTGACCGGCGAGATTTTTTTGCTGACCTCGGTCTACATGGTGATGCCGGTCGGCAAGCTGTCCTGGCGGCATGCGCTGATAGGCGGTGTGACGGCGGCGCTGCTGTGGGAAATCACGCGCCACCTGCTGGTCTGGTACTTCGGCACGCTGTCGCAGGTCAACGTGGTCTATGGCTCGCTGACAACGGCCATCGTCGTGTTGCTGAGCCTGGAGATCGCGGCGACCCTGCTGCTGCTGGGCGCCCAGGTGATCTCTGAATACGAACGCATCGACAAGCCGCCCGAGCCGCCACCGGCCAATCCGCTGCAGGTTGAGACAACCCAAGCCAAGTAGCTTTTTTCATCTTCTGAAAGTACGCATGAGTCAGTTCGCCAGGCAAATCAAAAATCTTTCTATTATTGAGAGTCTTTCAAGTGATGCTGCTCCTTCCTGGTGGAATGACCTGCTCTCACTATGGCGACCAAGCGGGATCAAGTCTGGCGATTACGGGTTGCGACTTGCGATCAGGAACGGATACGTCAATTTCTACCGGCTCGGCCAATCCATTGCACGGGTTGAGATCAATCACAAAGGAACGCCAACAGCCACGACACATTTCAAATACGTGAGCGCGAAGGGCGATCTACCGCCAGACAGTGAATACGTCAAACTGCGCGGAGAGAAGATTTTGTGGCGACGTGGAGGGGAGAATGAAGAGCGCTGCTACGGTGGAATCGAGGACCTTAAAAGGTGGATTGCATCCGTGAACGGTGAACTTCTTGTCGTTGGCAAGCCGGGATACGCGGGAAAGGAAAAGAGATTCGTTGATCAGTTAGTGACGGAAAATCCCGACATCATCGATTTGGAGATGGGCCTTCCGGCTTGGGGAGAAAGAACGACAGCGTCCCGCATGGACATCGTTGCACTTGAGGACGGGAAAATCGTCTTCTGGGAGGCGAAGCTTGCAGGCGACGCGCGCCTCCGTTGCAGCACTGATGTCGTGAAAGACAAGAAGCCCGAAGTCCTGAAGCAACTGGCTGACTATCGAGAATTTCTCGCTGAACCTGGACACGCACAGCTAATCGCACAAGCCTACCAGCGCGCGGCTAAGGAGCTGCTGTTGCTTCGAGGTGTGGCCGAACGACTGGGAAACCCCCACCGTCTGGGGGCCGGCATTGTCGCGGCTGCGCTACCTTCAGCGCAGTTGGAGGTGGCCGACATCCCCCGCCTTGTAGTTCTGGGTTTGAACAAAGGCGCAAAGCAGCCGTCGCAGGAAGCTTGGGCGCATCACGTAGGCAGACTGAAAAGCCAGAATATTGTCATGAAGGTCATCGAGCACGACGGCCCGTTTTTGTTGGGTCCCGTAGCGTGAGCGGCCTTCGCGTTATCGTTCATCGCGCCACGGACGAAATTGGCGGAAACTGTATCGAGATTGCTTCCAGCGGTGGTGAGCGCATCATTCTCGACGTCGGACGACCGCTTGATGCGCCCAAGGGTGCGACGGGGTTGTTACCAAAGTCATTGGATATTTTCGAAGCGGTTGAAGGCGTCCTGATATCGCATCCGCATCAGGATCATTACGGGCTGCTTGATGAAACGCCTGTGCACTGGCCTGTTTATTCGGGCAAGGCCGCTGGCGCATTGATGCGCCTTACGGCGAGTATCTTTGGTACAGCACCCGTGCGGAATTATCGCCATTGGGAAGGCGGCAAGCAAATCAATATCGGTCCGTTCAAGGTAACGCCTTTCCTGACTGATCATTCTGCATTCGACGCGTATATGCTGTTGATCGAGGCTGAAGGAAAACGAATCCTTTACTCTGGCGATTTCCGGGTGCATGGGCGCAAGGCTGGGCTGGTTCAACGGCTCATGGCGTCGCCACCGCCTGAGATCGACGTGCTCCTGATGGAGGGCACCAATCTCGGGAGTGACAAGCCAACCAAGAGAGAAACTGATCTTGAAAGCGATTTCACGAAACTCTTCCAGGAAACTCCCGGACGGGTGTTCGTCTGCTGGTCTGCCCAGAATATTGACCGCACCGTGACGCTTTATCGGGCGTGTCTGAAGTCAGGCCGTACCTTGGTGGTAGATCTTTACACCGCTGAAGTTCTTGAATTGCTTGCCGAAGCGGGCCGTATCCCGCAGGCCGGTTGGAGCAATCTAAAGGTTGTTATTACCCGTGCATTCTCTCGACTCTACAAGTCAAAAGGGCGAGGGGCGTTTGTGGATCGGATGGCGGCGCACGGGATTTCCGCCTCTCGTCTGGCGGAGGACATGGGCAACTGGGTCATCATGATCCGCCCTTCGCTGATGCGCGACATGGCACCCAAAGGGGTTACTCCGACGGCTAGCGACGCTTGGAGTTATTCGCAGTGGCGCGGCTATCTCCAGCAGGCCGACGGTCAAGCGTTGAAATCCTGGTTTGACACGGGGGGCGCCAGAGCAGTACATCTCCACACCTCTGGCCATGCCTCGGTGGCCGACCTGAAGGCCTTTGCTGCAGCCATCAATCCCAAGATGCTGGTTCCTATCCATGGCGTTGCCTGGGATGGTGATGTTGATGGTTTCTCAAATATCGTGCGACTTAGAAACGGTGAGCCGCTGCTTATCTAGCGTCGGTCTGTCGCAGGCATGCCCACATGAATTTCGAATCAAGTCTGCAGTCACAAACCGCTATCGGATTGATAGCGCTTGAGGCTCACCAGTCATGGGCTGGACGCTCTGGGGTGTCATCCCGGACTTGATCCGGGATCCACCTCCATCAACCGATGTCGTGTGTGCCGGCATGGATTGCGGGTCAAGCCCGCAATGACAAAGTCCGCTCAATCCCCCATCACCACACCTTCGCGGCGCGGGTCGGCGCCGCCCAGCAGAACCGGCGTGCCATGGGCCTGGCCGCGCGCGATCGCCTGCAGGCCGCTGGTCATGGCGGTCTCGCGCACCTCGTGGCCGCGCGCCTTGAGCGCATCGACGGTAGCGGGCGCAAAACGGTTTTCTTCCAGCACGGTCGGGCCGTTGAGCGAGGCGAAGTTGGGCAGGTTGATGGCCTGCTGCGGCATCATTCCCCAGTTGAGCACGCCGTACAGCGTCTTGGCGGCGTAGTGGATGATCAGCGCGCCGCCCGGGCTGCCGCCGCTCATCACAAGCTGGCCAGTGGCCTTGTCGAACACCAGCGTGGGCGCCATCGACGAGCGTGGGCGTTTGCCCGGCTGCACGCGATTGGCTACCGGCTTGCCCTCCGCGTCGGCGGGCGCGTAGCTGAAGTCGGTCAGTTCGTTGTTGAGCAAAAAGCCGCGCACCATCTGGCGCGAGCCGAACTGGTCCTCGATGGTCGTCGTCATGGCGATCGCGTTGCCGAAACCGTCGACGATGCTGATGTGTGAGGTGCCGTATTCGGGCTGGTCGGGCATGGGCGCGTAAGCCGTACTGACCGCGCCGGGCGTGCCGGGTTTGGCGACCTTCATGCTTTGGCCGCCGGGCTGCGCGGCGATCAGCTTGGCGCGCTCGGCCAGGTAGGCAGGCGCCAGCAGGCTCATCCAGTTGCCGCCGGGCGGCTGCACGAAGTCCGGGTCGCCCAGGTACTGTGCGCGGTCGGCGAAGGCCAGGCGTGAGGCTTCGGTGTAGAGGTGCAGCCAGTCGGCCGACGGTGTCGGCCCCGGTGTGCCGGGAACGCCGCTGTTGCCGGTGACCAGCGGCAGGCTGGCGGCGTTGGTGTTGTTCAGCATGCCGAGGATCTGCCCAATCGCAATCGCGCCGGAACTCGGTGGCGGCATGCCGCAGATGCGGTAGTCGCGCGACTGGGCGCGGTAGTCGTGGCACAGCGGCTCGCGTTTTTTGGCCTGGTAGCCGGCCATGTCGGCCA
>JAZKGR010000033.1:0-3940 GCA_040385775.1 Pseudomonadota bacterium
CCCTTCAACGCCATCGTCGGGCCGCGGCCCATCGGCTGGATCTCGTCGCAGGATGCCGAGGGCCGCCTGAACCTCGCGCCTTACAGTTTTTTCAACGCCTTCAACTACACGCCGCCCATCATCGGCTTTGCCAGCATAGGCGCCAAGGACAGCCTGCGCAACATCGAGCAGACACGCGAGTTCGGCTGGAACCTGGCGACGCGCCCACTGGCCGAACAGATGAACACCTCCTGTGCGGCCGTGCCGCCCGAGGTCAACGAGTTTGAACTGGCTGGCCTGACGCCGGTGGCCTCGCGCTGCATTGCCGTGCCGCGCGTGGCTGAAAGCCCGGTGTCGTTTGAATGCCGGCTGACCCAGGTGCTGCAACTGCAGGGCGCGGACGGCGTGGCCGTTCCCACCTGGCTGGTGCTGGGCGAGGTGGTGGGTGTTCACATCGCGCGTCATCTGCTCAAAAACGGCATTTACGACACGGCTGCCGCCCAGCCCATCCTGCGCGGCGGCGGCCCGGCCGACTACTTTACCGTCAGCCCCGACAATCTGTTCAAAATGTTCAGGCCGCGCTGAACGCCATCCCCTTTATTTTCCTGAACCGACACCCATGACCGACACCTCCCCTGCCACGACCGATCAGCCCGCACGCAGCGGCAAACGCCCACCGGCCCGCGCCCCGCGCCAGCGCCAGGCCAGCCCGGTGCTGGAGCGCCTGTTCGCGCTGTATCCCAAGCTGTTCGGCGCCAAGTTCCTGCCGCTCAAGCTGGGCGTGTTCCAGGACCTGCTGGCGCGCCATCCCGAGGACTTCAAGAAGGACGAGCTCAAGATCGCCATGGGCCAGCACGCGCGCTCCACGCCTTACCTCGAAAGTGTGGCCGCCGGCCTGCCGCGCCATGACCTCGACGGCAAGCCGGTCGAGCCTGTCGCGCCCGAACATGTGCACCACGCGATTCTGGAAATCTTCCGCCGGCGCCAGGCGCGCTCGCGCGAGGACCTGCGCCCGCGCCTGATGCCGCGCCTGATCCAGGCCATCGAGGCCTCGGGTCTGAGCCGCGAAGACTATGCGGCGCTGGTGCGGGTGCAGGACGAAGCGACGAATGCGCTGGTCGATGAGGCGCTGGCAGAGATGGCCGTGCAAGCGGCCAAACGCGAAGCCCTGTTGCGCGCCTTCGAGGCCAGCGGAAAAACCGAAGCCGAGTTTGCCGACATGTACGGCATGAAGCCGGCGGAGGTGACGGCGACGCTGGCGCGTGTGCGCCGCGAGCAGGCCGCCAAAGCCACCGCCGTCGCCCCATAAAAAAAGCCGCTGCGGCTGCAGCGGCTTTTTACTGACCGTCGGTGTTCAGACCTGGCCGGGCTGCGCATTCTGCAGGGCAGCAATCCGCTCTTCAATCGGCGGATGCGTCGCAAACAGCTTGCCCATGCTGCCGGTGATGCCCATGGCCTCGACCGCCTTGGGCAATTGGCCAGGCACCATGCCGCCCAGGCGGGCCAGCGCATTGATCATGGGCTGCTTGCGGCCCATCAGTTGCGCGGCGCCGGCGTCGGCGCGGAACTCGCGGTGGCGCGAGAACCAGGCCACCACGATGGCGGCGGCAAAACCGAGCACGATGTCGAGCACGATGGTGCTCACGTAATAACCGATGCCGGGGCCGGAATTGTTGTCGCTGCCCTTGCGCAGAAAGCTGTCCACCGCATAACCGATCACGCGGCTCAGGAACACCACAAAGGTGTTCATCACGCCCTGGATCAGCGTCATGGTCACCATGTCGCCGTTGGCCACGTGGGCAATCTCGTGGCCCAGCACGGCCTCAATCTCTTCACGCGTCATGCCCTGCAGCAGGCCGGTGGACACCGCCACCAGAGAGGAGTTCTTGAAAGCGCCGGTGGCAAACGCGTTCGGCGCGCCTTCGAAAATGCCGACTTCAGGCATGCCGATGCCGGCGGTGGTGGACAGCTTGCGCACGGTATCCACAATCCAGGCCTCGTCGGCATTCTGCGGCTCGTTGATGACGCGCACGCCCGAGCTCCACTTGGCGACGGGCTTGCTGATCAGCAGCGAGATGATGGCGCCGCCGAAACCGATGACTGCGGCAAAACCGAGCAGCATGCCCAGGTTCAGGCCTTGCGGCGTGAGGTACTGATTGACGCCCAGCAGGCTGGCGACGATGCCCAGCACCACCACAACGGCAAGGTTGGTCATTACAAACAGCAAAATACGTTTCATGGGTTCTCCGTGGGGTCGGTAAAAAAGGTCCGCCTTGCGCAGGATATGAGGTCTGGACGACCCATATCAAGTTGTGCCGGCAGCGCGGCCGCTGTTTTTTGTTGTTCTGGATTCTTGCAGCGGGCGGAATACAAGGGAGTCATCATAAAAGGAAAAGTTCTCGTTTTCCGGCCACCAGCCGGGTACGCCGAGCACCGGCAGCGGCGAAAAAGGTTTGCCGGCGAGTTTTTCTGCGCTTATGTCCTGCGCCACCCACGCGTCCAGATTCGCTATCGAATTCATAGCTGTTGGCCCCCGGTAGACGTGGGCTGTGACCGGTTTTCGTGGGTAAACCAGCTTTTCCAGCAGGGCATGGCCAAACAGCAGCAGTTGCGCCTGTTGCCAGAGCGGCCGCAGATCGACAAACAGCTTGCGCCAGTCCCTGGCCTGCAAGGCGTCCCACAGCGGCTCGGGCGCCGACAGCAAGGCCGCGTTTTCGTCGAACACCGTGAGCGCATCACGCACCGGCCCGCGCAAGGGCGCCACGCCGGCCGCGGCAATCTGTTCTGCCTGCAACTGGTTGAGTTTTGCCTTGGTCAGCGGAAAACGCAGCCAGCACAAGCCGTTGAAAAAGTCGTGCAGGTTGTCGCGGGTCGGAACCGAGCCCGAGTCGAAGATGAACTGCTCGTAGGCCTGGCCGGCGGGCAAGGCGGATTGCGGCACAAACTGCCGTGGCGCGCCGGGTTCGCGGTTCAGGGCTTCGTGGAAGGCCGCGCCGCCGTGAATGGCCTGCGCTACGCGCTCGCCGGATTCGCGCCAGGGCGCCAGCCAGGGACGGTCCCAGTCAACAGACGGAATCAGCGCTGTATGCGGGGAAGTCACCGTACGGACGGAATGTAGCGAACTTCGTTGGGCTGTTTGGCAGGCTTCAACTCAAAGTGGTGGGGGAATTTTTTGAACAGCTTGGGGGTGGCCGCATTTTTTCCCAGCAGCTTCGCGTCATGCAGCAACTTGGCAACATCACCGAGGCGCAGAAACGTTTCTGCCCGCAATCCCGGCACAACCTCCAGAATGCGCTGAACCGACACCTCTCCGGGTGCACTCGCCGCACCCTTCTCGACAACTTTTTTAGCCACTGCCTTTTTGGCAGCCACTGGTTTTTCGGCAATCTTCTTGGCGGGCGCCTTCTTTATCGCCGGTTTTTTGGCTGCCAATGTGCCCGGCTTCCCTGAAATGGCCGGCAACTGGCGCGTCTGCGCACCCTTGTTATGGCCGACATGGATGACGCGGTGGTAGGCTGAAACGGCCTCCGAGGCCATCTTGCTCTGCTCGGACACGCAGACCAGACGAATCCCCTTCTCGCGCAGGCGTACCAGCAAAGGAACAAAGTCGGCATCGCCGGAGCCAATGACAATGGTTTTGGGCCTCGGGGTCTGGCAAGCCAGTTCCATGGCGTCCACTGCCAACGCAAGGTCGGTCGTGTTTTTGGTGAGGTAAAGATTGGCAAATGGGCGGACGGCTAAAACCCGCAACACCTCTGCCAAACCTCGCAGGTTTTCCGCACTGCCATATGCACGGCGAATGGAGATATCCCCTTCGGATTCGAGTTCTCGAAATGCTTGCTCAATCCAGGGGGGTGAAGACAAGTTATCCGCATCTATCAAAAAAACGACCATGGTGCGGCCCCCCTTTATGTTGTTTGCCCAGTTGACTTGGGCAGAATTTTCAACCGGTCAGCTTCCA
>JAZKGR010000034.1:0-47007 GCA_040385775.1 Pseudomonadota bacterium
ATCGCGGGTAACGCCCGCAGCATTGCAGCAAGATGCAGTCATGGTTTTCTTCCTTGAAGTTTCGGGTGAGGTTGAGAATCAGCGCTTCTGGGAAGCGAGGGCTGCGGCGTTGCGCTGGGCCAGCGTGGGCTGCGCACCGTTGCCGGATCCGCCGCCTTCGGACCCGACGATGGTGGTGGATGCCATGCCCGCCAATGCGGCTGCCGAGGCGGCCGCAGCGGCTGCGCCAGGCGCGCCCGACACTGGCACGGTAGCCAGAATCTTGATGGCGCTGTCAGCCGTCATGTCGGTGTTGAGTGCGAACTCGCGGGCGGTCGCTTCGCGGCCAGTTGCGTTTTCGTGCGTCAGGATGGCGCTGATCCGGGCACGCTCATCTGCAGCGCCCTTGACCGTGCCTTCAGTCACGCCTGCGGCGTGGCCTTCTGCACGAGCTGCGGACACGGCCGAGGCCTGTTGTTCGGTGGTGAGTGCCTCGCCGGGATTGGGCGAGGCGTTGCTTGCTGTCGGAGTCGACATAGTTTTGCCTTTGGTAGATCCGCCTTGTTTGGCGAGGGTTGCAGAAAAAGAAGCCATGGCGTCGTCAAAGCTCATGACCTTGTCGGCCAGACCTTCATCGACGGCCGCTTGGCCCCGGTACATGCGGGCTTCGGTTGCAAGCACACGCGATGTTTCAATGCCCCTGAACGTAGCCACCGAGGTGGCGAACAGGTTGCGTAAATCGTCAAGATCAGCCTGGAACTCGGCCAGCACTTCAGGCGGCAGCGGCTCGTAGGGGTTGCCGTCGACCTTATGCGCGCCGGCGTGGATCAGGGTTACCTTGATGCCCTCGGCCTCCAGCATCTGGCTGTAGTCGCAATGGCCCATCAGGACGCCGATGCTGCCGATCTCTGCGGTCTGGGTCAGCAGCACCTTGTCGCAGGCGCTGATCAGCCAGCAGCCGGCGCTTGCGGCCATGTCGCTGGCATGCCCCCAGACCGGCTTGCTGCAGGCCGCAATGACCTTGCCGAGCGCCTGCACACCGGACACCTCGCCGCCTGGCGTGTGGAAGCGCAGCATGATGCCCTTGACCTGTGGGTTGCCCTCCGCGCTGACGATCTGCGCGTGGATGCCGTCGTAACACATGCACCCGGACTTGCTGCCGATGTAGCCGCCGTTGTGCACCAGCGTGCCGGCGATATCGATCACGGCGATCCCGTTGACAACCGGGTAGGTCTGATCGGTGACGTCTGCCCCTGTCCACGGGTTGATCTCCCGCGGCAGGTAGCTTGCAGCCAACTGCACCTGTGCCCCCTTGTCCAGCACCTGACCGTTCGTATCCGCCAGCTCGGAGATATTGAACTTTGGGCCAAGCGCCGAGAAGAAGACGCGGGCGTAGCCGGGCTCCAGCAGCAGCGGGCTGTTCAAGGCCCGCGCCATCATGTGTTGGTACTTCATACACCGTCCTGTTTCGCCGCTTCGGCGTTGTCTGCGGCAACCACCGCCGGATCCACGACGCCGCGAGGCGTGCCGCCGAGGTATTCCGGCAAAGGCAGGCCCCGCTCTTCAAACATCTGCCGCGTGCGAACGTTGCCGTCGAGCAATGCCTCGATATCGGTGCCGTTCTCAGCGAGGATGTCCTGCAGCGTGGCCTGGTGGGTGCCCAGCGCTGTTTCGTTGGCCTTGGCCTGCTTGAATTCGTCGATGACGATGCGACCGGAGCCGACGAAGTTGCAAACCGTCAGGTAACTGAAGACTTGAGCCATGCGCGTGCTGCGGTCAGGCCAATACTCAACGCCTGGCGGCGGGGAAATAATCCCGCGCACGATGGCTTCGTCGAACCACAACCTAAACATATGCGCGCCAGCCTTGTTGGGCACAGTTGCGCGCTTCGACAGGACTGCGCGGTATCCCATCGACATCGAAGCCCGGGCGCTGGAGAAGCTGGTCTTGCTGAAATCGCCGGTGGCTTCCTCATAGCTCATGTCCCAGCCGCGGGCATTCTGCCGGTTCATTCCTTCCTTGAACTGCTCATGATTGGCCTGCTGGTGGTGCGGCTCAAGCACGTCAATCTCGTCTTCAGGAAACAGCACCGGCAGTTTTACGCCGTTGATATTGACACCGGCGTTACCGTAGTAAGCCGACTGGGCCTCCATGTTCATGCGCATCAGCGCGGCCTGTGCCTCAGCACCGTCTGTGCCCATAATTTCCTGCGCACGCTGCTTGCCCATCGGCGTCTTGATGTACATCGCAAACGCGGTGGAAAGCTGGCTGAGCTGCAGTTCCAGATCCTCCTGCATGTCGCCCATCTTGAGCTTTTGCAAGGTGCTGGCCATCGCGCTGAAGCCGCGGGTCTGGTCAGCGTGTTCCTGCTCAAACAGGTGTATGACTTGCCGCCATCCGAATTCATTCCAGATGGTGACCCGATCCCACTTGCCGAGCATGGTCTGCATCACGTTGCCAAAGTCGGCAGGATGCTTCGTGCGGATGTGGCAAGCCACAGGAGCACCCCATGCGTCGACCTCGATGCCAGCGCGCAGGCGGTTGCCATTGGGCAGCAAAATCTCACGCTGGCCGAGAAGGCCGGTCACGCCGGGGTTGCTGACGCGCTCAGGTTCGACCGTGAGGAAGCAAGTCGCATAGCCAGAAGGCGATGGCCGCCACTGCCGTACATAGAACACTTCCCCTTGCACGAACTCGGTGCCCACGCCCTCACGCAGCAACTGGCTGAAGGTGCGCTTGCGCTGGGCGTCAATCCAGCAATCAGGATCGTCCGCATAGGCATGAAACCGCACCTCAACATCGCTGGCCCACTTGGACGCGACGTTAGGATCGATGCCGAGCAACTTGTAGGCAGGCGTAAGTTGCAGCTTGTAAGACGCGCCCACCACGCGGTCTTTTTGAGTCTGCTTTGCACCGCGGGCATAGCCGTTGTTGCGTACCAGATCCATCGCCCGGCCTTCGGCCAGTTCCTTGTTCGGAAGCATGGCCTTGTCGGCACTGGTGCGGCGCGGCTGCCAGGTGCCAAGTTCGCGGCTGACAGGATCGGCCGCCTTGTAACTGGCGGCTGATGGCAGGGGTCGGCCTGCAGCGTCCAGAAGCTGCAGCGGCATGTCGAGTTTTTCCATGATCAGCAGCCGCGGCGTGAGCCGTAGTAGGTTGAGATTGGGCCTGCATTGCCGCCGAGGCCGAGGACGGCGGCGCTCGATGCGTTGCCGCAGCTCTGGTGCAGGCGGCGGATCGTGTCAAAAAGAATTTTCTGCGTGGCGGCAGTGGATTCGTATCGCACCTTCTGCTCGCCGAACTGCACCTCGACGACGGCCTTGCCGCCCGCCATGCCAGCCAGCACGGCGTTGTAGCCTGCAAGCGCCTGGCAGAGCATGTCGGCGCACGTTGGCCCACACGCCGGGCCTGATGGCACGGCAGGCGCTTGGGCGCATGGGTTGCAAGGTGTAGTCATGGTTTCAGTTACTCGCTGTTCATCCGTTGACCCTGCTCGCGCAGGAATTTCAGGTACTTCGCGTTGCCGCTTTCTTCGACCGTGTTCTCTTCGGCCATCCGCTGACCAAGGGCCTTGGCAGCCCACTCAGGCGGTCGCTTCCAGTCGATCCGTTCGCCACCGACCAAGGCATACGCCACGCGGCTGTACCCGCACAAGTCGAAGGCCTCGTTGTTGTCGCCCTTGCGCTTCTTGATCCAGCCCGTTGCCGTGCGGATCTCGGCGGTCAACTCACGGAAGAACCACTCGCCAACCCAGTCGGGCAGGTGGATGTAGTTCGGGCCAGGCTCAGACCTGCCCAGGTTCGCCGCCACCTCATCCTTGAGGGTTGTGGTGTTGATGATGTACAGCGGCACCTTGATCCGGTCGTCGCCTGGCTTGCCCTTGGCAATCCGCTGCGCGTTGCGCGTGCTCGCCCCCTTAATTAGGGCAAAGCGGTCTGCTCTGCTAAGCCGTTTCAAGCGAAGCGCGTATGCGTAGGAGTTGGTGGTTGCCTCATCCTTACCGCCGGAATCGCAGACGATCATTCGCGTCTTGACTTTGACATCGCTGTCAACAACCAGATATTCATCATCGAGCAACTTGTCCAGCACATGCCAGTCTTCAGCGTGCGTGAAAGGCGACACTTTCAGGCGCTCGCCGCCGTCGCCGATCCTCTCGCTGTTGATCAGGTTGTAGCGGTCGATGATCCAACTCTGCCCATCAACTCCCCACGCCACCACCTGAACCACGAATCGGTGCTTTTGCACGTCCACAGCCGTGGTGACAAACCGCGCAGCAGCAGGCACTTGGCGTTGCGGTGCGTAGCCGTCGGCGCGCTGCTTGAGCAGCACCGCGTCCAAGCCATCGCCCTTCGAGGTCAGCACCGTGTAGGGCCTGCCTTGATCGGTGTTGACCGTGGTCTTCAGCTTCTCCTGGTTGCCCGTGAGTTCGAAGTCCTTCAGCGCAGTCAGATAGTTGTAGACCAATCCCTGCCAGCTTTGAAACGCGGCCGCAGGGCCTTGCAGCCAGTAGCTGCCGATCTTGCTTTGGTGACTGTCTCCAAACTTCTGGGCCTCGCTAAACCAGTGCCCGTTGATATTGAGTTCCGACTTCCACTTCGGCTCGATCACGCTGCCGCATTCGGGGCACACCATGTGCGCCGTGTGGCTGGCTGTGACCGGGTCATCGATTTCCTTTTTCCACGACAGGTTGTCCCATTCAGCCCTGAAGTGCGCCTTGCAATCCGGGCAAGGCCAATACCAGCGGTGCCTGTCGCCCAGGTTGTAGAGACCGAGAACACCCATGGTCGGCGGCGCGCCGTGGCCGCGTGGCGTCCATTCAGGATCCAGCACCTCGTGGCCCGGCGAAGACTCGACCAGCGTCTTGCCGCGACTCATGAAACTTTTTGTCCGGTTGCGCGCCAGGCTGAAGGCATCGCCTTCGCCGTCGACATTCACCGGCATCCGGTCATAGTCGGTCAGGGCGACATGGCGGATAGGCTTGCCGCTGAGCTGGCTGATCGTTGGCCAACCGATGTTCAGATACGCACCGTTGCGAAACTGCTTGTCGAAGACGTTGTCCATGTGACCGACGCCGATCAGGCTTCGGAGAGACGGAGACATCCGGATCACACGATCCACCCGGCGCTTGCTAAAGTCTCGCGCCTCGTGCTGCGCCATCTGCACGATCATCATGTCGCAGGGGTCGCTCACGATGCTGTGAGTCATCCAGCCTGCGATCAACGCCTCCGTCTTACCCGACTGGGCCGGGCCGCAGAAGATGACGCCTTCAACGCTCCGGTCGCTCAGTCGATCCATGGGCGCGAGCATGTAGGGCGTCATGGACGCATCCCACGGGCCTTCGTAGCCGCCTGCACCGCCGACAAACATGTGCTGCGCCGTGCTGTCGCTCACGCGCACGCGCCGCGGCGGTTTCAGCAATGCGCACGCCTCGCGCATCGTGACTTGCGCGTCAGCGTACATCCTGAAAACTCCAGCGGGTTACAACATTTGCGGCGTGAAGCCGTCGCTCTTGACCTTGCGCGGCCTGCCGCGTTTTTTCTTGGCCGGCGGCTCTACTGTTTCCGCAATGCCGGTGGGTTCCACGCGTGCGACAGGCTGTTCGACCAGTGGCAAGATCTCGCCGCCCAGCAACTCAACCGCCCGTTCGTACAAGCGCAGTCGCCAGGCATCGCAGGTTTCGTTTACGGCGTTGAGAACCGCGCCACTTGCGCCGGCCTTGCGCTCCAGCAGATCCGGCAGGCTGTCTGCGCCCTCGGTCAGCACCTTCAGGAGCCGCACCACTCCTTCACGCACTTGATCAATGGGCAGCAGCAGGCCGCGTTTCTTGTCCAACTCCATCTGGGCCGAGTCTCGCTGGGCCTGCAGCAGTTCGATCTGCACGCCCTGCTTTTTCTTGCCGTCATCGCTGACCGCTTTGCCCTGAGCCGCCCGCTGCAGGTAGGTCATGTACCCCTTGCAACTTGCCAGCAGCCAGTACTTGCCGTCTTCGCCTGGTGGGATTTCCCCATCGGCGGCCAGCTGCTGGATCCGGCGGTCAGTCAGCCCGAGGTACGAGGCGAGCATCGCCACAGGCACCTGCGAATCTGGAATGCCCGCAAAGTCTGCCACCGCTCACCCCTGATGTTTGCGCCCGGCGCATCCGGAGGGCTGTGCACACGAATGCACAGCGTCCAGACCGAAGCGAAATGCCCTTTTCCAGACCGCAATAATTTCTTTTTTCTCGCGAGTCTTTTTAGTGCCCCCGAGGTGTTTTTTGACCTCGGAAGTACCTTTTTTGTTTGAATTTTTTGGATGTCACTTGAATCCCAGCTTCGACAGCCGGAAGGCAAGCTCATGCAAGATGACGCGAGGCCCGACCTCACTGATGCGCGCCAGTACTGCAGGCCTGACCCGCTTGCCCATGAACATCATTGGCACATCAATGCCGACGACCTCCCGGATCTTGCGCGTGCCCGGCACGCGCTGAAAGACGCCCCGGTGTCCGCTGGGCATGGTCGCTATGAACGCATGACGAAGTGTTGTCGCGCCGCCTGCTTTCCTGATCTTGAAGCGGACACCAGACTTTTTAGTGTCTTTCGCACTGAACTCAATAAGAGGAATCCGGTTGCTTCCCGGCCCCCTCGCATACTTGCGAGGCCTGGCGATGATGGCCGCCTCCAGCCCACGCGGGTCAAGCGTTACATGCATGCGCTTGGCAACTTCGCCTGACTTGACGTTGTAGTCGGCAGTAATGGCGCGCTTTGCAACCGTCGCACCTTGCAGCGCCACCTTCTTCAAGCCCACGCCCATCGCCGATGCGCGCACCTGCGGCCCGAACTGGCTCAACTTAAAGGCGGCCTGCCTTATCTCCTTGGTGTCAAAGTTAACGCCGATCACATGATTGACCCCATAAACGACAAAACCCGCCGGGTGACCGAGCGGGTTTAAAGTTGGTTCTTGTCGAGAGTGCCAGAAATGTAGCACACAACGCTAAGGTGTCAAAGTTTTTTCTATCGGCGTTGGCCGCCCTGATTTTTCCCGCAGCCAGACATCAATCGCGAAGTCAGCCTGATCAAGGTACAGCCGCACGGTGCTTTCATTCTTGCCGATGGCCGAGGCCACAGCCTTGTATGCCATGTTCTTTCGATAGACATACTCGATGGTCTTGTACAACTCAGGCCGCCGTTCACGCAACGACTTCACCGCGTCATGCGTCTGGCTGCATTCAAGGTCGTTGGCCGTCATGGTCATGGCATTGCCGCCAATCGGGCCAGGCAGCCGAAGGAACGACGACTGCTTGGGGTAGCCCGTGCCGCCCGAGTCGCGCTGTTCGATCCATGCGCCCCACCGCTCCAGCCGATGTTTGATGTGGTCAATTCGCGCCATGTTGGACCCCTTGCAGCTGGTCGCCCCAAATGCACACATGTGCACTGCCGAATTCCACGACGTGCAGGGCAAGGTCTGAATTGATGGCCGGATGGTTAAACATGGTGCCGACCACCCGGCCACCCTCCAGCGCATAGAAGCAGTTTGGCTCACCCTGCAGACCGCGCCGGACAAGGGCATATGCCTCGCGCCCGATCTCAGCCGCCTTTTTCTGGATCCGGCCATACACGCCTGGCATCAAAGTCTTGATCAATTCGATCTTGTCGGCCGCTGGGTCTTTTTGTTGAGTGTCCATAGTGTCCATAACCTTCAATAGAGAAATAACGGGAACCGCATCCGTGCGCGAGCGCGAGTGCGCCTGCACCTGCCCACATACGCATCGCACACATTGGGTGTATCTACGGCGGGCAATGCAGCGGCTTCGACTCCCAAAAGGGAGAGGGCCAGCAACACCACAGCCTCATAGCGAGACCATGGCCACCGTGGACACTTTGGACACCTACGTCATAGGCCCATGCACTGACTTCCCCGCCGTCGCGCCGCAATGAGGGTGCAGCGCACCTCCCAGCCCTTCGGGCGCACCACTGCCAATCTTGCGTCTGGTGGTACTTGCATCACGAGGCGTTTGCCGCACCGTGACCAGATGGTCAAAACGGTGTGTCATCAATGTCCTCTTTCAAAAACGATCCCGCTGCGCTTGTCGCCACAGCATCCGTCGATTCTTCTGAGGTAGGCGCACCTACCCCCTTGGCAGCGTCTTCCGGGTCAACAGGCGGCCATCCGTGCGGCCGCAGGTATCCCCAGTTGCGCATGCCGTTAACCTGTTTCTTAGTGCGCTCCCAGCCCTCATGCTCAAGCCAGGAACGAATCTGCCCTTCCAGTGCCGGGCTGCTCTTGGCCGCGTCGACGCCGAGCGCGTGGGTGAGCTGCGAGATCGTCACGAAGTCGATCAGGTTGTTGACAAGCAAGCCAGGCCCTGCAGTTGTCGGGTTGCGGGTCAGAATGTGATTCATCTCGCTGACAACCGCCGTTTCAACCATCCGCGCTTCCTGCATCGGATGGAACAGCCGCTTTTCATCCGCCGGCGAGGGCGTGAAGGCAGCGCCCTCAAGGTAGAGCGCATACGCCTCAGCCAGCAGCTTTTCCCGATTGGCGCGGATCCACTCAATGTTGATGATGTGCCGTACAGGGATGGGCCAGAAGCGCCGATTACCCGTGCGGTCACGCAGGTAGGTGCGTTCGTTCGTCGTGCCCACCAAAATGCACTGCCGGTCAAATTTCTCGACCACGCGGCCATAGCTAGGCCGGTACCGGTCTGACTTCGCCGTGATAAACGCCTTGATCAACCCGATCTCAGCCTTGCCGAAGTTCGCCAGCTCGGCAATCTCATACATCCACAGGCCCTGCACCTGCTCCTGGCCTTCCTTGCCACGGCTCACGTCAAAGTGCGTGTCGCTGAAATACTCGGTGCTGGCCAGCGCCTCGACCAATGTTGATTTGCGATAGCCGCCCGGCCCTTCGAGCACCGGGCAATAGTCAAACTTGCAGCCCGGGTGCATCACACGGTTCACCATGCCCAGCAACCAGTAGCGGCCTACCAGCTGCAGGTATTCGCAGACGGCCGGCTCCAACGTGTCCGGCGTTTCGCCGAGGGCAAATATCAGCCACTTGTCAATGCGCTTCTTGCCATCCCAGCCAGCCTCGGCCAACCATTCACGTATCGGGTGAAACGGCCGGCCATGCGCCACCGTCTCGATGCCCTCCATCAAAGCCGCCCGCGATATCGCCGGCAGACCGTATTTGCGCGAGAGGAAGTCACCCAGCAGCAGATCAATCGCGCCCGTTATAGGCCCCGCTTTCGCATGAAGCCAAGGCCACGCTACGCGGGCGTCGATGTTGTTGCTGAGCTGATTCATACCCAGCACATCCTTCAGCTCAGGGTCGTGCTGGAGCGCCTTGATCACCATCTTTCGCGAGGCAAGCCAGCGGCCCTTCTCGGCATCCCAATACGGTACCAGCCACCACGGGATCTCTTTCCCGTTTATGACTTGGTCACCCCGTCCGGACTCCGCATCATCATCGGCCGCGCCAGCGGGAGGTTGGGTGGACGGTGGTTTTTTTCCTCCGCCGCCGCCAGCCGGTGAATCAGCAGACTTTTCAGACAAAGCTTCCGACGGCAAAGGTTGAGCTTTTCCAAAGAACTCAAGAATGCGATCAAAATCCCAACCATCCGAATTGATAGCATCCGCGCAATCCCAACCATCAGCGACGACTCCAGGCTCGGGAATCGGCAGAATCTTCACATCACAACGATGTTGCGAGACCAGCAGAGCGCCGATGCCCAGCATCGCGGCCATGCCTGGCTGCTTGTGTGCCTTGAGAAGCGGGTTTTTCTCTTTGGCCGCCGCCAGTGCCACCTTGACGGCGGCCTTGACCAAGATCTCTCGCTCAGCCTCCGTTGCAGCCGTCAGGTCAGACAGCGAATCAATGGTATCTTGCGTGATCCGCTTGGCTTCGGCCCGCGTGTGTTCTTCATGCTTTGAATCGCAGTCCGGCCAGAGGATGACCGTGGCATCGTCAAGCCACGACCACATTGCTTTCTTCCAGCCGTTGCAGCCACCCGGCCAGCTGACCACGAGGTAGACGCCAGGCGCGCCCGCTTCCAGCAGCTGCTGCAACCGGTCAGCTTTCTTCTCGCCTTCCACCAGCACCACAGTGCGGCCCTTCGGCATTGAATGCCCGGCAAGATATAGCGGTCGAGGCTCAGCCCATGTTTTCCAGTGCCACTTGCAGGATCCGTCCTTTTCGCTCTGGCACCACGTATGTGGCAGCGTTTCCTTGTCGCCCGAGCTGTCGAGAAAACGCACCACGTAGCCCAGCAGCTGGCCGTCAACCTTGTATTCCGCGATGTGGTCAATCGGGTCTTGCCGGTCACGATTGTTGCGGTGGTGGTGCCAAAACGTCGTCGCCGGCGCATTGGGCGGCACGGGCATCAGCGTTTTCCATTCTTCGCGGTCGCCAGGCTTAGGTGCTGCAGGCGCCCTAACCGGCTTCGGCCTGGCGGCAGCGCCTTCAGCCGGTTGCACACCCGCAACCGATTCGAGCCCTTCCTCACGGGCCAGCTGCACCGCAGCCTTGCCCATTTCCTGTTTGCTGAAACCGTTGATGGCCGCGTACAAGCTGATCAGATCCATGCCGCGGTCGTCAGGTGCCCCGGCGAAGTCTGCCCAGGCCCCGGTGTTCAGGTTGACCGACAGGCTACTGCCCGCGCCGCCGCTGAAACCCGCACATTGATATTCATGGCCTCGCTGTGTTCCGCCCGGCAGCCAGTCAGCCACCAGAGACGATGCACGCGACAGCAGCGCATCAGCAAGCGCCCCGAACTGAATCGGCGGCAATGGAGCGCGTTCGGTCACCGCAGCGTCACCCAGGAAGCCATTGCGGCGCGCCATGCATCGAGCGATTTAGGCGCATCCGTTTTTGGCAGGCCGTATTCGGCAACGGGCTTGCAACAGCCTGCGATGGGCCGGGTACGCAAGATGCACAGGTTCTTGCGCCGCTTCAGGTTCTTCACCGTGTTGTTCAGCTCACGGTCATTCATGCGCTCAAGCTTTGCAGCCAGATCCCGCAAGGTTGGCCCGTGGCGCTCGCCGTCGTCATCGACCGTCTCCAAGGCAGCCACAGCGCCCAGCACGGCCAGGTGTAGATCTCGTGGCTTCATCAGGCGGCCAGCTTCAAGAGCCTGCGGTTGGCATCTTTTTGCGCCTTGTGTTCCGCGTCGATCGCTTTGGCGCGCAGTGCGTCCATTTCATGCGCGAGGTCGATTCGCTCGCGCCTGGCAACTTCGGCCACAAGGTCATCGGCCACGTCCGTCACGCGGCGTTGCCAGTCAGCAGCTGACCAGCACAGCCGGGCATGGCTGTAGAGCCACTTGGCTGGCAGGTACATGCCGCCGCCTTTCACGTATTCCATGACTTTGGCGTTCACGAGGAAGGCGCTGATGCCTTGTGGCTCAAGGTTGCCGAGAAGCACATAGTGCCCACTGGGCAAGCTGTAGACCGCATGGCGTTGCAGGTCATATGGAAGGGTTTTGCCCACAAAAATGAGCGACATCAAGCCGCCCTGCGCTCAATGAACACTTCCAGAATGGTCAGGTTGGCCTGCTTGGCAAGCCACTGGCTGATGATCCGGTTGCCGCACGATTCCTCAAACTTTGCAATGTGCTTTGCCGGCAGCTCGCGCTTGGTGGGGTGCGGGTTGAGGTAGTCGCTGACGTGTGAGGCGTAAAGCCCGGCTTCCTCGGCCAGCACGGCCTTTGTCATACCGCGCCGGCTGCGCAGCTCCCAACATTGAAGCACCGCCTGGCGGTATGTATTCACCGCGTCGACGACTTCCTGAGCGACCAGCCGCGGCCCGTCGTAGTAGGTGAGCATGGGCAATCTGAGCTGCATGGGTTTTCCCTCTGGGGCGATAGAAAAATATCAACGAAATACCGGTTGAATTACCAGTTGAATCAACAGCAAAATTTTTTGCATGACTCAACCAACGACAAGAAAAAGCCACGCTGCCCCGGCGCGTCCAAACCCCGGCACCTGCCCGCACCGGAGTGAGGAGACAAAGGAATCAAAAACGGGCGCGCCAGATGTGATGGCGGCATGGTGGAAACGGGTGTTCAAGACAGGCTCAGCAGGCGGGTGCTGGTTGCGCGAAAAGTGGGCGCTGCCCTACGGGCGCGGTGTTGCGTATGAAATGCCAGTCAACGTCTGGCCGCATCTGCTCGCAAAGAACCTTGCGGCCGCTTTCGCGCTCGACGTTGATGCAAATACCCTCGCCCAGCTTGCCGCCCGTGCTGCACACCTTGCGGATGTAGCCCTCGGTCGTGTTGCACCGCTTGGCAAAGGGTGCCCTTTCCTCAGCGGGCAAGCTGTTCAGGTATTTCAAAAGTTCTTCCATAAGGCGCAGACTTTACCCCGGGGTATTTATTTTTGTCAATAAATAATTTACCCCTAGGTCATTTACCTATTGGTATAGAGATTTCACAATCCCGCCCAATGAGTGAAAACCCCCATGAGCATTGGCGTTTACGGTTGATGGAGCTGCTGGTTGCCCTCGGCATATCGCAGCGCAAGTTCTCCGACGACACCGGCATCGACCCAACCTACGTCTCCCGACTGCTGTACCCGAAGGCAAAGGCCGGCCGGAAGAACCTCGGCCTGGCAAACATGACGGCAATCAGAGCCGCCTATAAGCTATCGGCCGGCTGGTTTGACCTACCCCTCGGTGCTGAGCTGCCAGCCAAGCCTGGCGATGAGGTTGGCGCTGCCAAAAGAGCCAAGAAGGTTGAGCCTGACAGCGCCTATAAGGCCGAACGCATAGCCCAGGTCGTGAAGGCCATGGAAGACATGGAGCCCTACCAGCTCGACCAAGCCGCCAAGATCATCGAGACTCTGACGGAACACACTTCGCATAAAAACGGCACCGTTGGCTAAGCTGGGCGCGACGGTGCTGTTATTCCAAGCCCGGCATCAGAACAGGGAGAAGCGGCAATGAGACTTGCAGGTGCAATACTGCTCACGCTGGCGGCTGCGGCCCATGGCGCGGACGATGCTGCGGCCGTGGCCTACTACACGCGCACCAAGGCGGCTTGCAGCAAGGTCAAGGACTATCAGGCCTTCCAGACGGAGGTGAAGGGCAACTACGCCAGGCTGATGCCCGACACGATCAGCGAGTTCCTGCCCGGGCACACCAAAGGCGACAACGCAGGCTATGTTTACGTCAACCCGGTTAAGTGGGCGGCCATGCCACCAAAAGACCAGATCGGCTACACCGACGCGGCTTACATGGTCGAAGTTTGCAACCCCAAAACAAACAAATGGCCCGCCATGGTGATCGCCGACTGGAAGTCAAAACGACCTATCGCCACCCGGCGCGGCTTTGAAATCACCGGGATGTTCGGCAACTAAAAGCAAGCGCCCCGGCAGTCAGCCACCCCTTGCGGTGGCTTTTTTGTGTCTGATTGCAAATTACTTTACCCATAGGTATTGACAGGTAAATATACCCTCGGGTAAATTACGGCCATCCCAACCAACTGGAGGCCGATTTTGCATACCCAGCAACCACCCACCCACCAACACAAGCCGCGGCTGTGTTTCGCCCTCGCCGGCCAGCTGGTTTCCAAACCCAGCCACGCCCGCCGCCTGCTCGATGAGGCCATCAAGGCCGAGCGCCAGTGGCAGATCCCGCAGGCTCAGTCCGTGCTGCGCCAATTGCTGGAGCAGCCATCGTGAGCGCCGCAGCCATGACCATGCGCGAGGCACCCGGCCAACTCAGCGGTGTACAGGAATACCTCTACTCCCTCGAATGGGACGGCCAGCCACGGCTTAAAAACTGGCTGATTTTTGCCATTGCCGGCGATCCGCAAAACCTCTCAGATACGGATCGCACAGGCCTTCAACATGTCGGCGAGCAGTTCCTGCTGGACATGACTTCGCGGGCCTTGCAGCCAGGCTGCGTTGTCGGGCCGATGCTGGTGCTGGTTGGGCGGCAAGGCTGCGGCAAATCGAGGCTGCTGAAAACATTGGCGGGTGAATTCTTTTGCGACCTGCACTGGCCGTTGAACAAGAACCACATTTCAGAGCCTATCTGGATCCATGAGTTGTGCGAACTCGATTCATTGGGCCGGAACGGGCTGCAGAAGCTCAAGGCCTGCCTCACGGAGACGCAAGACCAATACCGCCCCAGCTACAGCAAAGCCGTCGTTCAAGTGCCACGCTCACACGTTTTCGCCGGCACTACCTCCAACCTTTCGCTACTGGATCTGGGCGAGGATCCGCGCCGCCTGCGTTTTGTTGAGGTCACAAAGCGCATCAGCGTCGATCACGTTGCGCTGATGCGCGACCAGCTGTTTGCCGAGTGTGTTGCCCGTCTGGAGAGTCATGCAGCCTCAAAGGTGCCAGCATGATCGGCGGTCACACCCCAGGGCCAGTAATGAACGCGCAGGGCATCCAGAGCCAGTATTCGCGATACGGCTCTATGACCATGCATTACACGCACGGAAAGTCTCAGGGAAACATTTACCCCCCCAGTCAGGCCGCAAGCTGCCCACGTCATTGGTGGGCCACCGAAGAGCGCGTTGACGAAAGCGACGGCCGCACATGGCGTTGTATGGAGTCGAAGCACTACGTCACCGACAACTTTGGCGACCTCGTGTCGGTGCCAGCATGACCGCCGTCATAAACAAACTGCTGAACAGCGCGGCAGCGCTGGCCATCGCCGTGATTGCCAGCGCATCCGGCGCACTGGACGAACTGACCCAGCGCACCGGCCTCAGCGCAACCGTGTTGCTGCTGATCACCCTTGCTGTGGTTTTCGGCCTGGCGCTGGCGTTCATGGCTGTGGCGGGCTACCTGTCCATGCGGGAAGTCGCCGACAGCGAAACCTACCGCACAGCCAGCAAAACGACCATGCAGGCCGACATCCGCAAGGCCCGCAGCCTGGTACCGCACGCGGTGCCTCGAAGCCCTGTCGAGCTGGCGGCGAACCACGCCCCGGGCGCGCTTGGAGCGCACATCAACACCAGCCGCCGGCATACCGTCATCGACCGCAGCGAACTCTTCAGGCAGACGGCTGAATCGGTGCGGGCAGCCGGCAAGAAGGCGGCAGATCACGACTTCGACACCGGGTTCACAACGATCAACCCGCACCAACCCGCTACCCGGTGGGCGGTGCTGTGGATGACCAGCCGCGAAGCCAGGCTGATGGAGCGGCAGGCAGAGCGCGCAGGCGCACTGACCGCAGTGCACACGAATACACACGTCGGGGCCTGACATGCCGGCCGCCACACACGCACCCACCCCGGCCCAGCTCGCGCTGCAGGAAGAAGCGGCGTTTGCAGGCGACCTGTTCTCAAAACCCGAACCTACCCAAGCCACGCCTGCGCTGAGCCAGACCTTCAAGATCGTCGGCCGGCTGACGCGCAACGCCGAGCTACGCAGCAAACCATCCCGCGACAACCTGCACGTCGTGCCGGTGGTCTGCCTTGAAGTCAAAAACAACGACCCGACCGGCCCGCAGATCTGCTACGCCGAGAAGGAGTTCACCGACGCCACACGCAGCCAGGCAGAACACTTCGCCAAGAAGTTTCTGAAAGGCCACGTCGTGACCGTGCTGGCCCCTGTTACCGACATGCGCGTCAGCGTCTCCCACCCCGATTCCATCCGCTCACACGACCACCCATGAACAAACCAGACATCATCGGCCTGACCGGCCTCGCCTTTGTCGGCAAAGACACCGTCGCGCAGCTACTGCAGACCCACCTGCGCTTCGCCCAACTCGCGTTTGCCGACCCGCTGCGCGGCGAGATCTGCACCGCCTACGGCTGCCCCACCAACTGGTTCACCAAGCGCGAGACCAAAGAGACAGACAACCCCGAGCTGGCGCTGCTGTATTGCCGCAACTATGAATTCGTGGGCCTGATGCTCAGGAACGAGGCGGCACGTGTACCTGGCTCGTACATGAACGACTTCCTCGAGGCACCCCGATCCCCTCGATGGCTCATGCAGCAGTGGGGCACCGAATACCGGCGCAAGACCACCCACGAGAACTACTGGACGCGCAACATGATTGCCCGGATCCGTTCCCATCAGGACGGCCACCAGTGGCGCACGGTGATCAGCGATGTCCGGTTTGAAAACGAGGCCGAGTGCATCCGCTCCATGGGCGGCGTGATCTGGCAGGTCAAGCGGCCAGGTGTTGCACACGACACCAGCCACGTCAGCGAATCAGACGGCAGCCAGTTCAAGCCCGACCTTGTCATCGACAACGACGCCGACCTCATCAAGCTGCGGCTGCTGGTAGTCGGTAGCTGGATCCAGCGCGAGGCCGACCTGAGCGCGTTTGACGTTTTCCGCATGGGCCTGGCCCACCAAGCATCGGCCGCCCAGGAATGGCACGCGGCAGCACCCACCCCGCAAACCACTGGAGCCACAGCATGAACGCAGTCATCGACAAACCCGCAACTTCCACAGAGGGCGATCAGATCTCTTACGCGGCACGAGGCCTGTTTGTCCCGAGTCTCACCAATCGCAAAAACTTCAACCCCGCCAAACTCACCGCCCTTGCTGAAACCATCAAGGCGTTTGGCATCCAGTCACCGTTGATCGTGCGAAAGCTGCCCGGCAGCCGCATGGAAGAAACAACCCGCCCACGCGGTCAAAAATATCAAGGCTGGGTAGCGCCCATCTATGAAATCGTTGCTGGCGAACGGCGGTGGCTGGCCGCCGGCATTGCGGGTCTTGAGAAGGTGCCGTTCATTCTTCGCGAGCTGACCGACTCCGAGGCGCTCGATATCCAGTTGATCGAGAACCTTGCCCGTGAAGACCTGACGCCACTGGAAGAGGGCGAAGCCTTCGCGCATCGCATCAATCACGGCGGGTTGACCGCTGATCAGGTTGGCGCAAAGGTTGGCCGCAGCCGCGAGTATGTCTACAGCAAAACCAAGCTGCTAGATCTATGTATGGAAGCCAAGGATGCCCTGCGCGCCGAGAAGATTGACGCCAGCCACGCCCTGCGCATCGCCCGGATCCCAGACACCAAGCTGCAGATCAAGGCGCTGGCCTTCGCCACAGAGCCCAAGCCAGGCGGCGGCGGTGACCGGCCTAGCGTGAGCGAGTTCCAGCGCTGGCTACAGCAGAACGTGCTGCTGCACCTCGACAAGGCCATTTTCAAGATCACCGATATCGGCCTGGTGAAAGACGCCGGCAGCTGCAAAGAATGCCCCAAACGCACCGGCGCAAACCCCGAGCTGTTCAGCGACGTTGAAGGCCGCGATATCTGCACCGACCCCGCGTGCTTCAACAGCAAGACCACCGCCCACCGCGCCGCCCTGATGGACAAGGCCGAGAAGAAAGGCATGCGCGTGATCGACGGCGCAGAGGCCAAGAAGATCTGCAGCGCCCAGAGCGGTGCGCTCAAGGGATACAGCCCGCTGACCCAGCAGCGGATGGACGCTGACGGCCGCCAGCTCGGCAAGCTGCTCGGTGACGACGCACCCGACCCGGTGCTGATCGAGAACCCGTACACGAAGGAACTGATCAAGGCCGTGCCCACCGTAGAGGCTGAAGCGGTTCTGCTGGCAAAAGGCCTGATCAAGGTCGAGGGCGAAAAGCGCAAAAAGGAAAACGCGCTGGACGAAGAAGTCACCAAGCTCAAGGTCGGCATGGAAAGGGCCTGTCAAAAGGCATCCCGAAAGGCGATGTTCGCGGCGCTGGAAGACGCAATCTACAAGACTCCAGCAGACAAGGCCGCAGCGCTGATCTCGCCCACCCTGCTTCGCGCCTGGCTGCAAGATGCGATATACCACTTGGGCCACGAAGACACTGCGACGGTGCTGCAGGTCACTGTAGACAAGAATTTTTCAACCACCACCCGTGACGCCGTCGAATTGAGACTGCAGGCGTGCGATGACGCAAGCCTCTATAAGTCATTGGCTCTTTTCATGGTGCTGGATGAGCGTGACGCCCCCCTTCAAAAAGATGCACCGCACCCGTTGTTTGACGCCCTCGCCGGCACCACCAAGGTCAACCTGCAAAAAGTGCACAAGGATGCTGTGCAGGCCGTCAAAGATGAAACCTACGACGCGATACGCACGCTGAAAGAAGCTGCCAAACCCGGCAAAAAAGGCTCTTCACCCACGACCCCGCTGGCGCAGCCTATGGGTAGCGCCCCCGCTACCGCTATTGATGGGGCCAAGCCCACCCTTAAAAAGGGCAAGACGACCACTCAGGAAGCAATATCAGGCATCGCTGAGGCGATGCAAGGCATTGAAGGCAAAGCCGCACCGGCGGCTTTGCAGCCCGTTTCAGCCTGGCCGTTTCCCCCCAAGGCGGCTAAGACCGCTGCGCCTTCCGCTAAGCCAGCCGAGGCCGCTAAATCAAACGCAGGGGCGGCAAGTAAAACAGCCAAGCCCGCCGAGCTGGTAGACCCGCTCGACAAGAAGGCCGCGACGCTCGTTAAACGCGAGCAGAAGGCCAGCGTGCGGTTGCTGAAGACCGAGCTGGGCATCGGCCACGACACCGCCCGCGCCGTGCTGGACAGGCTGGAAGCCGCCGGCGTTGTCAGCGCCTGCAGCGAACGTGGCGCACGCACGGTGCTGGTGTCCAAATGATCACCATGTCCATCGTCATTCAGGAAGTGCCGACAGGCGTGGGTGTTCAGGTGCACACAGATGCAACGGACATGGTCGAAGCCACGCGGCAGGAGCTGAACAGCTGGGCCGAACTGAGCGAAGCAATCAACCAGCACATGCGGTCGTGCGGTGCTACCGGCTTTGACTGCTTGAAACAATTTCGCAACGCATCGGCAGAGGGAATGCACTGATGCTCAGCTCACAGTTCGCCCTCAATCTCGCGGCCAAGCTGGTCATCGTGCTATTCGCCGGCGGCGGCGGCTCCTGCAGCGGCATCGAGAAGCACATTCGCCGGCACGTCGATATCGCGGCTAACCACAGCGCGACAGCACTGTCGATGCACGCCGCCAACCACCCGCAGACCGAGCATCACATCGAGGATGTGCGCAAGCTCGACCCGCGCAAACTCACGGGTGCCCGCTGCGTAGGCTACTTCCACGCCAGCCCTGACTGCACGCATTTCAGCCAGGCCAAGGGCGGCCAGCCGCGTGACAAGGAAACCCGCTCCCTGTCATGGGTGGTCATCAAATGGGCCGGCCAGGTGCGGCCCGAGGTCATCACGCTGGAGAACGTCAAACAGATTCAGGACTGGGGGCCGCTGATCGCCAAGCGCGACAAGGCCACCAAGCGGGTCGTGAAACTGGACGGCACCGTCGCAGCCAAGGGCGAGTATGTCCCGCTGCGGGAACAGTTCTTGATACCTGACAAGGCGCGCAAGGGCCAAACGTGGCAGCGCTTCAAAGGTCTGCTGCGCGGCATGGGCTACGAGGTTGACGACCGCGTGCTGTGCGCTGCCGACTACGGCGTGCCCCAACGGCGCAACCGCCTGTTCATGATCGCCAAATGCAACGGCAACGCCATCGTGTGGCCTGAGCCGACGCATTACGAGCATCCCAAGAAGGGCCAGAAGCGCTGGGTGGCCGCGCATACCTGCATCGACTTCAGCCGCCCGACCAAGAGCATCTTTGGCCGCAAGCGCGCACTGGCACCGGCCACGATGCGCAGGGTTGCCATCGGACTCAAGCGTTACGTGCTGGATTGCGCGGATCCGTTCATCGTGCCGATCACCCACACCAAGTCCGGCGACAGGGCGATCAACATCCGCAACCCGCTGCCGGTTGTCACGACCGCCAAAGGCGGCGAGTTCATGCTCGCCACTCCGGTCATCGTAGGCGCCGGCGGGCCGATTTACAGCGGCAAGCCAAAAAGCGCCAATGACCCGTTCGGCGTTATCACGACAGAGAACCACCGGGCGCTGGTAACAGCCTTCCTGACCAAGTTCAACACCGGCGCGGTCGGCCAGGCGCTGACCGAACCCACGCCCACCGTCGTGGCCGGCGGCTCACCCAAGCGGCCAAGCACCGGCAACACCCTGGGACTTGTGTCCGCTTCGGTCGCCACCCTGCGCAACAACATGGTCGGCAGCGACGTGCGGGAGCCGATTGATACCGTGGCCGCCAGCGGCACCCATCACGCCGTGGTTGAGTACAAGCTCAGCCCAGAGGTCGAGGAAGGCGCACTGCGATGCGCTGCCTTCCTGATCGAGTACTACGGCGAGGGCGGCCAATGGAGCGAGCTGCGCAAGCCCACCAACACGCTGACCACCCGGGCGCGCCTGGCACTGGTCACCGTCTGGATCAAGGGCGAGCCGTATGTCGTGGTCGATATCTGCCTGCGCATGCTCACGGCGCGGGAGTTGGCCAACGCCACCAGCTTCCCGCCTCAGTACATCATCACGCACGGCCACGACGGCCGCATGTTCAACACGGCCCAGCAGGTGCACATGATCGGCAACGCCGTGCCGCCAGATCTGCAATACGCCGTCACGGCCGCGAACTACAGCGATGAGCCGTGGCTGCCTGAAATGATGCTGGAGGCGGCATGAACAAGCGTCCACCCTACTTTTCCCCGCTCCCTGAAAGGCTTCGGCGACGGCTGCAATATGAGTATGCGTGCCGTCAGTACCCCGCCCTTTTAATTGAAAAGCGGTTCGTCCGCGTGGGCGGAGGCTACCTCAACCGCTGGCTGATTCGTGAAGAGCGCCTTGTGATCGTGTTCCCGCCGCCTGCGGAAGCAGCGCACCTTCGGTCATCCCCTGTGCATATCAATAGCTTTTTCCTGCCGCAGTTGGGCAAGCCATGGGAGGGAGACGAATGACCACCTTCGTAATCATCGGCGGCGGCGGGTGTTCCGCTGCCATGTTGCTCTGGCTCCTGTCGCAGGAGAACGTGACGGTGTTGGAAGAAATTCCAAAAGAGGCCGGCCGCATCGAATTTTTCAGCAGCGGCGAGAAGTTTGAATGCACCGATGGCCGCCGGTTCTGGCCGGTAACTCTCACGCCCACCGAGAAGCCACCACGCATACCCCAGCAAGGCAAGCCTGTTGCCCAGTGGAAGCAAGAGCGCAAAGGATGGCGGAAATGAGCGCTGCAGTGAAATACATCATCAAACGGATGCATCAGGATCCACGCCTGGCTTACATCCTCGGCCCCGGAAGCGAAGCCTTCGACCTCCTGACAGCAGAGGCCGCGGTCATGGCAGAAATGCCAGTTGACCAATACCGCGAGATCTTGGGCCGCCTGCTTCGCACCGAACCCATCCCCACCGAACGATCAATCCAGTGCCGCATAGACGACGCTGTGAGGGATGCACTTGCCAAGGTGAAGCGGTGACCATTGCCCCCCCACGGCCCGCGCTGCGTTACCACGGTGCCAAGTTCCGCCTGGCATCGTGGATCCTGCAATTCTTCCCGGCCCACACCGTCTATACCGAATCATTCGGCGGCGCTGCCGGCGTGCTGCTGCACAAGGCGCGTGCCCATGGTGAGGTCTACAACGATCTGGACGGTGACGTCGTGAACTTCTTCACCATCATCCGCGACCCGGCCACCCGCGCCCAGCTGATCGAAGCGTGCCGGCTGACGCCCTACGCCCGCGCCGAGTTCGAGCAGGCCTGGCTGCCGTCGACGGATCCGCTGGAGCGCGCCAGGCGGCTGGCTATTCGTGCCCAGATGGGCTTTGGCAGCGCTGGTGCCAGCAAAGGATCCACAGGTCTGCGCACCGACCTCAAACGCCGTTTCACGACCGCACAGCAGGACTGGGCCACCTACCCCACGGCCATCGCTTATGCCGGCGAGCGTTTTTCCGGCGTGCTGATCGAGAACCGGCCGGCGATTGAAGTTCTGCAGCAGCATGACGAACCGACCGCCCTGCACTTCGTGGATCCGCCCTACGTCTTCAAGACGCGGGTAATTCGCGGCAAGGGCAACTATCGGCACGAGCTGACCGATGACGGCCACGCCGAGCTGCTCACGGCCCTGACCGGCCTCGCCGGCATGGTCGTGCTGTGCGGCTACCCGAACGAGATCTATGACGACCTGCTCAAGGGCTGGGCAACCCACAGCACCAAGGCGCGAATCAGCGCCGGCCGCGGCACCGCCCTGCGCACTGAAATGGTCTGGATTAACCCCGCCTGCTCGGAGGCGCTGCACCGTGCCCACGGCGGGCTTTTTGGAGGCATGGCGGCATGAAAGCCCTTGCAATTCGACAACCGTGGGCAACGCTCATCATCCACTGCGGCAAGGATATAGAAAACAGGTGCTGGCCCACACGCTTCCGTGGCCCAGTGCTGATTCACGCAGCCAAAGGCATGACGAACGGCGAGTGGGAAGACGCCGTGTACTACGCAGCCGAGATCTTCAAGCCGCTGCCGGCAGAAAAGCGCCAGGAGTTGATGCTGCTGCTCAAGCGCGATGAATTACCACGCGGCGGCATCATCGGCAGCGCCGTCATTACAGGCTGCGTGCAGGAACATGCATCGCCTTGGTTTATGGGCGAGAACGGATTTGTGCTGGCCAGCGCAAAACCGCTGCCCTTTCGGCCCTTCAAGGGCGCACTGGGTTTCTTTGACGTGCCGGCGGAATCATGATCACCCCCGAGTCTCTGAACACGGTGATCGTCGTCACCATGGGAAACGCCAAAGCGCCCCACACCATCGGCCTCATGGTGGGCTACTCAGACCGGCCCACGGCGTGGATAGACACAGGCGACGGCGACACCGAAACATGGGTCGCATCGCTTTGCCGGCCAGCAACGACCACCGAAGCCGAAACATTCTGGCGGGAACGCGCACTGGCGGCTGAAGCTGCTTTGAAGGCGAATCGCTCATGAGCGCATGCCTACAACACCGGGTCACCGCCATGGAAGACCTGCCCTTCCTCGCCAGGCGCGTCCTCCGCATCGTGGCGAGCCACCAAAGCATCGCCGGTCTGGCGCTGGAAGCCGAGGCAGACCTCGACGCCGGCATTCACAGCGAAACCAGCCTGCTCATGATGTGCGGCCTCATCGACCGCAACAAGGAAACCGGCACCTACTCAATCACCGTCGGCGGCGCTCAGTGCGTCGCCAATTTCAAGCCACCAAAACCAAGAAAGCCGCTATGAACAAAGAAGTTGCATGCAACCTGCGCACCGACCCAGTTGACCGCCTTGTAAAGGATCTATCCGCAGAGGAAACGGTGGACTGGCTCATCGAATACAAGGGCCTGCCTGAAAGCAGCCGCGAAAACGTAGTGACCAATCTCAAGGGCAACCTGAACGCTCACCGCCTGCGAGGTCGCCTCGATCACTGGCCCATCATTGCCACGCTTGTACAGATCTGGCTCAGTAGGAGGCCTCTGCCGGCAGCGATTGAGCCAATACCAGCTGATGTGAAGCGTGCGGTATACATCGCTCAGCTATGGCGCGCCGGCAAAATGATTGGCGGCGATGACGGCGAAATCCGCGACACGTTGCTTGCCGAGGTCGAGCGACTTCACGGCACCGATACAGCAAAGGTGCCAGCATGAGCGCCGAACAGCCAGGCGGCGTGACCGCATACGTCTCACCTCTCGAATTGATCGCGCCCCACCCTTGTCTTCAAGACGCGGCCTTTTCCATTGTTTTTCACGGTGAAGGCGCGCACGCCTTCATCGTCACTGGCGGCTGGCCGGCCATGCTGCGCCGCTACAGGCTGGAAACCATGGGCAGCGAAACGCTTACAAGCGCATTGGACATTGAAATTTGGCAGGCCGAGCTGGAGCGGTTTGCTGACCTCGACGAAAACTGGACAAGAGACGAAAGTCAGGATCCTTTTTGCTTTCATCAACAGGTCGGAGAAATCACCAATGTCGCCGTCTACAGGCTGACGGCGGAACAGCAGCCGGTTACCGTGCCATCTTTCCACGCCTTGGCCGAACTGGTGGCCTGCAAAAAGCTGCGTGACAGCCTTCCGCGCAACGACGATTTTGAAGACAGCGCGGTAATAAAGAAATGGGCCGAATATCGCAACCGGAAGAATCGGGCGTGGCGGCGTGCTGAAGGCGTCTTGAAACTTGAAACCGCTGTGCCTCGCGTGCTGGTGTGGGAGACGCTTCCAGCGGAGCCGCCCCCTGCAATGGCTGCATCAATGACCGCCTGGCTCTCATCTACAGCTGAAGAACTGCATCCGCTCACCAAGAATCTGGTCGTCAGGTTTGCCCGCGCACTGGCTCGGAAGCTACTGGTAGCTGAGAAGAAATACGGCCACACCGACGGATGGGCAAAAGACGACTGGCTCGATGAATGCCGCCGGCAGTTGCTTGACCACGTCGACAAGGGCGATCCGGTTGATGTGGCCGCCTATTGCGCGTTTCTGTGGCACCACAACTCTTCCACTTTCAGCCGCCCGTGGAATGACATGTCAACCGCACCACTGGACGGCTCGATCATCCGGCTGCTGGTTGAATTTGAAGACCACCAGTTGGAGGATCACGAAGCGCCGCAGCACACGATTGGCTGCAACAGCTTCAAAAACACCGGCGTGGACGAATGGCAGTTTGTTGGCTGGTGCTGGACGCACGACCACTTCACTGATGGTGTGGGCAAGCCTGTTGGCTGGCTGCCGTTTTCACCCTGCGCTCTTTGAGGAACGATCATGCAATTTCACAAGCAACTGTTCCACCACAAGCCAGAAGAAGGCATCTACGGTGACTGCCACCGCACCGCCATTGCTTGCCTACTGGACAAGCTGCCGAAAGATGTGCCGCACTTTGGTGTGCATTTCAACGACGGCAAGGCATTTGAAGCGGCTGTGAAGGAGTTTTTACAACTACACGACCTGTTCCCGATGCAGTTCGCATTCACCGGCGAGCTGCAACCAATTCTCGACTACATGGGCGCTTCCAACCCCGGCATCCACTACATGCTTTGCGGCCGCAGCCGGACGGGTGTCAACCATACGGTCGTTGCACTCGACAACGCCATCGTTTGGGATCCGTCGATCACCGACGCCGGGATTGTGGGGCCGTGTGATGACGGCTACTTCTGGATCATGACGTTGAGCTACAAGAAGGCGCAACCACAACAATGACCACCGGCATCACACTCACGGCCGCCGAACTGGAGGCCATCACTGGCTACACCCAGTCGTGCAAGCAGCTTCGGGTGTTGCACAACCGCGGCTTCATTCGCGCCTATATCTCGCGCAAGGGCGGCGTGGTGCTGGAGCGCGTCCATTACGAAACCGTCAGCCGCGGGGAAACCGAGCGGCCGACCAAGGTGGCTAAACTCGCTTTCTTTAATCGAGCAGCATGACACGCCTACGCGACGAACCTGACGGCCTGCCTTACCGCGTGTATGAACGCCGCGGCGTGCGCGTGTACAGCATCGGCTACAAGATGCCCACCGGCGTCTGGGCTTTCAAATACGAATGCCCTGTGACCGACCTGCTGCAGGTAGCCAAGCTCCGCCGCAGGGCCATTGAAGAATCCGTCAACGTCATGCACGAAGTGCCGGCCGGCGGCTTCAAGGGCCTGGTGGATGACTGGTTCAAATGGCAGGAGGCGCTGCCGGCAAACGCAGCCAACAAGCGCGCCGCTTCTACGTTGAAGGAAAACCGCAACGAAGCCAAGAATCTTGTGCAGGCGTGGGGGCACTTCGAGGCGCATGAGATCACCCGAGCCATGGCCTACGACTATCTGGAGGCGTGCCTGCACGCCACGTTCATTGACAAAAAGGACGGCAACAAGGTCAAGCCACGGCCGCGGCCTGAAAAGGGCAACAAGGAAATGGCGCTGGCCAGGCTGATTCTTGAACACGGAATCCGCAAGCGGTTGATCGAAGTCAACCCGCTCGATGGCCTGACGAAAAACAAGACCAAGAAAACGCACCGGCTGGTGGCGCAAGAAGAAATGGATCTGGCGGTTTCTGTCGGACGGCGCTTTGGCGGCTCACGCCTGATCGTCGCGCTGGCCCTGAAGACCGCCTGGCTGTGTATTCGTCGGTCGGTCGAAGTGCGCGGCATCATGCGTGACGCCGTGAAGGATACCGGCATGCTGTGGGACGATGGCAAAGACAAAACCAAGTCCCAGGTGCTGATCGAGTGGAGTCCCGAGCTGCGCGAGACAGTCAATGAAGCGCTGGCCATCAAGCGCAATCACGTCGCCGGCAGCATGTACATCTTCGGCAACATGCGCGGGCAGCGTTATACCAAGGGCGGCTGGAAGGCCATGCTTGATGACCTCATGCGCGAGTGCGAGATCGAGGCCGCCGAGAAGCACATCGCCTTCCGCAAGTTCAACCTGCAGGACTGCCGTCCGAAGGGCGTCACCGACAAGATGGAACGCGGCGACGACGACACGCAAAACGCAACCGGCCACCGTGACGGCAAGATGATCGCAACTGTGTACGACAGGCGGCCAGTCAAGCGCGCAAAGCCCGCGGCGTAGTGGGTAAACATTCCCTCTACCCCGAGGTAATACCCACAAAACATATTCCAAAGTCTGGAAAAGATATTCCAAAAACAAAAATGGGCTACAGCGATAAAGCTGTAACCCATTGATTCCAAACAAATATTTGGCGGAGTGGACGGGACTCGAACCCGCGACCCCCGGCGTGACAGGCCTGCACCAAAACGCAGCAACCATGCGCCCTGCGCCCCGGTTTGATATTCCAAAATCGGGAAAGTGGATGGTCGATTGTTGCCGTTCTTGCTGGGTATATTCCAAACAATCCCGAGCCGGCCAGATCGAAAAATACTGTATGCTTTTACAGTGCTTTATGATATCTACATTCTCGACGGCAAGGGAGCGGATCCGCTGCCGGCAATGATGCGAAAGCCGCGTCAAGGCAACGTGGTGGTCAGCGCCGTTTTGGTGGCCGCAGTGAGTTGATGGCTGAGGTGATCGACCCGGCCAAGCCGCACGACCCGGTCTTGCTGATGCACCACGTGCAGCTGGTGGGCATGTCCGCTGAGAGCCTGGTGATCGAGGGCACGGTGGGGCATTCCTTCCGTGGCGGCCACAAGAGCAAGGTCGAGTATTTTTCGCAGCGCTGGCTGCTGAAGCCGCCAGGCACGAAGGTGGTGATCGACGCCGAGAAGCTGCGCAATAGCAAGGCCAGCCTGACAGACGCCATGAAGGCCGACCCGTTCCACCCGGTCTGGGATAACGTCGACGACACGCACTACGGCCCGCTGGATCCCTCGATCAGCTGAGTACAGACGTAAAAAAACCCCGCCGGCGTGAGCCAGCGGGGTTTCTTGTTTTCCGGCCTAGATCCGGTGCACTGTCGTCTCATCTTCTGTCAGGCCGCCGACCATTGCGAGCGCCTCCATCACCTTGGCATTGAACTCGACCAAGTCGCCACCAAACCCCCAGTTGCCGGCATCGGCCGCCGCCTTGGCCTGGTGCGCATCAAGTGCCGGCTGCAGGCGCTTCAGGCGCTCCATTGCCAGCCTATGCTGGGTCGCGTAGGCCGTGGCGGCTGCCGTGGTCATGCCGAGGCCTTTCCGGCGTCATACGCGGCCTGCAAGGCTGCCTCAATCGACCAGACCGCCACCTCGTGGAAATCGAGGCCGTCCATCTTTCGGGTCACCAGCGTTTCGACATGTAGGTGTTCGCGGGCGATGCGCTCAAAAAGCGGGTTAGGTGTGGGCTGGGTGGTCATGCAGATCCTCTTTGTTTGTTGCTGGTGCCCAGTACCGCTCTGTTCGCACGTTCCAGCAAGCAGTACTGCGAGTACCAGACTGCGCAGGTCTGACATCAGAAAAGGCCGGCCGGATCCGCGTCGACGTCCCAGCTGCTGATGATCAGCTCCATGCGATCCACACCCTCCCCGCCGCCCACGGTGTACTTGATGGGCACCTCCGCAACGTGGAAGCCAGCAAAGCAGGCGCGAATGTCCGGGTGATCGTTGATGCTGAGCATCGCCTTACCCTTGAGGTTGCGCATGATCGAGGCCATGGCGACGTACTCAGCCCACTCGAAAGGCACGCCATAGCCCTCGGTCTGCCAGTAGGGCGGATCCAGATAGAAGAAGCTGTGTGGCCGGTCGTAGCGCTTGATGCAGTCCTTCCAGTCGAGCCGCTCGATGTAGGCGCTGGCCAGCCGTAAATGCGCGCCGCTGAGCTGCTCTTCAATGCGCAGCAAGTTGACGGCTGGGGCGGTGGTGGCCGTGCCCCAGCTCTGACCCTGCACGCGGCCGCCAAACGCCTGGTGCTGCAGGTAATAGAACCGGGCAGCACGCTGGATGTCCGTCAGCGTCTCCGAGGCGGTCAGCTGGTGCCACTTGAAGACCTCGCGGCTGCTGAGCGCCCACTTGAATTGGCGAATGAATTCCTCAAGGTGGTTTTTGACCACGCGGTAGAGGTTGATGACGTCGCCGTTGATGTCGTTGATGACCTCGACCTCAGCCGGCTGCCGGAGGAAATACAGCGCCGCGCCGCCGGCGAAGACCTCAACGTAACAGTCGTGCGGTGGAAACCGCGGAATGATGGTGTCGGCCAGGCGGCGCTTGCCACCGAGCCACGGAATGATTGGGGATGCCATTTGTGAGAGGTCCAGAGGTTGTTACACTGCCCTTGCCTCCCGGGAGGTGGCAGGGCCTTGGCTGGCTCACAGGCTAGATCTGTGGAAAGCGGCTGGGTTCGGTGTTAGCGCACCTTGCCCAGTCGCCCTGTTCTAAGGTTCAGCGGTTGGCTTCACCTCCTGTGTATTCGGATGCACTGCCGGCGATTGGCGCTGTACACACGCGCAAAGCGGTGCGCAACTGCCCCTCATAGCCCTCGCGGCGCAAGTTCTCGGCCAGGCTGGCCTGCAGCAGCTCATCGACGCATTCACCAGATGGGCAGCCGCGGGCCTTCAGTGCCTCGGTCGGCATGTTGGGCCGGGCAGGCTCCGGCTCGCGGCACTCGATGGCCACCGCAACCTTACCGGCCGGCACTTTCGGCACTGTGTCGCAGGCGGCCAAAAGTAAGACGGCCGCCAGAGCCGCCGCGCACAAGATGCTTCGTTTCATGGTGCTTCCTTAAACCAGTTATTTGCGCGGGTCGTCGCCGACTTGCAGTCATTGCCAGGCGCTGCAGGCGGCGTGGACAGGATCGCGTCTGCCTTCGCATTGCTCCTGGTGGCGCTGGCTGCGGCCGCGGCGCGTGCCGGCACGGCCGCAGCGGCCCGCTTCTCGGTCGCGGTGCCGAGTCCGTCGACGCTTGCATTGCAGTTGTTGACGCCCTCGACCGCTGTCTCCAGCTTTGTCGTGGCAACGACGGCCGTGTCGCGCTTGGTCAGGTAGGCCCAGCCCAGCACACCATTGCCCAGCAGGCTGATCGCCAGAATGATCGCAACCGGGTTCATTGCGGCACCTTCCCAGCACGCAGCTCGGACATCGACAGACCGCCGGTGTACTGGAAGTGGGCGTATTCCTTGAACGATTCCCAGTCTCCAGCCCACTCAAGGCCTGCCTGCTTGCCGTGCCTGGCGATGCGCTGCCAGACCTCCATGTCGTCGGTCTTGTCGTCTGCAGGGTTGTCATCAATGCCGTCGCCCTTGGTGCCCCAAACGGCAATGCCGTTGCGAAGCGGCACAACGTCGACGGCGCAGGCGAAGTTATGCCAGCTGTAGCCGGCTTTCGCGTTCGTGACCACCTTCCCAGGCGTGGTGCGGCCCTGCGCGTACAGCGCGGTCTGGGATTCGTTGTCACGCAAGGTGCTGGTTACCAGCACCGTGATGCCGTTTTCAACAAACCACGGATCCGCGGCGCAGCGTGCCAGCATTGACTGCACCCGCAGCTTGACGTTCGGCAGCAGGTCGTCGAGGTTTCGACTGTTTTTCATAGAGTTTCCTTGGTTTCAACATTTGCACCCGCCTGCCTCTTGGAGAGGTAGGCACTTGTCCAGCTGGCAGCCCAGCCGACGATGCCGTCAGCAACAGCGCCCAGCACGCGCTTGACGGTGGACTCGGCCCACGTCAGCACCCATCCACGCAACAGGCCACAGGCCCAGCACACGCCGGCAATGACGTACATATCCAGCGGGCCGCGGTAGCCCTGCCAAATCATCATTGCGAGGAAGGCCACACCGCCTACGAAAAAGGAGATCACGGCATCGGTGATCGCCTCGATCAGCACGCGAGGTGTCGGCTTGTTGCTGCGAAGCTTCCAGCCTGTCCACATCGCGCCGCCGATCAGGGAGACGAATGCAGCGGTGCCAAAGCTCGACCAGTCAGCCTTTGTCCAGAACCACGTTGCAAAGCTGACCTGTCCGGCCGCTTGAACCGCGGCGTGCGCGCTGACGATGGTGCCCATCAGAAGCAGGGAGATATAGGCAGACAGCCACGTCACACCACCAATTCGCCGCATGCTGTACCTCCCTGAGAATTCGCCCACTCTGACTGTCTTGCCTCGCGCAATTGCCGGCTGTTTTTCCAACAAGCCACCAGAAGACCAGCGGCCAGCAACATGACTGAACTTTCTCGATAGGAGGAAACGACGTGTGGAACGTCCAGCCTGGCCGCCGCCACGGACATGACGGCATACCCGAGGCCACCGATGAACAGTCCCAGCACCGCCGGGCCTTCCGCCAGCTTGCGCATGTTCTCGTTTGGCACCGCGGCCAGCATCAAGACCAGCGGACAGACCAGCGCAATCGCCGTGAAAAACCAGCACGTCATCAGCGTCTGGTGCCCGCCCATTGCAGCCAGCTTGTAGGCCCAGCTCGCGGGATACCAGATCACGTTCTTTGCTGGCTCCAGCATCTCGCGCACCATGAGGCAGAGCGCGTAAACAGCCAGGCAGTGCAGCGCCGTCAGCAACGCATGTGAGCGTGCGCGTTCATTGGTGATCTCCAGCCGTGCCTGCAGCAACGCTTCATTAGCGGCGCGGGCGCGCTCCTGGAGTTCCACCAGAGTTCCGGGCATGTCCATCATGATCAATCCAGCCAGCTAAAGCGCTGGACGACGCCGGCGATGTGGTCTTTTTCCTTCCCGTTCAGGAAGGCCGCCAGCAACACCGTCGTCCACCTGCGGAAGGCGCGCTCACCCGGATCCGCGCTGTAGAGGCAAAACCGGCCGGTGACCATATTCAGGGTGTGCTTGCGCCTGAAGTCGAGCATCAGCACGCTCACCACGAAGATGTTCAGCAGAACGTCCAGCACGATGAACGGGAAGACGATCAGGCCGTCGACCTTGACCACGACGGCCTGCGAGGGGTTTTCCTTGTCGTCGCGGGCTCTTTTGGCTGCCATGGCGAAGCCGTAGCCGATGTACAGCGTCGGGATGCCAATCAGCGCAAAGGTTAGCCAGGCCGCGACGGCTATGCCCAGCCAGATCATGCGTCCACCCGTGCGAAGTCCTGCTTCAAGTTCAGAGGCAGCGGCACCAGCAGCGCGTCGTAACGTGCCTTCATGGCCTTTTTCAAAGCCACAAGGTCGGTTGCAGCGGCGACAGTGGCGTGCGCAGGCAGATCCAGCAGCCCAGTCCTGAACGTCTTCAAGATTGCCACCGCCGCATCGTCAGAGAAGACCGCAATGCCGGCGATCCGGTTGAGCATGGCCTCACGATCACGCCTGAACTTCGCCAGCTCGGCAACTTTCAACGGCTCGAAGTCCGGCTCATCGGCAGGCAGAGGCACACCGCCTGCTTCGATCCATTCAGCGATGGCCTCAACGCTGCAGGACTCGAAGGTGCCGTCTTCCTTCTGGCGAATCACCGATGTCTCGGTGGCGTCTGTGTATTTCCAAGCGTTCATAGTTCAGGTCCGGTGAAGTACAGAAATGCGATGGATGTGTTGGTCTGGATGTAGCCGCCGCCGCCCGCCGAGCCTGCCGACGCCACGAACTGCAGGTTGACGCCGTTCTTTCCAGCGCTTCCGAAAGAGAGCGCAGAAACCACGCCACCGCCTGGTGTGGTGTTGACGTTGAAATGACCGGGGTTGCTGTACGCGATACCGGTGATGGGCGCATAGGTTTCCTGCGCGATCTTTACGAACACGTTGAAGTTCGTCGGCGTAATGCTGGTGTAGTCCGATCCGATGGGATCGTTCGCGCCGATGAAGACCGGCGGCAGGTAGCGCTGGCACAGATACAGCTCAAGCCCGGGCCGGAACTCAAAAGCCGAAGGGTTCACGCCTGGCTCAAACTGCGGCAGGATCAAGGTGCCGACGTTGAACTCGACGGCCGTATTGGTGCCGCCCACCACAACAGCTGTGACACCGGAGGCGCTGTAGGCACCCGCGGCGATCTTGCCTTGCGCAGTACCGCCCCACGACAGCACGTGCGTACCACTCTGCAGGCGCTTGCCCTCGATAGTCTGAATCAAGGATCCAGCTGTGATGGTCACGGTCGTGACGTTGTTCACCGTGGCAAAGCTGTAGCTGCAACCCGCAGCGCCTGCCTTCCAGCGGTCATGCGCAAACACGCCGGCAGCCAAGACCTGCGCGCCAGCTACTTGACGCTGGTTAACGCTGAAGTCCCCGTTGAGCAGCTTATGCCTGAAGCCCGTTTGCGGCAGCACCCCGGTGGCCGGGTTCATCAGCACCCACTTGCCCAGCGTCGGATCGTTGCGCAGCTCCATCCAGAAGCCAGCGCCGCTAATATCGCCCTCGGCCAGCGGGATGCCGGCGGCCTTGACGATGGTCTGTACGGCCGTCGCGTCAGCCTTGAACGTCGGTGTGGTCGTGGCGTTCCGGGCGCTGGCGCGCACATATACCGTGAACGGGTTGGCGAGGGAAATGATGTCAGGCGTGAAGTCGCCAGTGATGACGTCTGCAGTGCCGCCGGCGTTTATGTAGGATGCCGCCACCGAGGCGATCAGCGTCTGGATGGCCGTGACTTCCTGAATCCAGTTTGTCGGGTCAAATGCCAGACCCGACGCTGCAATCAGGGCACGCCGCCAGAGCAGGTCGCGGTTGTACAGCTCCGCCATGTTCTTGGTCGCGTTGGCCGGCCCGGTGCCATCGACCGCACCGGTTTGCGGCACGTTGTACGGCGCAGGCGTTGTTGCACCCGGATTGAATGGGCCGACTGGCCCAACTCCGGGAATGTGTGAAATCAAATCCATGGTTTTTCCCTCTTAAAAACTACAGGCAAACCTGCCAGGCGATATGCGCTGGAAGATGCTTTTGCAACATGCACACGAGCAGCGGCCACTTTTGGCGGTCGCCCACCGTCAGCGGGTTACCCACGCCGCCAGTCCAGCCGCCAACCGTGCTGTGATAAACAATCGGGCACTGCGCCACCGCTACAAAATCGGGGTCGTTCAAAGTCAAAGGCTGGCCCACTGAAGACCCGAAGCCGTCGACGCCGATCACGCCCCACCCGCCCACGGTGTTGTGGACATACCCCTGAAACGGGGTCGGGCCAATGCCCCGGACACAAACGCCTGTCGACGACGCCGTGAGGGTCAAAAACTCACACTGCAGTGCAGTTCGCAACAGCGCCTGCAGTTGCGGCAAAGTGATGATTCCGCTTGCCTGCCTGGCCGAGCAGACTTGCGCCTGCCGGCCCGGCACGTCGGTGGGATAGCTTTGAAACGCACAGTCGCCCGGCAGGCCGTACTCAATCTCCCACTCGGGCAACAATTCGACAGCGCCGCAAGCAAGGGACTCGCGGAACAGGTCACAGATGCGCAGCTCGAAGTCGCTCAGCAGCTTGCCAAACGACCTGTGTAACGCTGCCCTGACAGTTGTAAAGCTCCGGCACCAGATATCACCATGAGGCTCAAGGGCCAAAGCCGTCTCGGCAAAGTCTTCTGCCGTATGGCCGCAGAGCGGCGCGTCTGCAGGCTGGGGGCCGGGGTCGCACGCTGGCGCCTGCACTTGCGTGCATTCGATATTGGCTACCGACATGCTCAGACCCAGTTAACGACGCCGAGAACCCCGACCTGAAACACCGCAGGCACCGCCGTGAAGACCAGCGGGGCGACAGGAGCGACCAGCACATGATCAAACTCGCCTTGCGCGCTGCTGATGGCCTCATGAATATGCGTCAGCGGCACAGTGCTGCCTGGCCCTGCCTCCCGAAACAGCAGATCTGCCAGCTCGGCACGGATGCTCTCCCTGATGGCCGGGTCGTTGTTGGGTAGTTCGTGGATATTGAAGTCAACCGGCACCAGCGTCGGCGCGAAGACGTGAAGCACACTGCCAGCGGGAGTGAAGTCAGCCAGATAGGACTCCATGGCAGCGATGGCCGCGGGGTTGGGAACGATCCCGACGTCGTCCTGCGCAAAAACGATGCCCACCGTGCCATGCCCGTAGACCGCCGGCACAACCCAGACCCGGGTAACCGAAGCGTTCATTGACAAGGCCCACCGCGTCCAGTCAGCAGCAGTGCCTGCGCCTGGCGGGTTACGAAGGCGCAGCAGCACCCGCGCACGCAAGGCGTCGTCTGTTTCGTCGTCTGCACCTGCACCCATGCCAGCGGCACACACCACGCTTCCCGCCAGACCGGCAATCGGGCTGGTGGGCTGAAGCAAAACGCCGGACGCCGCATTGCCAAGTTCGCCTTGCGTGAGGGCGATGGCAGCGAGATCAATGAAGCCGGCCGGCGGGATAACCGTGCCTGCGGTCGCCTGGTATTGCAACCCATCAGCGCGCTGGAAAATCGTACCTGCAGGCACAGCGGTACCGGCAGCACCCGTTAAGGTGATGCATCCCTGCGCGGGTGTGGTCAGCAAACGGAAGATGCCATAGCTCTCGGCAATGAGCGTCAGGAACGTGCGCGTGGCCGTCATGACGAACATCTGCCGGCTCAGAAACACAAGCGCACTGTAAAGGCCGTCTGTGAGGGCGGCCCAAACACGGGCAAACACACCGAGGATACTGAAGCGCATGCGTGCATCAGCATTGGGCACAAGGGCGTTGATCTCGGCCTCAGCCGTGTTGATCAGGCTTCCCAGAGTTGGTCGATTGAATGACATGTCTGCCTAAATTGATGACTTCGTTAATGGATAACTTCGCACTGCAGCACCTTGCGCATGTCCCATGCGTAGCGGTACTTCCAGCGCAAGGTTTTGCCGTCAGGCTTGCAAACCAGCACCGTCAACCACATAACCTTGTCGCAGCCACCTACAGCGACCGCCGTCGCCTGGACTGACTTAGCTATACCGTCGTCTACCAGCCACTGCAGGGCTTCCTCCGCGTACTCACCCGCGAGGCGAAAGGTCTCGGGCAAGCTGCGGGCACTCTCCAGCAGCCAGAGCCGGCTGCCGATGCGCTGGCCGTCCATGGCATCAGCCCACCAGCCTCGCGGATCCGTGCCGTCTGGCAGCGTGTCGTCGTCGTTCGCACGCCGGTCGGTGAACAGACTGAGCATCACAGCCGTGCTGAGTTCGTTGCCCGTTGCGAGGTCACCGCACAGCACGCCGACGTCGGCGCACACGTCCGGGCCGCAGCTGAAAAATAGTTGCGCGTCCATTAAATCGGTGCCCCTGTGTTGCCCATTCCTGGCTGAACGCCGGGATGCACATGGTTTGAAAGACTAACTCCGTCGCCGATGACGTCACCCACAGCATTGACGCTTCCTGCCGTGGTGATCGCACCTACTGCATTGATCCCACCACTAACTTCCATCGTTCCATTCACTCTGAGAATGCCGCTCGATGGCGTCTGAACAATGTCGCCACTGGCATCCAGCAGCACTGTCGACCCGGTCTGATCGGTAATCAGCACCTGACCCAATTTGTCGAACTTGATACGCTGGCCGAAGACCGCGTAAAAGCACACCTCGCCCGGCTCCAGCCCTTTGGGCCTGTGCAGCTTGTCCATCCAGCCGATCACCAGCCCGTGATCGCTCTCGCCGGCGACAAACAGGCCAATACCCTCGGTCACATCTGCCGGCGGGTTCGTGGTCTTGCCGTAGTCCTCGACGACCTCGACGTCGCCGTGCAGCTCATCGGCCGCGCTTTCGATCTGCACCTGAACGCTGGGCGTGTTGGTGTCAATCGAGCGCCGCAGCACCCTGCGCACAAGGCCGAAGATGCGGTCGGTGCTCATCGACCACGCCTTTCGCCTGGCGCACCTGAGAGGCGCTGTGAGCGGGTGCCCGTGGCAGCGTTAGGCTTCGGGATCTCCTTCAGCACGTCGAAGGCGTTCGGGCTGTACAGCGTCATATTGCACACCGTGCCACCGGACAGCGACAGGTTGTACTCAAGGTTGCTGATCAGCATGTCTTCGTCTTCCCGCACCCATGGGCACTTCATGCGCACCAAGGTATTTATTTCCCACAGCGAGCCGTCGCTTTGACGCCAGCCCTGCACGGACACTTGAAGCTTTTTGCTCTTGGCTTCACGCGTGCCCGCTTCCCACTCGGCCCTGTCTTGGCAGCGTTTGGCGTCCGCCTGGTCTTCCGCCATGATCAGCAGCGGGCGGTAGCGCTGGATGGAAGGGTTGGTAACGGTCGTCTCCGAGGCCGCTGCGGCCCTTTTGACGGTCGCCACGGGCTTGACGCTGGCGGCACCACTCAAGACGCCGGATCCGCCCGTGGTGGCCCCGTGAGCCTGCCCCTTGACCGTGATCTCGCTGAACAGGTTGGCAAAGCTGCGCTCGTAACTGATGGTCTTGAGGTTCTCACCCAGCACCAGCATGTCGTTCGTGCGGCCGTTTAAGCCGGCGCGGGTGATGGTCAGGCCGCCAACCCGGTCGCTGACCAGCAGCACGCCCTGAATCTTCGCCAGCTTCTCCAGCAGGCGGTGCACAGTCTCGCCACTGTTGCCCGCCTTGCGCGGCAGCTTGCCGCCGCCGCCGGCCGCCTTGAACTTCGGAGCCTTGCCCTTGCCTGGCTTTTTGGCCTTGTAGCCGCCCGGCCCGGTTTCGAGCTGGGCTTCTACCTCGATGCCATAAGGCTTGGTCAGCTCGACCGCAATATGCTCGAAGGCGAGGCCTGTCCACTCGCGGGCAGGCGCGCTGCAGTCGACAAGGTCGCCAGTCTTATCGCGGCCTTCAACCGATATCGTGTGCTCGGTTGGCGAGGCCTTGACCCGCACCACGTCCACATACCCCGTGATCACGACGTCGTCGCCGATCTTGACGGTGCAGGACGCACCCTCTTGAATCGTCCACGCCTCGGTCTGCTCCGGCCACCGGTCGGTAACTTCGAGGCTGAAGGTGCCGGCGAGCTGCTCGATCCCGTGCTTGATGGCGATTGACTTCCAACCGCCATAGCGCACGCCACCGACCTCAAGGCTCACCAGATCCTTGGAGCCAATCGGGCTGAGGCGTTCGGTCACAGGTTCACCTCTGCGAGTAGCTCAACTGAAGCTGCAGGTTCCAAAAAGAGCGGGTTCGGCACTTCGTTGCGGTCATTGATCACGTCGTCGCTCAGCACGCCGTAGTGGCGATATGCCAGCACCAGCGTGGGCATGTAGCCGTTCCAGCTGTTGCCGTCGCAGCAGGTCGTCTTGAACGTGCGGGCAAGGTGTTCACCCTCTGCCGTCATGTGCTGCACGGCGTCGGTGCGCAGCTGCGTCAGCGCGGCCTGCGTGTCTGGGTAGATGTTCAGGGCCGACAGCTGCACCAACTCATCGGTAACCGTCGTGGTGATCTCGCGGCGCTGCGCTTCCATCTCTGTGCGCGTGATCAGCGCCGGCGTTGCCCGCAGCGCCGTGCTGGCGGCGCTGTAGCGGGCACTGTTCGCGCCCAGATCTGCAGACAGCTCGGCGCTGCGGGCCACGCTTGAGGCCTGCACAAGATGCGTAAAAGCAGCGGTGTTGGCCGCCTGGCGCACCCGGCCGGCAGTATTGACCGCCGGCACCGGAGGGCGTGTAAACGTGTGCAATGCTGCAGGCTGGTCAAGGCTGCTGATGATGCTGACGACCTGCCGGGCCATGGACAGCGGTTCGGCAAAGATGCCGATTGCACCCAGATTGCCGGCAGCAACCTGCGCGGCCAGGTTGGAGTAACGCCGGATGCTGCTCAGCGTGCCGGTGAACTGCTTCATCATGGCCACCGCGTCAGTCAGCACAAAGCCGGCGACGTTTTCAATGCTGAAGTTCTTGGCGAATTCCTCGACCACATTCGTGTAAACAGCCTGCGATGAACCCTTGACCCGCCCTGCGGTATCCGTAAAGGTCTGGGCGCGGAACTCGACCTCACCAGCCTCGACAAATTCCAGCAACAGCACAACCATGCCGCCGTTTTGCGTACTGGCCTGCTTGACGCTGATGGTGGGAACGTGCCCGCGCATGCTGCCCCAGAACGGGTGCACCAAGGTGCCAACGCCGCCGCGCTCAACCGCCTCGATCAGCGAATCACGCTGCGGCCATGGGTTGAAGTTATTGGCTTCATTGGCGCAGATCCACGCCTCAATCTTGTTGCGACGGGTCTTGCGGCCCAGATCCTCGACATAAGGCTTGTCACGCTGCACGAATTCATGCACCGCCACATTGCGCCCGAATTCAGCGTCGTCAGCGCTGACCTGAAACGGGATACCGCGCCAGGACGCGGGCCGCAAATTCTCCCGCCAGTTGTTTTTCATCACGCACCTATGGCATACATCGACCCCGCACGGGCGTCGATATCAAAGTTGGGGTTGTTGCTCTCGACTCGTTCCACCCGGGCCTGGCCGTCAGAGGTCACCCGAATATCCAGCTTGCCGCCCACATCGGCGCGGCTGGTTGATATCGTTCCCGAGGGCAATGCGGCCGTTTGCGGCTTGTCACCGCCACCGAACAGTTTTGCAGTGCTGCTTTCAAACTTGAAGTCGCTGCCGCTCAGGAAGTTGACGCCGGACACCACCAGCTTGATGGCGTCGATCACTAAAAAGATTGGTGCCAGCAGCGCCTTGAACACGGCAGCCACGACCTCGCCGGCGATCTTGCCGGCGCTGGCCCACGCCGACCATTCGTTCTTACCGGCCGACATGGCCCCAAACAACCGGCCCAGCCAGCCGAAGACCTCCGAGATACCAGATATGACCGGCTCGAAAGCACCTACCACTGGCTGCATGGCGGCCACAAAGCCGTTCCACACACCACCGGCGAAGGCCACAATTCCGCCCCAATTGCTGTAGATCAGATAGGCGACCGCTGCGATGGCTACGCCGATCAGAGCAAGCGGGCCAAGCACCATCAGCCAGGCGGCGGCACCACTGATGCCCAGGACGTTCATGGCAAACACTGCGCTGCCGATGGGCGCGAGCAGGCTAAGAATAGCGGGCACGGCCATTGCCGCAGCTCTCACCAACAACCCTCCCAGCGACCATGCAAGCGTCGTCGTGGCAAGGATCAGCGGCGAGATCAGCAGCAGCGCCCCGCCGAAGATCAGCTTGTCCCAACCCACCAAGCCGGCAAGCTTTGCAAGCCACTTGAATACACCGCTGGTCTTATCGGCCAGGCCGTCCATATCGTTGAGAAACGGCTTCAAGTTTTGCGACAGGACGTCTGCAAGCGCGTCGACGCCAGGCATCATTGCCGAGCGGTTGGCCTTCATGCGGTCTTCCATTACCTTTGAGAACTGCTCGAAGACCGGCATCATGCGAATCCCGAAAGCCGTCTTCAGGCCTTGCATCGCCCCTTGGCTTTTCTCGTACGCCTTGAACGCCCTGCCACCCTGCTCTGCCATGTCGTCGGTCATCAGCAAGCCTGCTTCGCGCATTTTTTCCAGCGTGGCGTCATACTTGGTGCCGATGGCTTCAAACACGGGTATCAAGGTCGCACCGGTCTTGCCGGCGAGAGCCCTGAAGCGGGCGATCTTGACATCTTCGTCGCCTTCCTCATTGCTCTTGCTACTGGTCAGGCCGAGTTGCTTCATGAGGTCAAGCGGCCGCATCTTGCTGGCTTCGCGTGCGGTCAGGCCGAACGCCGCCAGACTCTCATTCAGGGAGGCCAGCTTCTTGCCGCCTTCGGTCTGAGCCTGGTTGAGGTTGAGTCGGAACTTCAAGAAAGCGCCGCCAATCTCTTCAACGCTGGCGTTGCTTTCCTTTGCCAACTTCTCGAATACCTGAAACTCTGCCGCCTTAAGCTGCAGGCGGCCGCCGAGGTCACTTACCCGGTCGGCTTTCTCTGCGGTGTCGACGACCGCGTCAAAGCCCGACTTAACCAATCGCAGCCCGCCATACATTGCACCTAAGCCGCCGATGCCCAACAAAGCCATCTGGCCGCGAATTCCGCCGAGCTGCTCACGCAAGCCACTTAGGCCGGTACCGTTCAAGCCCTGCAGCTTGGTTTTCAAGGCATCGACCGGGCCGAACAGCGACTTGAAACGCGCCTCCACCGCACCAAGCGGCCCGGCGGTCTGGTCTTGGGCCGATACAACGACCCGGGCTTCTGTTTTTTGCGTTGCCATTACGTGGATCCCTGTTGGGCAGCGGCCTTGCGCTCGGCCTCTGCAATGTCTTCACACACCTCAAGCCAAAAAGTCAGCCGGGGCATGGTCATGTCTTCTATCTCTGATGGCTGGACGCCACGGGCGAGCAGGACGCCCGCAGCGTCCCTTAGCTGTTTGGGCCGGGGAACAGCTCCAGCACCAACGGCATTGCAGGGGCAAAGTCCCGAAAGTCCATCGCATCGATATCTGCGCGCTTCATGCCGCTGTGCTGCAACACCTGAGCGACGAACTCGACCTTGCGGTCTGTGTCGACCGTGATCTTCTTCAAAAGCGCCTTGAAGACCTTGATCTCGGGGATGGCAAAGCCAGGCTCAGCCTTCGCATCAAGCAGCGGGTTGACCAGCTTGGTGTACGCGATGGCGTCTGGCGTCTGGAGCTTGGCCGCCTCAAAAGGGCCAAGGCCGGCAAGGGCTTCGGTCAGTTCGTGGGCGAACAGCATGGTCGTGCCTGCAGCGATCTTGCGCATCATGCCGACCGTAACGATTTCTGGCACCGCCAACTGCTCGACTTGAGTGTCGACACCATTCACGCGGGCCGTGAACGGGTGCTCCAGAACATAGGGAGGGATTAATTCTTCGTTTGACATGAGAGTCCTTTTTCAGTCAGTCCGTGAAATGAAACGCGGCAGGCGAGCGGACAAGTCCCGCTTTTCAGGTGCTACCCTAGCCGCGCCCAAAAGGGTCAGTAAGGGATGGCTGGCGAGCCGACGAACTTCAGCTCGTAGTTCGGCTCACCATCCTTGTCTTCGATGGGCGCGGACAACATTGCATCCGTCACAAGGAAGGCCGAGCCGTCAGCCTTGAGATACATCAAGTCGCCGCACTGGCCCCGGATGCTGTCAAGGTTGAAGCCCTGCTCTTTCTTGATGGCGAAATCCACCGTGGCTGGGTCGATCTTGGTGCCGTGGCTGGCGCGGTTTGCGTTGTCCACCGTTGTGCCATCGGCAATCAGGCCGCCGGTGTTGATGACGGCGGTCTTGTTGATCGGCGTCATGTTGATGCCGTTGAAGCTGATCGTGGTGACCAGCATGTTGACGGGGCAAGACATAAGTTTCTACTCCTGAAAAGTTGCGGGGTTGTGTGTGTCTTGCCGAATCAGCAGACGATGTAGCCGATCTGGCCTGCCTTGACGGACAGGATGTTCACGATGTCCGGGCTGATGCGGAACTTGATGGTGTTGCAGTCCTCAGCGCTGCGCTCGACCACCAGCGAGGCCTTGAACTGCTCAAGGTTCTCCACCACGCCCGCGGGCACCCAGACCTGACGCGCCAGCGAGAGCAGGCTGCCGGCGATGATCTTGGGCGTCACCACGTTGGAAGGCAGACCGGGCGTGCCGTCAGCAGCCAGGCGGCTGTCTGGATACTGCGTTTCCATCATGGTGCGCACACTCCAGCGCAGATAGCTTTTTGCGAGCTGGGTTTCGACACGACGTTCGGCGTCGGTCGGTGCGCCGGTGTCAGTCGTGATGCGCTCGGTGATCGCCGTCTCCAGCAGCACCTGATTGGAGTCGTTGTACTTGTAGGTGGCACCGCCGTAGTTCAGGATCGTGCGGTTGCGCACGTTCCATGGGAAGCGCGAGGCTGCGGGCGCCGGCTTCAGGCAGCTGATCACCTTGTTCTGAATCGGGTTGTTGGACACGACGCTGGCGAGCGCCGCGCTCAAGGCCGCATAGGCCGCGGCGTACTGCCACGAAGCCGACAGCAAGCCTGCGTAACGTACACCGCCGATGGTCTGGCCTGGCTCGATGTGGGCAACCGAGAAGTACTCGCTGTTGCGGCCGTTCATGAACGTCGAGAACTGCGCCTCGGAGCCGCGGAAGGCACCGAAGATGACGATATCGTCCTGCCCGTTGCCCAGGCTGGTGGATGCCGGCAGCGGTGCCCAGCGGTCTTGCGCGTCGGCCAACATGAGCGCGTAGTTCGTCACGTCGTTGTAGGGCATGACGACGTGCGTCATGTACAGCGTGCTGGTGCTGGCCAGCGCCGCGGCAATGGTCGGGTTCTGCGAGCCGGCCACTGTCTGGGTGTACGTTGGGAACGCGCCCGATGGGCTGACATCGCCGGCGTTGTATTGCGAGACGATCTGCACGTCGTTGGCGCACTCGCCTTTGTTTTTGGCGGTCAGCGTCAGCAGCCCGGCGACGTTGGAGGCGACGAACAGCGAACCCGTGTCGGCATTGATCGCGGTTACCAGCGCGGTGGCAACAGCGGTTGCGGTGTCGGCAATGGCAACACCGACCCGGTATTCCTTCTCGCCGATGTACAGGCGCTCAACGCCCGGGATCGCTGCAGGCGCAGCATACGACGCGGTGTAGCTCAAGGTGACGATGCGAGCTACGCCGGCGGCGTCATCCAGCTGGGGCACAAACCACGTTTCGGTGAGGCTGTTCGTCTTGAACAGATCGACGGCCATGGCGGCAAGGATGGAGCCGGGGCCGAACAGGCCCGCGGCTTCGGCAGCGCTTTGCACCTGCACCGGAATGTTGGCGGCGGCGGTCGAGCCATTGGGGTAACCGCCGGATTTCACGGCATCCATCTGGCCGTAAACGAACAGCTTGTATGGCTTGCCGGCCTGCGTGGTGCGTGCACCGGAGCCGTCGAACTCGACATACGTGCCGGGCACGCCTACCGTGGACGGAATTTGCTTCATCTGGAGAGTCATTGCGTGCCTACTTTCTGGTCAAAAAAAAGCCCGCATCGAGCGGGCTGTGATTGGTGGAAAACTGAAAACCTTGTTTACTTCTGCTCTTTGGTGCCTGGCAGCCGGGCAGCGGCGCTGCCTGCGCCATCACCAGCGGCCGGCGGCGGCTTGATCTCGGTGATCGAGATGTCTTCAGTCCGCTCGGCATAGTGGTCAGGCGGAATGAGGATCTCGCGGGTCACGCCCTTTTCCGGCATGTCTTCGCCGGTCAGGGCGTCTTTAACGTTGGGGCGCAGCGGCTTCAAAAGGAATGGCATGGCGATCTTTCGTGGTTACTTGCGGGTGGGCCAGGCCGGGTTGGGGCGCTGGACGGTCGGGGTCGGCTGCTGGCCCGCCTGGTTGGCAGGCGGCAATGGCAGCTGGGGAAGGCCAAACGGCCGCAGCAGGCCGTTGTTGACGGCCCGGCGGATGCTGGTGCAGGTAGAACAGGCCATAAGGCTCCTAGGGTCGTTAAAACGGTTTCACACGTCAGGGTGAGGCACGTTCAGCACCACGCCCACAGCCAGCTTCCCGTTCAGTGGGTCATCTGGGTTGCACGTTTTGTGCAGGATCTCGCCAAGCACCAGCTCAAGCGGGCAGCTGTCGGGCGGCAGCGGCGGGAAGCACGCGGTGTATATCAGCTTGAACTCAATCTGCGCCATCACGTGCGGCACCTCACCGTCCGAGTTGCGCTGCAGGTCGGTGTTGACCTCGGTGATCAGGTCAAAAATCAGCGATTGGCCTTCGAGAACCAGCGTCCTGTTGTTGAAAAGCTCGAACACGATGCGCTCGATGGCCGCGCAGGCGGTGTCGAGGATCTCCGAGGCCTTTCCGGTCTGCGCGGGATGCTCAGGCATGCCGGCGACCGCCGCACCGTGGTTCTGCCCGTTAGGTTCGCGCCTGGCCCTGACCTCGACCAGCAGGCTCAGCTCCTGCCTTTTGGCGTCGTCGCCGAAGTTCTCCGACGTCCGGTCTGTATTCGTGTACACACAGACGTTGGGCCACGGGTCTTCTTCCTGAATCGGGGTTGACCGGTCAAGCCATACGCAGGCTTCCCATGCGCCGCGGCGCACCAGCTCTCGGCCAAGATGCTCACGCACCAGCGTGCGGGAGTGCTTCACATACTGATAGTCGCTCATGTCTTGTCCCTCGCCGCGTTCGCGTAGCGGCTATCGACCACAAGCAGCAGGCAGTCCCAGGACGCGTCGAGCGCTTCCTTGACCGCCTTGATTTCATAAGTGACGTTGCGCCGGGTGAGCGTGTCGCCCTGCCGCGGCTTGCGCTCCATATTGCAGCGGCGCAGGTTGCACATCGGCTCGCGGCTATCAACCGGCACTTGGCCGCCGTCGTTGACCTGCACATCGGCCATCGTGAAGACGGCGCTGGTGTTGACGGTGTTGCCGCCAGCGTAGTGGTAACGGATCGGCTCGCCCAGTGCCTGGTGGATATGACCCGAGGCCTCGGCCTTGAGCGCCTCCCAGTTCATAGCTGACTGCCCAACACGGTGAGCTGGCCACGTGCGAGAGTGGCTACGCTCCCCGAGGTGAGCAGCGCCCGCACCTCCAGCATGTACCGGCGCACGCCGGGTGCAAGCTTGAGTGTCTCGACACGCGGAATGTCAAACTTGGCATCAGCGGGAGTTGATGGCCCTGCGGCAACGAACGTCCCTTGTATCTCGATCACGGCGACAGGCTGGACAGATGCCACGGGCTGCGAGCCGCAGTCGTTCATTGGCTCAAACACGATGAACTTGACGGATGCGATGTTTGCGGCAGCAGGCCACGAGACAGCACGACCCCACACATGCAGGGCGCGGGTGTCGGTCTCAAGGTAGTCGTCGCCCTGCACCAGCTCAAGCTGCAGATTGCCTAAAAAAGATGTGCTCACGGCTTGCTTTCAAACGTGAAAAGAATGTTCTTTTGCGAAAAAAGGCTGCATCCACAGCGCAGCCTTTTTAGACAAAACGCCTGAAGCCAGGCGAAAAGATCAGGTGGATGGGCACATCCGCCAGTCATTGGTGACCTGCGGGCGCTCGCGCTTCATCTTGCGCAGCACAAATGCCTTGGCCTGCACGAAGGCAACGACCACCGCCGACTTGCTGTCGTCTTTGGCGGCTGCCAGTTCGAAGCCGTGCAGCACGGTGGCCTTGACCAGCTTGACGGCTGCGACGGCTACCTCCGCAACACGTTCAAAGGTGGTGCGCATTGCCGCCATGCAGGCGCAGGCAATGGCGAGGGAGAGGTTGCGGATAGAACTTTTCATGTCGATTCCTTGAAAAAGCCGGGGCCAGCGGCGGGTAGGCCTGCGAAAGTGCTGCGGATGCAGCGGGATTCAGGTCTGGGTGTTGGAGCCGCTCGCGCCATTGGCACCGGCACCGCCAGTGCCACCAGCGCCGCCGTTCTGGTTACCACCACCGCCAGTGCCACCAGCGCCACCGGCAGGATTGGGGTCTTCTTCTTCGTCCTTGTCAGCCTTGGCGTAGCCGTTGCTGATCAGGCGCTTGGCCTGGTCGTCGTCGATGTTGAGCTTTGCGCCGGCAGGATGCTGCTCGACCTTTTTGCCGTTGTTGGCGGCAACCTGCGCGGGGTGAATCAAAGTGATTTTCATGATGCGTGTGTCCAATGTTTTGCAAGCGCCCGGGTGCGATCCGGGTCAGCCTGCGGTTGCGGGAAGTGCCCTGAATTACAGGACGGTTGCGCGGAAGGTCGAGTCCACGTTGCGTGGGATCAGCAGCGGTGCCGACTGCACCATCTCGTAGATGACGCTCGGGTCGTTCTGCTTCCACATCTTGGGGAAGTACTGCGCGGCCTCAAGGCTGTCGTGATCCATGATCGCGCCGAAGGCCTGCACGCCGCGCATGGTCTGCTTGGCGACCATCACGACGTCATTCGGCGGGATGTAGAACTGTGTCGCGCCGGTGTCGTCGGTGTAAGTGCCGTTGTACGTCCAGATCCGGAACTGGCCGAACTGGCCGTGGTAGATCTTCTGTTCGTCATCCATGACGGTAGGCAGAATGCCTGGCAGCGGGCCGCCCATGACCTGCACGTTCTTGTACAGATCCTTGAACTCGGTCGTCTTGGAGAAGTTCGCCCAGACGTTTGCGCCGAAGACGACGTCGGTGACCGAGCCGCCCTGATTGCCGGCGACTACTGCCGCCCAGGTGGTCAGGTTGGACACGGGCAGCGCAGTGCCGGCTGCGCTCCACAGGTTGGCACCTGCGAGGATGACCGCGTTGTTGGCGTTGCGCTGGAAGTCGACGCGCACCAGCGGGTAGTCGTCGCCGACCACGTCGACGTAGCCGTAGGTCATGGCTTGAGCCGCCATCCATTCGAGGCGGTTGTCAATCATGTCGACCAGCTGCATGAAGTCGTTCTGAATCTGCAGGTCACGGCGGGCGGCCAGAGACATGCCACCACCGATGCGTTCGCCAGGCATGCGGCTGACCGAGTTGCAGGGCGTCAGCGCCATCTTCGGCTTGATGTAAGCCGGCGAGAAGCTGTCGGTGGTGAAGCCGTTGCGGCGCACTGGGCGGCCTTCAACGCATGGGCTGACGAAGGGCGCCAGCTTGCGAGCGCCGCGCAGGCGGTCGAAGGCGATGGCGGCAGTGTCAAACGTCTGGATCTCGGGGAAGAAGACGTTGCGCAGGAAGTTGACCGGCTTGTAAGCGGTGTCGATGACTTCGACCAGCTCAACGGTGCTGTAGATATCCATTTTGAAGTTCCTAAAAAGAAAGCCCGCACAAGGCGGGCTGGAGGCTGTTGATGGGTGGGTTGCTGGTCGGGTTACAGGACTTTGCGCAGCTCGATCTTGCGCGGGCCGAGGGCGGCCTTGACGGCAAGGATCTCGGGGCCGGTGAGCGCCACGCCGGAGAAGGAAACCTTGTCCTGCGCGAACTCGCCTTGGTTGTACACCTGGATCTCTTTGCCGGTGGCCGCGTGAGCGGTTGCCTCGGCAGCGGTCAGCGTGAACGGCATGATGTACTGGCTGTTGGCCATCGTGCCGTTGGCGATCAGCGTGGCGACATTGGTCACCGCTGTGACGCCCAGCAGGTCGCCGCGGGCGTAGGCCACACCGCCGGTTAGCAGGACGCCGGTAGTTTGAACATGGTCACCGACGATCAGGTCGTCTTGGGCCGAGGTATCGCGGGTAACGCCCGCAGCATTGCAGCAAGATGCAGTCATGGTTTTCTTCCTT
>JAZKGR010000035.1:0-1396 GCA_040385775.1 Pseudomonadota bacterium
TGAAGTTCGGCCAATTTGCCTTGGGCGGCATAGGTACCGCGACGTTTGGTGCCATCCTGCTCTACGCCTTGCTCCGGCGCAAAGCGTAAGGCCATAAAAGCGACGCCTCAAGCCTGGCGCGGCTGGTCCCTGGCTTCAGCCAGGGCGGCTTTGGTTGCAGCAAGCTCGCGCTCCAGGCCTGCCCGCTCGTCAATCTCCTGCTCCAGCAGCTGGTTGACCTCCGCCAGATCCTCAACCGATTCCTGAATCCTGCTTTCGAGCTCATCGGTTCTTTGCAGGGCCTGAACCACCTCGCCTGTCTGGGCGTGGTCGGGGATTTCCTGTTTGAGGACCGTGTTGATCACCAGCAGTTCATCGGCGGACTGCTTGACGGTTTCCCTGACGGCGTCGTTCTGGTCGAGTGCGGTGACCAGAGGAGACGATACAGGCGCGGTCTTTGTGAGCGGCATGACGAAAAGGCCCAGGTTGAAAATGCAGTGATTACACCGCCAAGGCCTGCTTCGCGCAAGACCCCGGTGGGACCTTCTATGGTAACCATCTGACCCTGAGCGTGCTTGCCAAAAGCAATGCCCCCCGGCGAATTTCGGGTAAAGAGGCCCGCTCAGGGGCTGGGCTTGGCAGAAGCCTTGCCCTTGGGCTCCGGCTCGGGGCTGAAGATCTTGCCCAGCGCGGCACCCACACGGGCACCGATGGCGGTTCCCACGCCCGGCAGTACGGCGGTACCCACCACTGCGCCGGCAATGGCGCTACGGGGCACCGACACCTCAACTTTGTCCAGTGGACCGCGAATCTCAATCGGGACCCCCACCAGGCCACTCACCAGATCGACGTCAAATGCCGCGTCCACCTGCCGGTTGGCGATTTTGGCCTTCCCCGTTGCGGTAAAGGCGCCAGACGTGGCCTTGAGGCTGGTCAGGGTAACCACCATGCCGGCCGGCGTGTTTTGCGTATCCAGCTGGCCTGTGAACGATTCCAGCGCGGTTTTTCCCGCGCGTTCCTTGCCAAAACTGCGAACGGCCTTGTCCACATCAACGCGCAGAAATGCGCCGCGGTCCATGGCGAAGCTGGTTTTGGTGTGCAGGGACTGGGCGATTTCGCCAATGGTGTCGCCATTGGCAGACAACGCGGTTTCGCCGGACGCCTTGCCTTCAACCATTGAGTTGCGCTTGAAGGATGCCAGCGCGGAGGCAACTTCCACCCCACGCGGTTGCAGCTTGCCTTCCAGACGGAGCCGGCCGTTGTCGCGCGTGTGCAGCTGCACTTCTCCGTTGGCTGTACCGCCGCCGACGTTCACCAGCGTGGTCCACCGGTCCTCCTGGCCCTGGCGGGTCAGGGTCAGGTCTGCTGGCGATGAAACGCCTGTTCTGCGCAGTTGCGCCTGGCGTGGACGCCAGTT
>JAZKGR010000035.1:1496-3752 GCA_040385775.1 Pseudomonadota bacterium
AGCCCGGCAATCAAGGCCAGGAACACGCCTGCCGCCACCATCCATTTTTGTCCGCGTCGCATGCCCGCCTTTCGGTTGTCTCGCTGTCACCCTGTTGTGTCCCCCAGCTTAGGCCGCCGGGTCAGCGCCACGTGTAGGCGGCGTTCTCTTTATAGTCAGGGCATTCGAGCCAACTGGAGTCACGATGCCGATCTGGAAAAAGCCCCTCTCTGTGGAAATTCTTTCCGCGATTCACACGGACACGGCCGTCGGCCATCTGGGCATTGAGTTTCTGGAGGTCGGCGACGATTTCATCCGCGCCCGGGTTCCGGTGGACGAACGCACCCGCCAGCCCTATGGCCTGCTGCACGGCGGCGTGTCGGTGGTGCTGGCGGAAACACTGGGCTCCTGCGGCGCGGCTTATGCCGCACCCGAGGGGCATCGCGCGGTGGGGCTGGACATCAACGCCAATCACCTCAGGGGCGCGACCAGCGGTTGGGTTACCGGCATCACGCGGCCGGTTCACATCGGCCGCAGCACCCAGGTCTGGCACATCGAGCTGACGAACGACGCCGGTGAGCTGACATGTGTGTCCCGCATCACCATGGCCATGTTGTTTCCGAAATAAGAAGAAAAATCGGGCGTTTGCCCGTTAATAACCGGGGAAGCTTGCTATGAATTATGTAGCAACCCTGCCCTGTCGCACAAAACTAGTCAGCAGCGGCGCGCGCCATGCGCTCGCTCTTCCAGTAGACATCGTCCCCACCGTTCACACGGTTAAGCACCCGCGACAGCACAAACAGCAGGTCACTCAGGCGGTTCAGGTAGTGCCGCGGCGACGCATTCAGCGTCTCCTGCCGGTCCAGTGCAACCACCGCGCGCTCGGCACGCCGCGCCACCGTGCGGCACACATGCGCCTGAGATGCGGCGCGCGTACCGGCTGGCAAGATGAACTCCTGCAGGCGCGGCAAATGTGCGTTGTATTTTTCCAGTGATACATCCAGCAAGGCCACCTTCTCTGGCTTGAGCAGCTCAAAGCCGGGGATGGACAACTCACCGCCCAAATTAAAAAGCTGATGCTGCACTTCGATGAGAAGCTCCCGCACGTCCGCTGGCAGGTCCTCACAGAGCAACACGCCGATGTGTGAATTCAATTCATCCACATCACCCATCGCGTGCACACGCAGACTGTCTTTGAAGACGCGCGTGTTGTCACCAAGTCCGGTACTGCCGTCATCGCCGGTGCGGGTGGCGATCTGGGTGAGTCTGTTGGCCATAAATAGAAATGTTGAATGAAAAATTCGGAACGGGTTACGCGCCGAAAGAAAATGTGTATGAGCCGCACATGATGTCAGCGCGGCAACACCATGCAAAAGTGCTGGATGACATCGCTTTGCTGCGGTGCAATAGCGGCTTCTTCAACTTCAAAGGACTTGTCTGCATGACATCCAAATCGCATTTTATTCCCAACTTTGAATTGCGCAGCATCACACTGCTGGCCGCGCTGACAGTAGGTACCGCACTGGCCGTACACGCCCAGACCCCTGACGCCACAGGCGCCAAGCCATCCACTCCGATGGCAACCCCATCCACCCAAAGCACTCAAAGCACCCCCGCTGCCAAGGCCACACCGGCTCAAAACGCCGAAGCTGTGTTTGTTCGCGCCGACGCCAACAAGGATGGCAAACTGTCCAAGCAGGAAGCCGGGCGCTTTCCTGCCATCGAGCAGCGCTTCGAAGAGATAGACACCAACAAGGACCAGTTTGTCTCGCGTGAAGAATTCGAAGCCGCATTGAAGTCTTGATGCCAATAGTGGCCAAATAGGCTGGCCGAAAAGCTGGTCGAATAAACATGTGGGGGCACTGAAGCCCCCACTTCTAATACATCCACACAAGTCGTAAACTGGGGCTTCCGTCAGGAGACCCCCATGAACGCGCCCACCCATCCCCATCATCTGTTGCCTCATCTGAACCTGCGCGCCGTGCCGCCAGCTCTGCTTGATGCACTCAAGTCACGATTTGCCGATCGCTGTTCAACGGCCCTGGTGGTGCGCGAGCAGCATGGGCGCGACGAGTCATCATTTACGGCGCCGCCCCCTTCAGCCGTGGTGTTTGCGGAAAGCACGGCCGACGTTGCTGACGCCATCAAGCTGGCACAAGCGCATCAGGTACCCGTCATCCCCTTCGGCGTCGGTACGTCACTCGAAGGCCACTTGCTCGCCGTTCAGGGCGGCATCAGCATCGATGTGAGCCGCATGAACAAGGTGCTGTCCATCAA
>JAZKGR010000036.1:0-21755 GCA_040385775.1 Pseudomonadota bacterium
GCGGGTCGCCGCCCAGTTCGCCCAGATGGTCCACCGTCCAGCGCATCGCCTGCGCGCTGTCCTGCAGAAACACCGGGTATTTCACCTGGGGGCTGAGCCGGTAGTCGGCCACCACCACGGCGATGCCGCGCGAGGCCAGCGCCTCGCCGACAAAACGGTAAGTGGCGCGCTCGCCGGTAGTCCAGCTGCCGCCGTAGAAAAACACCACCACCGGCCCGGGCGTGCGCCGGTCCAGCGGCAGGTAGACATCGAGCCGCTGACGGGCATCGGGGCCGTAAGTCACATCGGCGCGCAGGGTGTAGCTGTCGCTGGGCACCAGGGCATTGAGCGCGCCCGAGGCCGAGCAGCCGGTCAGCGCGGCCAGGCCAGCGACCGACAGCAGGCCCAGCCAGGCGCGGCGCGAAAAGGGAGGGAGGCTAAGCGTCATGTCCTGACTACGCGGCAAGGGCGCTGCCGGATTCAGGAGGGGCTGGTCGCAGGCCTCGTTTTGCTATTTTTTTGATAGCTATATGCTCTCATCGGACGGGGGCTAGAGGCCTTTTTGATCACTCAACCCGGCAGATCTTGAGCATGTTGGTGCCGCCAGGCGCACCCATGGGTTCGCCGCAAGTGATGGCGTAGACATCGCCGCTGGCCACGATGCCGCGCTTTTTCAGGTGCAGCTCGGCCTCGCCCAGCGCCATGTCGCGTTCTATGCTCTGGTCCATCAACAGCGGACGCACATTGCGGTACAGCGCCATGCGGCGCTGGGTCGCGAGTTTGGGCGTCAGCGCGTAGATCGGGATGTGGATGCGGTGCCGGCTCATCCACAGCGCGGTCGAGCCCGAATCGGTCAGCGCCACAATGGCCTTGCAGCCCAGGTGGTAGGCCGTGAACAGCGCGCCCATGGCGATCGACTGGTCAATGCGGTCAAAGGTCATGCCGGTGAAGTCGGCGTCCAGTTTGACGTCCTCGGCCTTCTCGGCTTCGGCACAGATGTTGGCCATCTCGATGATGGTCTCCAGCGGATAACGGCCGGCGGCGGTCTCGGCCGAGGTCATCACGGCGTCGGTGCCGTCGAGCACGGCGTTGGCCACGTCGCTGACCTCGGCGCGGGTGGGCACCGGGTTGGTGATCATGGACTCCATCATGTGGGTCGCCGTGATGACCACCTTGTCGAGGTCGCGCGCCATCTTGATCATGCGTTTTTGCAGCGCCGGCACTGCGGCATTGCCGACCTCGATCGCCAGATCGCCGCGCGCCACCATGATGCCGTCGCTGGCCTTGCAGATGGCTTCCAGGTTGGGAATCGCCTCGGCGCGTTCGATCTTGGCGATCAGGCCCGGCTTGTGCCGCCACTCGGCGCCGGCCACATTGCAGAGCTGGCGCGCCATCTCCATGTCGCTGGCGTTCTGCGGGAAGCTCACCGCCACATAGTCGGCCTGAAAACTCATCGCGGTGCGTATGTCTTCCATGTCCTTGGCGGTCAGCGCCGGCGCCGTCAGGCCGCCGCCCTGCTTGTTGATGCCCTTGTTGTTGGACAACACGCCGCCTATCTTGACCGTGGCATGCACCTGCTCGCCGCGCACCGCGTCCACCATCATCACGATCAGGCCGTCGTTGAGCAGCAGGGTGTCGCCGGCCTTCACGTCACGCGGCAGCTCCTTGTAGTCGAGGCCCACGCCGTTGATATCGCCGGGCTCGGTGCGCGAGGCATCGAGCACAAATTTCATGCCGGTTTCCAGCTGTACCTTGCCTTCGGCAAACTTGCCGACGCGGATTTTCGGACCCTGCAGGTCGGCCATGATGGCGACCTCGCGGCCGGCGCGGGTCGCGGCCTCGCGCACCAGCCTGGCGCGGTCAATGTGGTCCTGCGCCGTGCCATGGCTGAAGTTGAGACGCACGCAATTAACGCCGGCGCGGATCATCTGCTCAAGCAAGGCCGGGTCGCTGGACGCGGGGCCCAGGGTGGCAACAATTTTGGTACCGCGCGTCTGCATCTTCATGGTGTCTCCTGTAATTTAGTTTCTGATTTTCACACGAAAAGGTTACATACCGGTTACCAGCGCCCTCTGCGCAGTCCGGGTATTTGGGCGCGGCGCAAGACGGCATGGTACAAACTTCGGCACACACCCTGCACTTGTATTGATCCTGGTCAGAGCCCGCCTGCGGCGCGGCCCGCAGAATCATCAGGCCAGTCACCCACGCGGCGCCCCTGTGGCGCCCGCCAGGCAAAAAGATCAACCCACCGCAAGTCCTGTCCATGACACCCCTGCACGAAGCTCCCCTTCCCTCACCGCTGGCGACAGACGCGCCGCTGCCGCACCGCAAGGTCATCCGCGCGTGGTTGCTGCCGCTGGGCCAGCGCAGCACATGGCGCGCGCTGGCCTTGCTGGCGCTGGACTACGGCCTGCTGGCGCTGCTGCTGGCGGGGGTGATCCTGTTCGATGCCGTCTGGGCCATGGCAGCCTGCGGCCTGGCCGCCGGTTTTGTGATCGGCCGGCTGTTCGTGATCGGCCACGACGGCTGCCACCAGAGCCTGACGCCCTCGCGCCCGCTCAACCGCTGGCTGGCGCGCATCGCTTTTTTGCCCTCGCTGACCGCCTACAGTCTCTGGGACGTGGGCCACAACGTGGTGCACCACGGCTTCACCAACCTCAAGGGCGTGGATTTTGTCTGGGCGCCGCTGACGCAGCAGGAATTCGCCGCGCTGTCGCCGCTGGGCAAGCTGATGCAGCGGATTTACCGCAGCGGCTGGGGACCGGGCCTGTACTACATGGTCGAGATCTGGTGGAAGAAGATGATGTTCCCGCGCCAGGGCAGCCTGGGCAACACCCGCCGCGCCGTCTTCACCTGGGACTGCATCCTGGTCAGCAGTTTTGCCGCCTTGTGGGTCGCCGGGCTGGTGTGGGCCGCATTGGCGACGGATCAATCGGTGGCCTGGCTGCTGGGCCTGGGCTTTGTGCTGCCGCTGTTTTTCTGGTTCAACATGATGGGTTTCGTGATCTACGGCCACCACACCCATGTGAAGGTGTCCTGGCACGACGACCGCGCCGCCTGGCAGCGCGCCCAGCCCTTTGTCTCGACCACGGTGCACCTGACCTTCCCGCTGCAAATCGGCGCGGTGCTGCACCACATCATGGAGCACACGGCCCATCACGTGGACATGAGCATCCCGCTGTACAGGCTCAAGGAAGCGCAGAAGATGCTGGAACACATGCTGCCGGGCCGCATCGTGATTCAGCGCTTTTCGTGGCGCTGGTATTTCCAGACTGCACGCGCCTGCAAGCTCTACGACTTCACGCGCCAGTGCTGGACTGATTTTGCCGGACAGCCCACCAGCGCCTTGCGGACGGTGCCTTAGGCCCTTCCGGGCAGTCTTCAAGCCAAATCAGCCTCCAGCCCCCGCCAATCGTGGGCTGACAGCTATCAAAAGCAGAGCAAACTAACCTTCGGCACGCTGCTGCAGGATCTCGAAGGCCGGCAGGGTTTTGCCCTCCAGCACTTCGAGAAAAGCGCCGCCGCCGGTAGAGATATAGCCCACGTCTTTCTCAATGCCGTATTTGGCAATCGCGGCCAGGGTGTCGCCGCCGCCAGCGATGCTGAAGGCGCTGCTGGCGGCAATCGCTTCGGCGATCGCTTTGGTGCCGCCTTCGAACGCGTCGAACTCGAACACCCCGACCGGGCCGTTCCAGACAATCGTGCCGGCAGCCATCAGCTGGGCCGCGAGTTTTTTCGCGGTCTGCGGGCCGATGTCGAGGATCAGGTCGTCGGCCGCCACGTCGGCCGCGGCCTTGACCGTCGCCGCAGCATCGGCCGAAAAACTTTTGGCGGTGACCACGTCGGTAGGCACCGGCACTTCGGCGCCGCGCGCCTTCATCGCGTCCATCACGGCGCGCGCTTCGTCGAGCAACTCGCGCTCGGCCAGGCTTTTGCCGATCGGCAGGCCGTTGGCCAGCATGAAGGTGTTGGCAATGCCGCCGCCGACGATCAACTGGTCGACCTTGCCGGCCAGCGCCTTCAGGATGGTGAGTTTGGTGGACACCTTGCTGCCGGCCACGATGGCGACCAGCGGGCGTTTCGGATTGGCCAGCGCCTTGGAGATCGCGTCCATCTCGGCGGCCAGCAGCGGGCCGGCGCAGGCGATCTTCGCGAATTGCGCAATGCCATAAGTGGAAGCTTCGGCGCGGTGTGCGGTGCCGAAGGCGTCGTGCACAAAGATGTCGCAGAGCGCAGCCATCTTGCGCGCCAGCGCCTCGTCATTTTTCTTTTCGCCTTTGTTAACGCGGCAGTTCTCCAGCAGCACCAGCTCACCGGGCTGCACGTCCAAGCCATCGACCCAGCCGGACTTCAGCGGCACCTCGCGCCCCATCAGTTCGCCCAGGCGTTTTGCCACCGGCGCCAGCGAGTCTTCCGGCTTGAAGGCGCCTTCGGTCGGGCGGCCCAGGTGCGAGGTCACCATCACCGCCGCGCCGGCGTCGAGCGCCATCTGGATGCAGGGAATCGAGGCGCGGATGCGCGTGTCTTCAGTGATCTGGCCCGCATCGTCCTGCGGCACGTTGAGGTCGGCGCGTATGAACACGCGCTGGCCCTTGACGAGGCCCTGGGCGCAAAGATCGGAGAAACGGATGAATTTCATGGGAGCTCGCAAGGAAACGGGGAAGAAAAAGTGTGGCGCAATTGTAGAAGCGGCCCCGGCGGGGCCTTACCAGCCCAAGCCAACATGCAGCGGCAGGTAGACCGCCATGCCCGCCACGATGGTGCCGAGCACGCTGCGGCGCCAGAAAAACCAGGCCGCGCCGGCCAGTGCGGCAAACACCCGCGCGTCGCGCCAGCTGCTGATCAGTGCGCCCTGCGTCATCACGATCTCGGGCACGATGACCGCCGCCAGCGCGGCAATCGGCGCGTAATGCAGCCCGCGTTGCGCCCAATCCGGCAAGGTCCAGGGTTTGCTCGACAGAAAGAAGAAGGAGCGCGTGATGACCGTGACCACCGCCAGGCCAAGGATGGTCACGACGGTCCAGCCGTCGGTCTGCATCATGCGGCCTCTCCGGACTTGGGCTTTTCGAGCATCAGGCACACCGCCACGGCAGCGGCGATACCGACCAGGATGTTGAGCTTGAGCGGCAAGGCAAAGGCCGCCACCGCTGCGGCGCCGGCCACACCGGCGGAGATCAGGCGAAGCCGGCTGCTGGCCAGCGACAGCGTGATGCCGAGCAGGGCCAGGATGCCCGCAAAACCCAGGCCCCAGTGCAGCGGCACGGCATTCGCCATGGCGATGCCGATCAGGCTGGGCACCACCCAGGCAACCCAGGTGACGGCGCAATTGCCCGCCAGGCTGGCTTCCTGCGCGCGCAGGGTCGGCAAATCGTCGGGTGGCACCGGCCTGGGATGGCGGGCGGTGAACATCACATAACTGAGGTCGGTCGTGAAGTAGCCGCCGGCCATGCGGCGCCACAGCGGCTGGTGCATCATGTAAGGGCGCAGGTGGGCGCTGAACACCACAAAACGCAGGTTCACGCAGGCAGCCGTCGCCAGAATCACCCACATGGGCGCGCCGGCCACAATCAGCGGCACGGCCGCCAGCTGCGAACTGCCGGCAAACACCACCAGCGTCATCAGCACACACTCGAACACGCTGAGCCCGGACTTGACCATGGCCACGCCGGTCATCAGTCCCCAGGCCGCGGTGCCGGCGGCAATCGGCGCCATGTCGCGCACGCCCTGGCGGAACTCGGGATGCCGCCAGAGCGGCTCTTTGAGGGCGGTCATGGCGCAATCTCCACCGCCGGCCCAAACACCATGCCGGGCGTCAGCGCAAAACCACGCAAGAACTCGGCAGCGTCCAGCGCCTTGCCGCCCGCTTTTTGCAGGCGCGTCAGGCGCAACACGCCCTCACCCGCAGCGACATCGACACCCTGCTCGCCAGCAGCCAAGATTTGGCCCGCCCGCGCGCCTGCAGGCAGGGGCTCTGGCAACACGGCGGCCGACCAAATTTTGAGGGTATCACCGGCCACCGTGCTGGCTGCCACCGGAAACGGGTTGAAGGCCCGGATGCGCCGTTCAATTTCGTCGGCGCCCTGCGTCCAGTCGATGGCGGCTTCATGTTTTTCTATCTTGTGGGCGTAGCTGATACCTTGCTCGGGCTGGCGCACCGGACTCAGACCGCCGCAAGCAGCCAGTTCCAGCGCATCGACCATCAGGCGACCGCCGAGGGCCGCCAGCCGGTCGTGCAGCGTCGCCGTGGTGTCGGCCGGCTGGATCGCGAGTTTTTCCACCAGCAGCATGTCGCCGGTGTCCAGCCCCGCATCCATCTGCATGATGGTGATGCCGGTTTCGCTGTCACCGGCCTCAATCGCGCGGTGAATGGGCGCCGCACCGCGCCAGCGCGGCAGCAAGGATGCATGGATGTTGAAGCAGCCCAGCCTGGGCGTGCTGAGCACCCACTGCGGCAGGATCAGGCCGTAGGCCGCCACCACCATGGCATCAGCCCGCGCCGCTTCGATGGCGACACGCGCTGCGGCAGCATCTTCAGGGTATTTGCCATCCAGCCGCAAACTGCGCGGCTGCGCCACGGGGAGGTTGTTGTCGAGGGCAAACTGCTTGACGCTGGAGGCCTGCAGCTTCATGCCGCGACCTGCGGGACGGTCCGGCTGGCTCAGGACCAATGCGATCTCGAAACCGGCGGCGTGGAGCTGCGCCAGCGCCACGCGGGCGAATTCAGGGGTACCTGCAAAAATAATGCGCATCAGGCGATTTTCGCCGAGGTCTGGATGTAACTGATCCGATGGCGTTTGCTGTCATGCCAGCCGGGGCCGCGGAACCGGCTTCGCCGGGCCGCCGGCGCAGCGCCCCCTCGGGGGGCAGAGAGCGACACGCAGTGCGCGAACGTGGGGGCTAAACCTCGTCTTTCCTGGCCTTGATCATCTTGGTCTTGATGCGGTTGCGCTTGAGTGGTGACAGGTATTCGACAAACACCTTGCCCATCAAATGGTCCATCTCGTGCTGCACACACACGGCCAGCAAGCCCTCGGCGCTGTGGGTTTGCTGCTTGCCGTCGAGGTCCAGCGCCTGGACCTTGATGGCGCTCGCGCGCTCCACGCCGTCATACACGCCGGGCACCGACAGGCAGCCTTCGTCATTGATCTGGGTCTCGGGGCTGGACCAGACGATCTCGGGGTTGATCAGCACCAAGGGCTGGTCGCGCCCTTCACTGACATCAATGACAACCACACGTTCATGCACATTGACCTGGCTGGCGGCCAGTCCGATGCCTTCGGCCGCGTACATGGTTTCCAGCATATCGTCCACCAGAACGCGGATGCGGGCATCCACGGCAGGCACGGGCTTGGCGACGGTATGCAGGCGCGGGTCAGGGTAGCGAAGAATGGTCAGTTGGGTCATGGTGGCAAACAATCAGATGTCGCTATTTTCGCTAATTTTCGCTAATTTTCAGCATTCGGGTCCTTGCGAAATCGCATATTCGTTGCCTAATCAAGGGCTTAAGTACAAAATCGCTAGTGATTTATCAAGTTACAAACACGGCATCCGGCCCCTTCACCACAGGCCATGCCAGCCCCAAGGGCCTCAAGATGCAAACTATGTCTGGTCGGTTCAGTCAAATTTCAATGGCGGCAGCCCTGTTGGTGTGCACGGCAGGTTTGCAGGCCCAGAACTTCCCGATCACGCCCGGTCAGCGTGCCACGGCCAACCAGGTGGCCCAGACCGGTGTGCCACTGGCTGACTTGGTTCCAAATGCACCCGACGAATACACCGTCAAGCGCGGAGACACCCTGTGGGGCATCTCGGGCATGTTTCTCAAAAGCCCATGGCGCTGGCCCGAACTCTGGGGCATGAACCTGGAAGACATCCGCAACCCGCACCGCATTTACCCCGGCCAGCAGCTCTACCTGGACAAATCCGATGGCCGCGCCACCCTGCGCACCCGTCGCGGTGCCGACGGAGCGCCCGGCGGCACGGTGCGGGTATCGCCACGCACGCGTTATGAATCGCTGGCCGACGCGTCCATTCCCACCCTGTCGCCGCAAGACATCGAGCCTTTTCTTTCCGAGGCGCTGATCGTTGATGAGGCCGCCTTTGCCCTGGCGCCCCGCATTGTGGCCACCCAGGAGGGCCGCGTATTGCTCAGCCGCGGTGACCGCGCCTATGCCCGTGGCGCCTACAGCAGCAAGGAGGGCGGCCAAGCCCTGAGCACCGCCAGAGGCGAACCGGTGGACTACCGCGTTTTCCGCAATGCGACGCCCTTGAAAGACCCGAGCACCGGTGAAGTTCTGGGCTACGAGGCCCAGTTTGTCGGCAAGGCCGAACTGGTCCGCGGTGAAACCACGGCCAATCTCACCGGCAAGGACGGCAAGGTATCGACGGAAGTCGTGCCTGCGACCATTGACATCGTCGTGGCCAAGGAAGAAATGCGCGTCGGCGACCGGCTGGTCCCGGAGCCCCCCCGCGAACTGCTGAGCTACGTGCCGCGCGCGCCGACCACGCAGATCGAAGGGCAAATCGTGTCGATTTACGGCAGTGCCGTGCGTTTTGCCGCCGGCAACCAGGTGGTCGTGCTCAATCGCGGGGCGCGGGATGGTCTGGAGCGTGGCCATGTGATGGCGCTTCAGCAAAGCGGGGCCCGCGTGACGGACCGCACAGACTCTCCCCGAAGCCAGATCAGACTGCCAGACGAACGCAATGGCTTGCTGATCGTTTTCCGCACCTTCGAAAAACTGTCCTACGCCCTCGTATTGCAGGTTACCGACGGCGCAAAAGTGGGTGACCGCTTCATCAATCCGAACTGACGCAGGCCTGTTACCTGGGCCCTGAGCCGTCCCCCCATGGAAGCCGCTGAACTTGGCGCCTGGTTGCGCCTGGCACTGACGCCCGGTCTGGGCAACATGGCGTCGCGCAAACTGCTGGCGACTTTTGGGTCGGCACAAGCCATTTTTGAGCAATCGGCCGGCACCCTGCGCCAGTTGGGCTCCGACAAGTTGGCCGACGCCCTGCAGACCGTGCCAGACAGCCTGGGCGCCCAGTTGCAGGCCACGCTGGAGTGGTTGCAGGCGGGCGATGACCGCCAGGTGGTGACCCTGGGCGATCCCGGCTACCCTGCCGCACTGCTCGACATTGAAGACCCGCCTTCCATGCTTTATATGCTTGGAGCCCCCGACACACGGGCGCAGGCAGCTATTAAAAACAGAGCGCTTTGCTTGGCCATGGTGGGCAGCCGGAATCCGACGCCTCAGGGCGAGAGCAATGCCAGGCAATTTGCCAAAGTGTTCGGCGCGGCCGATCTGTGCGTGGTGTCCGGCCTGGCGCTGGGCGTGGACGGGGCGGCCCATGACGGCGCCTTGCTGGGCGGCGGCACCACGATTGCGGTCGTCGGCACCGGCCTGGACCGGGTGTACCCGAAAAAACATCTGGACCTGGCGCACCGGATTGCCCAAGGCGGATTGATCATCAGCGAGTTCCCACTGGGTACGCCCCCGCTGACCCCAAACTTTCCGAAGCGCAACCGCCTGATCTCCGGCTTGTCACAGGGAACGCTGGTGGTCGAGGCGGCGCTGAAATCGGGCTCGCTGATCACCGCGCGGCTGGCCGCCGAACAGGGCAAGGATGTGTTTGCGATTCCGGGCTCCATCCATTCCCCGCAGTCGCGCGGCTGCCACGCCTTGATCAAGCAGGGAGCAAAGCTGGTCGAATCGGCGCAGGACGTTCTTGAAGAACTCCGGCTGCCGTATGCGGCGATCCCTGCGAACGCCGACCCTGACAGCGAGGACAATCCGGAAGAAGCGCCGCTGTTGGCGGCCATGGGTTTCGAGCCGGTCAGCCTGGACGCGCTGCAGGCACGCACCGGCCTGTCCACGGCCGAATTGCAGGGCCAGTTGCTGGAACTGGAGCTGGCCGATGCAGTCGCGCGCTTGCCGGGCGGCCTGTTTCAGCGGATCTCCCTGGGCTGAATCCGGCACTGAGGGGCTGACCCGCGGGACGGTGCCCAACTGCGTTATATTGGATGCATGTTTGAAGTGCTGGTGTATGTTTACGAAAATTATTGGCAAGGCGACGCCTGCCCCGAGTTGCACCAGCTGAGCCGCAAATTGACGGCGGTCGGCTTTGAAGCCGAAGAGATCCAGGCGGCCCTGGTCTGGCTCAATGGCCTCAACATTGCCGCCCAGAACACCCAGATTGGCCTGCCGGAAGCCGGGGTGACGGATGGCCAGGTGGTGACATCCACCCTCGCAGCAACCGGGTTCCAACCCCAGTCCGCTGCCAGCCTGCGCGTGTACTCGGTGGCCGAGCAGGAACACCTGGGCGCACAGGCGCTGGGCTTTGTGAGCTTCCTGGAAGCGTCCGGCGTGCTTCCTCCGCACATGCGCGAAATCGTCATGGATCGCGCCATGGCCGCGCCGGGTGACCCGCTCGCGCTGGACGACCTGAAGATCATTGTGCTGATGGTCTACTGGAGCTTTGGCGAAGAGCCGGACGCCCTGGTGCTCGACGAACTCTGCGACGACGCGGATTTCCGCGTGGCGCATTAAATAACGCTCCCAACGCTTCCCATTTCGTGTGGTTCACTGCTCCCCCGAGGGGCGCGCTGCGCCTGTGCGGGGGCAATTAGCCTAACAAGCGCTCCGGATTCGCATCGAGCTTGGCCAGCGCATCGCGGGTGGCACGCACAGTCAGCGCTTCGTCTTCTGTGGGTACCAGCAGGCCGGCCTGCAGATAGGCCGCCAGGCGGCGAGCCTGGATCAGGAAGTTGCGGCCGTCGGCAGACGCGAACAAATGCAACTGTTTGCGGTCGCTGCGCCAGGCGAACTGCACATGGCTGACCTGGCCATTGTGGTCCAGGCTGAACCAGGACCCGACTTGAAGCTCCTGCGCCCAGGCGCGCATGGCCTCGCTGGGACGGCTGCCACCATCGGCAATCACCGCAAGGTCGGAAGCGTCGATGCCAATCATCATGACCAGGTTTTCAGTGTCCAGTGGCAGGTCACCCACATCCTCGTCCGACAGATAGTCTTCCAGGTTGGCCAGACGCTTGGCCATCTCGTCGATGCGCTCGATGGATATGGCATCGGTTTTGGACATGAAGGCGTCAGCCAGCGTCTCGCTGATGATTTTGAGGTGCTGGTCCTGCACCGGCGTCGCCAGGCCCAGCATCGACATGCCCTGCCGCAGCAATTGAAGCAGCTTTGGCAAATCGGCAATCACGCGCGCGCGATCGTTGCGGTTCGGCTTGGCGCTCGCCGCCCAGACCAGATCGGCCGCAGCCTGCTTGAGCGTGATCGTGTCGTTGTGCTGGGGGCCATTTTTCATGGCTGCAATGGCCAGCACTTCAGCCCAAATCTTGAACAGGAATTCGCGGATTTCCTCGCGCACCGGCATGTCATTGAGCATGCTGCGCATCTCAATCGTGTACTGGATGGCCATGGTCTCTTTTTGCTCCAGCTGCTGGGCCACCGTCACCACGCGCGCGGCACTGCCCTGCTCGGAGAGAAACTTCGACAGGAATTTCTGGAATTCGTCGTAAACCAGCTGAAACACACGCCGACCGGTCTCCGGATACTGTTCGATCACCTGCACCACCCGCTTGACCTCGATTTCAAGCGCGCTACCCGACACCGTCGCGTCAAAGCCCAGCACGCAGGAGCCCATGCGGTCAATCAGGCGGCGCGCGGGATGCTGCAGGGAGCCGAAAAATTCGGGCTCTGAAATTGCCACGCGCAGCACCGGCATCTGCAGCCGCGCAAACCACACCCGGACCGAAGGTGGAATCCGGTCCTCCGCCAAAATACTCTGAAACATCAGCGCCACGATTTCGATGGTGGCTTTTTCGCTGGAGGTGGATGCCGCCTGCTTGAGCACAGTGGTGCGCTGACGCAAGGCACCCGCCGCCTGCTCAACCTGCGCCGCACCATAAATCTGGTCCGGTGCATCCACCATGGTGCCTTCGTAACTGTTGCCACCATCGCCAACGCCAGACGGCGTCCTGGCCAGGGCTTGTGCCAATTGCGGAGAGGGCTGCTGGGCCTGGGTCTGGTCAAACTCGACGGCATGGTCGGATAACAGGCGCTTGAGATGCCCCATGACGCCCTGCGCCCGCATACGCGCCCGCGCCAGCGGCGAGGTGCCGGTTTGCATGCGCGTCTCGTCCTGGATATCGCTCCTGCCCGCAGCCAACTCCGAGCTTGTCCCGTCGCGGCCTGATTTTGTGCCCCGGCCACCGCCGACACCCGCACTGCCACCGCCCCGGCCACCTGAACCGCTACCGCCACCGGAACCACCACCGCTTGCACCACCCGAGCCCAGGCTGGATTCCCCCGAGCTGCCCCTGGAAGCTCCCGAACCGAAAGACGGCCCGCGGCCACCCGTGCGCCCCGCGCCCGGCGCGCTGAAAGCCGAGGCAAAATCACTCGCGTTATCCCACCCGGTGTCAAAGCCGCCGGCCTGTCCGCCTGAGCCGCCATGTCCAGGGTTGTCACCGGGATGCCGGCCGGGAGCGGAGGGCGCAGAGGCCCGCTCGCCAGACACCATGCCCGCAGGCCTGGAGGCCTTGGCGGCAGGCGCATTCGGAACCGCGGAAGGGGTGCGTTTGACCAGCGCGCGGCGGTCAATGTCCACCATGACATTTTCCTTGATCAGGAATTCGTTGGCGGCTCGGTAAGCCTCCAGCAGATGGGCGGTCAGGCGTTGCTGGATCAGGTCCTGCACCGTGAGCCACAACTCGCGCGACAGCGGCGCGAGCGTCCATTGTTCGACGAGGTTTTGCGACAGGACTTCGGGCCGCAAGATATCTTCCTTGGCCAGTTCGGCAACACCTTCCAGCCCCTGAATACGCAGCCGCAGATCGTTGAGCTCCCAGCTGGCGCTGTCCAGAAGACGCAGGGCCAGCCGCGAGGCAAGGATCTTGTTTTCCATCACCTCGTTGCCCATCAACTCGAATTTCCCGCTGTCCAGCGGCATGGAGGCCGTGACCGCTGGTGCAAGCAGCGCTTTTTTCCAGGCAGCCATCGTCGCGTCAACCCAGATGGTTTCGTTTTCCTGGAAGGACATCCAGCCGTCGCGGCGGTCCTGCATCTCGCGGGCGTTCCCGGCCACATCCATCGCGGCAGACAAATGGGCCTTGATGTCAGCGGCCAGCGCCGGCATCACGCCTGCGGCATAGACAACAAACTGCTCACGCGCCTGGCGAGCCAGACGGAGATCCTGTTTGTTGTTTGCAGCCACAGCCGTGTCAGTTGTTATGCAGACTGATTACACCGTCGCTCCGGCATTGGGATCGTTTGGATTCTCATCCTTTTTCCCCGAAGACGGTTTGACCAGGTCCTCGCGCTTGATGCCCAGCCACATGGCGATGGCGGCGGCCACGAACACCGAGGAATAGATGCCGAAACAGATGCCGATGGTCAGCGCCAGCGCAAAATAAAACAGGGTCGGCCCGCCAAACAGCAGCATCGACAGCACCATGATCTGCGTGGAGCCATGGGTGATGATGGTTCGGCTGATGGTGGAGGTAATCGCGTTGTCGATGATCTGGGTGGTGTCCATCTTGCGGTAGCGCCGGAAGTTTTCGCGGATACGGTCAAAAATCACCACCGACTCATTGACGGAATAGCCGAGCACCGCCAGCACCGCCGCCAGCACCGCCAAAGAAAACTCCCACTGGAAAAAGGCAAAAAATCCAAGGATGATCACGACATCATGCAAGTTGGCAATGATGGCGGACACGGCATATTTCCACTCAAAGCGGAAGGCCAGGTAGATCATGATGCCCACCACCACCATGGCCAGCGCCTTCACGCCATCCTGGGCCAGCTCTTCCCCGACCTGCGGCCCGACAAACTCGGTCCGGCGCAACACGATCTGCGGGTCCCCGGCTTTCAGGGCCTCCATCACCCGGTCGCTCTGTTGCGCGGTGGTCACGCCTTTTTGCGCCGGCAAGCGGATCATCACGTCACGCGTCGTGCCGAAATTCTGTACCTGCACGTCGGTAAAACCGAGGCCGGCCACTGTGCCGCGAACCTTCTCGACATCGGCCGGCTGGGAATAGCTGACCTCCATCACCGTGCCGCCGGTGAATTCCACCGACAGGTGCAGGCCGCGCGAGAACAGGAAAAACACCGCCAGCGCGAAGGTCGTGAACGAGATCACGTTGAAGACCAAGGCATGCCGCATGAACGGGATGTCCTTGCGGATCTTGAAAAACTCCATGAGGTCCTCTCCTTCTTGTTCTGTTGTCTAGACCGTGGGCGCCGTGGTGCCGGGTTTGGCAGGAACCCCCGTGTTGCCGGCAGGGCGCCAAATGGTGCCAATGGACACGGATTTGAGCTTCTTTTGCCGACCGTACCAGAGATTGACCAGCCCGCGCGAGAAAAATACCGCCGAGAACATGCTGGTCAGAATCCCGATGGTGTGCACCACCGCAAACCCGCGAACCGGCCCCGAGCCAAAGGCCAGCAAGGCCAGACCCGCAATCAGCGTCGTGATGTTGGAGTCAAGAATGGTGGCCCAGGCGCGCTCATAACCGGTATGAATGGCAGCCTGCGCCGAAGCGCCGTTACGCAACTCCTCGCGGACCCGTTCGTTGATCAGCACGTTGGAGTCGATCGCCATGCCCAGGGCCAGCGCCATGGCCGCCATGCCTGGCAGGGTGAGCGTCGCCTGCAGCATGGACAACACAGCCACCAGCAGCATCAGGTTGACCGCCAGCGCCAGACCGGAAAACAGGCCGAACAGCATGTAATAAACCGCCATGAAGGCCACGATCACCAGGAAACCCCAAGCCACGCTGTGAAAGCCCTTGGCAATGTTTTCCGCTCCCAGGCTGGGGCCGATGGTGCGTTCCTCGATGATTTCCATGGGGGCGGCCAGTGAGCCAGCGCGCAGCAACAGCGCCAGGTCATTGGCTTCAACCACGGTCATCGAGCCGGAAATCTGGAAGCGGTTGCCCAGCTCACTCTGAATCACCGGTGCCGTCAGCACCTCGCCCTTGCCTTTTTCAAACAGCACAATGGCCATGCGTTTCTTCACGTTTTCGCGGCTCGTGTCACGCATGATGCGGCCACCTTTGGCGTCCACCGTCAGGTCGACCTTGGGCTGCTGGCTTTGCGAGTCAAAGCCGGGCTGGGCGTCAGTCAGGCTTTCGCCGGTGATGATCACCTGCTTCTTGACAATCACGGCCCGGCCATCACGTTCGAGAAAACGTTCGGACCCGAAAGGCACGGTCCCGGAACCCAGCTCGGCGGCGCGGCCTTCGCTGCTTTCATCGACCAGGCGCATTTCCAGCGTGGCCGTACGCCCCAGGATGTCCTTGGCCTTGGCGGTGTCCTGCACACCCGGCAGTTGCACCACGATGCGGTCCAGACCCTGCTGCTGGATCACCGGTTCAGCCACACCCAGTTCGTTGATGCGGTTGTGCAAGGTGACCATGTTCTGCTTGAGCGCCTGCTCCTGCACCAGGCGGGCCGCCTCCGGCTTGATGCGCGCAACCACCTTGAACTCGGTGCCGTCCGGTGTATCGACCGACTGCAGATCGGGAAACTGGTCCAGGAAAATCCGCTTGGCGGCCTCCAGCGTGGCCGAATCGCGGAATTTGAGTTCGATGGTCTGGCCGTTGCGGGTGATACCGCCGTGGCGGATGTTTTTCTCGCGCAGGACCAGCCGCAGATCACCGGCCAGCGACTCGGCTTTTTTGGTCAACGCCGCCTGCATGTCCACCTGCAGCATGAAATGCACGCCGCCGCGCAAATCCAGCCCCAGATACATCGGACGCGCGTTGAGCGCGGTCAGCCAGGCGGGCGAACGCGACAACAAATTGAGGGCCACGATGTAGGAAGGCGAGGCCGGGTCGGGAGACAGCGCCCTTTCAATGGCATCCTTGGCCTTGAGCTGCGTGTCGGTGTCCCCGAAACGGGCCTTGACCGAGGTGACGTCAAAGGTCACCGCATCAGGGGTGATGCCGGCGTCCTTCAAGGCCTGTTCCACGCGGGTGACGGTGGTGCTGTCGACCTTCACGCTGGGTTTGGCGCTGGACACCTGCACGGCAGGCGCTTCACCAAAAAAATTGGGCAGCGTGTACAACGCGGCAATCAACAAGGCGACGACGATGATCGCGTACTTCCAGACCGGGTAACGATTCATGAGCGTGCTGTTCCTGGGATACGAGGGGACTGGGCGGACCGGCGCGGGCCGGCCCTGCGGAAAACCGTCTTCTGCTTACTTGATGCTGCCTTTGGGCAGGACCTGGACGATGGCGCTGCGCTGCAACTGGATCTCGACACCATTGGCGACTTCAACGCCCAGGTAGGCCTCACCCATTTTGGTGACCTTGCCCAGCAGGCCGCCTGCCGTCACCACTTCATCACCCTTGGCCAGCGCATCAATCATGGCGCGATGCTCCTTCTGTTTTTTCATCTGCGGGCGGATCATCACGAAGTAAAGAACCACAAACATCAGCACCAGCGGCAGCATGCTGGTCAAAGAAGACATCATGCCGCCCTCGGCAGCAGCGGCAGGGGCGGTTTGGGCAAACGCGGAAGAAATAAACACGGCAGACTCCACAACAATAATCGGGCACCCCGGGTCACACCGCGGGGCGCAGAGGGCCTGATTGTAAGCGGCCGGCTGCCGGTAAAAAGTTGTAACCCGCGGCTTGGCGGGGACTCTGTGAACGGTGTCAGGCTGCACCGGCCAAAACCAGCGCTTTTTTGGGGCTCAAGGCCCAGCCATGGGAAAGCCGGGCTCAGGCGGCCAGTTGCTGCCCGCCCGGCGCCGGCTGCCGGAACGCCGCCAGCGCCAGAGCCCATTGCTGCTGGGCCAGCGCGACGTTGCGCGCCTTCACATGGCCAAAACCCCTGATCAGCTCCGGGATACGCGCCACTTCCACGGCCGCCGCATGATGACCGGCATCCAGGCTCCTGAGAATCTCTTCGATGCTGCCCTCGTACTGGGCGATCAGCGCACGCTCCATGCGGCGCTCATCGGTCCGGCCAAACGGGTCCAGCGCGGTGCCGCGCAGCCCCTTGAGGCGAGCCAGAACCGTGAACGCGGTGAGCATCCAGGGGCCAAACTTCTGCTTTTGCAATTCGCCCTTGTCATTGCTTTTGGCGATCATGGGGGGTGCCAGGTGGTAATTGAGCTTGAAATCACCTTCGAACATCGCGCCGACCTTGTCATGGAAGCTGCGGTCGGTGTGCAGGCGCGCGACCTCGTACTCGTCCTTGTATGCCATCAACTTGAACAGGTAGCGGGCCACGGCCTCGGTCAGTTGTGTCTTGCCCAGCGCCGCTTCGGCTTGCTGCACACGGCCCACAAAACTCTCGTACCGTTTGGCATAAGCTGCGTTCTGGTAGCCCGTCAGGAAGGCGACGCGGCGCGCCACCAGATCGGCCAGGCCCTGGCGTGGCGCCGGCATGGCGATCACCTGGGCCGAGGTCAACAGCTTGTCCATCGACGCCGGGTCATGGGCGGCGCGGCGGCCCCACTCAAAAGCCGTTTTGTTGTTGTCCACGGCCACGGCGTTGAGCTCGATGGCGCGCATCAGCGAGGCGTATTCCAGCGGGATCCAGCCCTTTTGCCAGGCATAACCCAGCATCATGGGGTTGGTGTAGATGCTGTCGCCCATCAGCTTCGTGGAAGCCAAGTCGGCATTGAAGGCGCCGACACCGGCCACCCCCACCGCCTTGACAATTTCAGCGGCGCAGGCCTCGGCCGGGTTCTGCCAGTTGGCGTTGTGCACAAATGCCGCCGTCGGCGTGCTGTAGGAATTGAGCGCCACATGGGTGCGGCCCTCGCGCATGCGCAGCACCGTTTCCTTGCCGGCCGCCACGATGGGGTCGCAGCCGATGATCAAGTCGGCCCCGGCCATGCCGACGCGGGTGGTGCGGATGTCGTCCTGCGTCGCGCCTATCAGCACATGGCTCCAGGTGGCGCCGCCTTTTTGCGCCAGGCCGCCGGCGTCCTGCGTGACGATGCCCTTGCCCTCGATATGCCCGGCCATGCCCAGCAACTGGCCGATGGTGATGACGCCGGTGCCGCCAACACCGGCCACCACGATGCCCCAGACCTTGCCGTCCACGCCTTCCGTGCCCGGAATGCGCGGCTCGGGCAGCGCGCCCATCTCGAACGGTGAAGCGGACTTGCCCTTGGCTTTTTTCTTGAGCTGGCCGCCTTCGACCGTCACAAAACTCGGGCAGAAGCCCTTCAGGCAGGACATGTCCTTGTTGCAAGTGGACTGGTTGATCTGGCGCTTGCGGCCAAACTCGGTTTCCAGCGGCTCCACACTGAGGCAGTTGGACTGCACGCCGCAATCGCCGCAGCCTTCACAGACCAGTTCGTTGATGACCACCCGTCGCGCCGGATCGACCAGGCTGCCGCGTTTGCGGCGGCGGCGTTTTTCGGTAGCGCAAGTCTGATCGTAAATGATGACGGTCGTGCCCTTGATCTCGCGGAACTGCCGCTGGATCGCATCAAGCTCGTCGCGGTGATGCACCGCCACGTCTTCGACCAGGGTCACGTTGTCGTATTTTTCCGGCTCGTCGGTCACCACCACAATTTTGGCGACGCCCTCGGCACGCATGGACTGGGCAATCTGCACCACCGAGTGACCCTCGGGCCGTTCGCCGACCTGCTGGCCGCCAGTCATGGCGACCGCATCGTTGTAGAGGATTTTGTAGGTGATGTTGACACCGGCGGCAATCGACTGGCGCACCGCCAGCGATCCGCTGTGGAAGTAGGTGCCGTCACCGAGGTTGGCAAAAATGTGCTGGTCGGTGGTGAAGGGTTGCTGGCCGACCCAGGGCACGCCCTCGCCGCCCATCTGGGTAAAGCCCGAGGTGCTGCGGTCCATCCACAGCGCCATGAAGTGGCAGCCGATGCCGGCCATCGCGCGCGACCCTTCGGGCACCTTGGTCGAGGTGTTGTGCGGGCAGCCCGAACAAAACCAGGGCTGGCGGTCGGCCTTGATCTCCAGCACCTGCAGCGAACGTTCCTTGGCTTCGAGGATCGCGAGCTGCGCATCGAGGCGCGCCATCATGTCGCTGTCCAGGCCCAGCTTGCGCACGCGCTGGGCGATCGCCTTGGCGATCAGCGAAGGCGACAGGTCGGCGTTGGCGCGCAGCAGGGTGTTGGCCGTGGGGTTGGGCATGGACCATTCGCCGCCGCTGAAGTCACCCTCGACCTCGTTGAACTTGCCGTAGATGTTGGGGCGCACGTCGGCGCGCCAGTTGTAGAGCTCTTCCTTGAGCTGGTACTCGATGACCTGGCGTTTTTCCTCGACCACCAGGATTTCGCGCAGACCAGTCGCAAACTCGCGCGTGCCCTGGGCCTCCAGCGGCCAGACCACGCCGACCTTGTGCAGGCGGATGCCGAGCTGGCGGCAGGTGGCATCGTCCAGGCCCAGGTCGATCAATGCCTGGCGCGTGTCGTTGTAGGCCTTGCCGCTGGCGATGATGCCGAAGCGGTCATTCGGGCCTTCGATCACGTTGTGGTTGAGGCGGTTGGCACGGATGTAGGCCAGCGCGGCATACCACTTGTAGTCGAACAAACGCGCTTCCTGCTCCAGCGCGGCGTCGGGCCAGCGGATGTGCACGCCGCCCGGCGGCATCTGGAAGTCGGTCGGCAGCTTGATCTGCACACGTTCGGGATCGATCATCGCCGTGGCGCTGGACTCGACAATCTCCTGGATGGTTTTCATGCCGGCCCAGACACCCGAGAAGCGGCTCATCGCAAAAGCGTGCACGCCGAGGTCCAGGATCTCCTGCACGTTGGCGGGGAAAAAAACCGGCAGGCCGCAGGCCTTGAAGATGTGGTCGCTCTGGTGCGCAGCGGTCGAGCTTTTGGCCACATGGTCGTCACCGGCCACCGCAATCACGCCGCCAAAAGGCGTGGTGCCGGCCATGTTGGCGTGTTTGAAAACGTCGGAGCAGCGGTCCACACCCGGCCCCTTGCCGTACCAGATGCCGAACACACCGTCGAACTTGTTGGTGCCGGGCGGCGAAAAACCGAGTTGCTGGGTGCCCCACAGCGCGGTGGCGGCGAGTTCTTCATTGACACCCGGCTGGAACACGATGTTCTGCGCCTTCAGATAGGGCGCCGCTTTCACCAGTGCCTGGTCATAACCACCGAGCGGCGAGCCGCGGTAACCGCTGATGAAACCGGCGGTGTTTTTGCCCTGCAGGGCATCGCGCTGGCGCTGCAGCATGGGCAGCTTGACGAGAGCCTGGACGCCGCTCATAAAGGCTTGGCCATAGTCCAGGGAATATTTATCGTCCAAGGTCACCGTTTCGAGGGCCTTGCGGATGTGTTCGGGCAGGGGGGCGTTCATCTTGTCTCCAGTCATGGGCTGAAACCGCCTTGTGGACGGCGAAGGAGGCTGGTCATCCGGATAGGGTGGTGCCTCTATATATGAACAAAGTGTAGGCGCGATGCCCGGATAAGTCTTTGCTTTTTATGCCTTGTTTCGAGGTCTTGATGAAAGATTCTTGCTCATAATAGTCAATTATGGAAACACTCGACAAGTTTGACATCGCCATCCTGAATGAATTGCAAACCGATGGGCGCCTCAGCAATGCCGAACTCAGCACGCGGGTCGGCCTGAGCGCCGCACCCTGCTGGCGGCGCGTGCGGGCGCTGGAAGAAAGCGGTTTCATCAAGGGTTACCGCGCCGAGATCGACCGGCACAAGATCGGGCTGGGGGTGCTGGCTTTTGTCCGGCTGGACGCCGACCGCAACACCGGCGACGCCACCAGCGCGATGGAGGAAGCCATACGCAAGTTGCCCGAAATCATTGCCTGTCACTACATCAGTGGCACTGGAACTTTTGAGCTCCAGGTGGTGGCGCGCGACCTGGACAGCTTTTCACGTTTTGCCCTGAACGGCCTGTTGAATCTGCCGAACGTGAAGGACATGCACACCAGCTTCTCGCTGGGCGAGGTCAAAGCCAGCAGCGCGCTGCCGCTGGGCCACCTGGCGGATGGAAAAGGCGCATAAACTTGTCCTTTCCTCGATTCCAATTTGTCGCATCAAACCGACTCTGGCCCTTGACAGGCAAAAGAAGTTAGCTATTTTATTGATAGCAAATGAGCTCAGGCCTACAATTTTGGAACGCTCTTCCTGACACGCCCTGGTTCCACCCATTCAAAGGTCCCCATGAACGCCCCTCTCCCCACCGAAACGATGCGCTCGGCCCAGGCCGCCGACCTGGCCGCGCTTCCGCTGATTGAAAAATGGATCTCGTTTGCCTCGGTCTCGCGCGACAGCAACCTGCCCATCATCGAGTGGACCCGCGCACTGCTCGAGGCCCAGGGCATCGAGTGCCACCTGACCTACGACGACAGCGGCAAAAAGGCCAACCTCTGGGCCACCCTGCCGGCAGCCGACGGTGAAACCAAAACCGGCGGCCTGGTGCTGTCCGGCCACACCGACGTGGTGCCGGTTGATGGCCAGCCCTGGAACACCGACCCCTTTGTCGCGCAAGTCGTCGGCGACAGTCTGTATGGCCGCGGCGTGACCGACATGAAAAGTTATGGTGCCACCGCACTCATGATGGTGCCCGAGCTGCTCAAACGCAAACTCAAGCGGCCGGTGCACCTGGCCTTCAGCTACGACGAGGAAGTCGGCTGCATCGGTGTGCGCCGCCTGATCGCCGACATGGTGGAACGTGGCTACAAACCGGCCGGCTGCATCGTCGGTGAGCCCACCGGCATGCAAGTGGTGATCGCCCACAAGGGCAAACATGCCTACAAAACCTCGGTGCGCGGCTTCGAGGCGCA
>JAZKGR010000037.1:0-5221 GCA_040385775.1 Pseudomonadota bacterium
GAAAACGGCGCGGCCAGCGCCTGCCGCAGCCAGGCCTGGCTTTGCAGGCCACGTTCGCGCACGGCGTCAGCCAGCATCGGCTGACCGTCTTGAAAGGCATGGTTTTTGTGAAGGTAAAAATTGGCCGCGCGAAAGGCTTTTTCGCGCGCCTTGAGCTGCTCGCCCAGACTCATTTCGCCCGCGCCGGCTGCCTGGGCGCTCAACGCATCAAAGTCGGTCCACAGGGTGCTGCCGATAAACCGCAGGCCTTGCAAGACCACTGTTTGCTGCTCCAGCCAGACCATGCCGAGGCGTTCACAGGTGTCACGCAGCCGGGCATGGGTGGCGTCAAAGTCGAGGCCGTCATATTCGTGGTTGCCCGGGATAAACAGCACCGGCGTGGGCCAGGCGGCGCCACCCTGGGCAAGCGGCAGCGGCGAAAACCGCGCCAGCCCGAAGTCGCTGCCCGTCAGCAAGGAGCCGTTCTGGTAAGAGCCGATGTCACCCGCCAGTACAAGCAGGTCGGCACCGGGCGTCGGCCGCGCCACAAAATGCGGGTTGGACTCGAGGTGCAGGTCGGACAGGAGCTGGATCTTCACCCACCGATTGTGCGGGATGCCGCCGGGCGCCTGGGCGGCCTGGCGACGGGCCCATGTCGGCCGCAGACCAAACTATGCGTGTTGCGCATGTGAATCGGACGGTTTGCCACTTGCAAACCAAGGGAAAACCCTTACTCTTGAGTCATCGCAACTTTTCACCTCTTGTGGGGTGGCTCTGGACTTTGATATGAACCGCTTGACTGCCTTCTTTTTTCGTTTGTTGCCGGCACGCCGCACGCCCGCATCGACCCCCGGCGTGGCGCGTCAGTTGATGGAGCGTGCCGGTGACCGCGCCGGCCGCAACCCGCGCCATGCGCGTGAGCTGCGCCGCGCCGCCTTTGCCTACCTCAGCGTCGTTCGCTGACCTTTTTGGGCCCCGGGCCGGAGACGGTTTTTTTACTGCCCCGCGCCTTGCCGGTGCTTGCGCGGCCGGCCCGCCAGCGCCCTGTCGAACAGCGCGTTGGGTAACAAGCGCAGCAGCTTGGCCACCACACCCATCTGCCAGGGAATCACGCGGTAACTGACGCCCGCCTCGATGGCCCGGAAGGCCCGGTCGGCAAACGCGTCGGCTTGCATCAGAAAAGGCATCGCGTAACGGTTTTTCTGTGTGAGCGGCGTGTCGATGTAGCCTGGGCACAGCGTCACCACCTTCACGCCGGCAGACCGCAACTCCCCGCGCAGGCTTTCGCAATAGGCAATGACGGCTGCCTTGCTGGCGCAATAAGCCCCATGACCGGGCAGGCCGCGAATGCCGGCGACGCTGCCGATGCCCACCAGTGCGCCCGCGCCGCGCGCCACCATGGCGTCGACGAAAGGGTGAAAGGTCGCAGCCAGGCCGGTGTTGTTGGTGGCAAAAGTCTGCGCCATCACGTCCAGGTCTTCACGCGCGGCCGTGTCCATGCCGATACTGATGCCGGCGTTGGCAATCACCACATCGGGCAGGCCTTGCGATGCGATGCAGGCCCGGCCCGCAGCCACAATGCTCTGCGGATCGGACACATCCGCGCTATATATTTCATAGCTGTCTGCGCTGATCTGGTGGGCCAAAGCCCACGCCTGAACCTCCGCCGTGCGGCGCGCCACCAGGGCCAGCCGATAACCCGCGCGGGAAAATCGCAGCGCCAGCGCCTGGCCAATACCGCTGGAGGCGCCGGTGATGAAAACAAGTCGGGACATGGCGAGTGCTTGGATGGCGGCAAACGGTTCAGGGCACGCTGCCGGCTGCTTTTCGGGGCACCAGAACCCCTTTGACACGCCCTTTCAGGTCGGCCACACGGTCCATGTTGTCGTAGGCAAAGGTATCGCCCTCAAACTCGTCGGCGCCGCGCTTGAGGACCACCGGCAAATGTGATTTGACGCGTTCATCGTTGACAAACACGTGCAAAAACTCACCGCGAAATTCAAGTCGCTGAAGCTCTTTGCCGCTCGGATCAATGGACGCTTCCCGCACCACGCGTGCATTGCCAATCAGCTGTACCTCGGAACCATCGCCATTGGTCAGCGCGCGGTCGCCGGTCGAGGTGGTCAGCCGGCCTTCGACGCTGTAGCTGAGGATCAGCGCCTTGTCGATCTCCAGCGTGTCGGTATCGGGGTAGTGGCGCACCTCGGCGCCCGTGACATCGCTCTTGAGCTGGCCAGCGTCGTCAAAGGTCTTGATGCCGAACTTGCGCATGTAGTAGTCGGGCTCGCTGCTGACCGCGCGCTGGCCCTCGGCGGGCACGGCGTCCGGGGTATTTCTGACCAGCCAGTAGGTGCCCAGCGCGAGCAGGCCCATCAGAAGCACCGGAATATAAATCGCTGTGCGCTCCCACCCGCGTGACAAGCGGTCAAGGGTATGGCGCCAGCCGGGCGCAGTGCCCCAGGCAGGCCAGCGGCGGCGGCCGGCCATCAAAGCGTGTACTCCTGCAGCAGCACGGCATAACGCCCGCTGGCCACCATCAACAGGTCGCAGAACTCCCGAACGGCGCCGTCGCCACCGCGCGCCCCGGTAACGTAATGGGCCGCCGCCTTGAGCTCCGCATGCGCGTTGGCCGGCGCACAGCCAAAGGCAACACGCCGCATCACCGGCAGGTCCGGCCAGTCGTCGCCCATGAAGGCGGCCTGTGACCAGTCCAGGCCCAGCTCTTTCAGGGTGATCTCGGCTGCGGGGCGCTTGTCTTCGGTGCCGAAATGCGTGTGCGTCACGCCCAGCGCATGCAGGCGTGAACGCAGCACCGCACTGTCGCGCCCGGTGATCACGGCCGGCGTGATGCCGGCTTTTTGCAACAGCTTCAGGCCGTGGCCGTCCAGGGTGTTGAAGCGCTTGAGCGTCTCACCACCCGTGGTGAAACTGTCCTGAAGCGTGGCCCGCGCGTCGCCTTGCGGGTACTCGCCGAAATACAGGCCGCCATCGGTCAACACGCCGTCAACATCAAAAAACGCCACCTTGACGTTCTGCGCGCGCAGCAGCAGCTCCGGCGCAAAGTTCAGGGCGGGAACATGAGGATTCATCAGATCACTTTCGCGCGCAGCAGGTCGTTGCTGTTGAGCGCGCCGCACAACACGTCATTGCCGTCGACCACCAGCACGCTGGTGATGCGGTATTGCTCCATCAAGGTCACCGCTTCCACGGCCAGGGCGTCGCTGCGCAAGGTTCGGGGCCCTGGATGCATGAGCTCTTCGGCGGTGCTGGCCCGCAGGTCCACGCCCTTTTCAATCAGGCGGCGCAAATCGCCGTCGGTGAATATCCCGAGCACCCGCCTTTCGTCATCCACCACGGCGGCAGCACCCAGGCCCTTGTTGCTCATTTCACGCATCAACTCGGTGAACCCGGAGCGCCTGCCCACGGCCGGCACGGCATCACCGGAGCGCATCACATCGCTGACGTGGGTCAGCAGCTTGCGGCCCAGGGCGCCGCCGGGGTGGGAGCGGGCAAAGTCTTCTTCCTTGAAGCCGCGCGCGTCCAGCAGGGCCACCGCCAGCGCGTCACCCAGCGCCAACTGGGCGGTGGTGCTGGCCGTGGGCGCCAGGTTCAGCGGACAGGCTTCTTTCTCGACACTGCTGTCGAGCACGATGTCGGCGTGGCGGGCCAGCGTGGACTGCAGGGCGCCGGTCATGGCCAGCAGCGGCACGCCCAGGCGCTTGACCACCGGCAAAATGGACGTGAGTTCCTGCACCTCGCCGCTGTTGGAGATTGCAAACAACACGTCGGCGGCGGTGATCATGCCGAGGTCGCCGTGGCTGGCCTCAGCAGGATGGACAAACATGGCCGGGGTGCCGGTGGACGCCAGGGTGGCGGCAATCTTGCGCCCGATGTGGCCGCTTTTGCCCATGCCCATGACCACCACCCGGCCCTTGCAATTGAGAACCAGCTCCACCGCCCGCGCAAACTCGGGGCCGACCCGGTTTTTCAGGCCCAGCACAGCCGCAGCCTCTATTTCAAAGGTGGCGTGGGCCAGCGCCAGCGCCTGCGCAGGGTCGAACTTCACGGGATCAAGGCTCATGCCCGCATTCTATAGAGCGCCCTGAAAACGCATGCCCGCCGGGGCGTCTTGACCCGTGTGGCCGGGCGGCCATCAGCTACCATCAAAGCATGAGTGCGCTTGAACTGACACTGCTGTACCTGCTGGCCGCCGTGCTCGGCGTGGTCGCGTGCCGTTCGCTCAAATTGCCGCCCATGCTCGGCTACCTGGCCGTTGGTGTGGTGATCGGCCCGAACGCGCTGGCCTTGTCGGAAGACGCGGACGGTGTCCGGCACCTCGGTGAATTCGGCGTGGTGTTCCTGATGTTTGTGATCGGGCTGGAGTTCAACCTGCCCAAGCTGCGCTCCATGCGGCGCCATGTGTTTGGCCTGGGGCTGCTGCAGGTCATGATGACGATTTTGCTGGCCACCTTCGGCTCCCTGTTCCTCGCAACGCTGGCGCCCACCCTGTGGGGCATGTCCTGGCAAACCGCACTGGCGCTGTCTGGCGCCATCGCCATGAGCAGCACCGCCGTGGTGGTCAAGCTGCTGTCCGAACGGCTGGAGATGGAGTCCGAGCACGGCAAGCGCGTGATGGGCGTGTTGCTGTTTCAGGACTTGGCCGTGGTGCCGCTGCTGGTGCTGATTCCCGCGCTGGGCTCTCCGCCCGACGAACTGCTGACGGCGCTGGCCATCGCCGGCCTGAAGGCTACCGTGCTGGTTGGCCTGCTGCTGACCGGTGGCCAGCGCGTCATGCGCTGGTGGCTGACGCTGGTGGCCAGGCGCAAAAGCGAAGAGCTGTTTGTGTTGAACCTGCTGCTGGTCACGCTGGCACTGGCCTGGCTGACCGAGCTGGCCGGCCTGAGCCTGGCGCTCGGTGCTTTTATTGCCGGCATGCTGATCTCTGAGACCGAATTCAAGCACCAGGTGGAAACCGATATCCGGCCTTTCCACGATGTGTTGCTGGGCCTGTTTTTTATCAGCATCGGCATGATGCTCGACTGGCGGCTGGTGCTGGAGCGCTGGCCGCTGGTGTTGCTGCTGCTGACGGTGCCGGTGCTGTTCAAGCTGGTGCTGGTGACGGCGCTGGCGCGCGGCCTGGGCGCGACCACGGGCGTGTCGCTGCGCACCGGACTGTATCTGGCGCAAGCCGGTGAGTTCGGTTTTGTGCTGCTGTCGCTGGCCCAGGACAACAGCCTGATCC
>JAZKGR010000038.1:0-2140 GCA_040385775.1 Pseudomonadota bacterium
GCAGCAGGCGCGACACCATGGGGCTGTAGCGGTCATACCCTTCCGGGTGGTCGGCGGCCAGGTGGATGAGGCCAGCCGAGGCCAGTGGCGAGCCGCTGGCGGTGATCACGATGGTGGTCGCGCCGTTCTTGCGCGCAATGCTTTCAGCGTCCATCAGGTCGCGCGTGCGGCCAGAGTTGGAGATGATCACCACGCAGTCGCCCGGCCGGAGCATGGAGGCGCTCATCACCTGCATGTGCCCGTCACTGTAGGCAATCGAGTGCATGCCGAGGCGAAAAAACTTGTGCTGCGCGTCCTGCGCCACGATGCCGGAGTTGCCGGCGCCGAAAAATTCAATGCGTTTTCCGGTCTGATAAGTCGCGGCCAGCACATGCGCAGCCTTCTCGATCGCGACCGAGCTGGCGTCGTTGCGGTACTTGAGAAAAGCCGCCACGGTGTTGTCGATGACCTTGACCAGCACGTCGCTGGTCTTGTCGTCCACGTCCACGCTGCGGTGGATGAAAGGCACACCCTCGCTGACGCTGCCGGCCAGCTTGAGCTTGAAGTCCGACAGGCCGTCGTAACCCACGCTGCGGCAAAAGCGGATCACCGTCGGTTTGCTGACATGCGCGCGCGAGGCCAGCTCCGACACCGGCAGGTTGGCAAAAGCCCGCGGATCACCGAGCACCAGATGCGCGACCCGCTGCTCCGCCGGCGCGAGTGAAGGCAGTGAGGCTTTAATACGATCAAGCACTGGGGACGCCCCAAGCGTTGCGAACCACATCCCCGATTGCGTATTCCAAGCAGGTGCCGCGGGTCTGGCTTTGCCAGCCCGCAGGCGCAGCGGCCCCTCCGGGGGGCAGCGCAGTACGCGAAGCGACAAGCGTGGGGGCTAACATTCTTCGCTCCAGCAATAGTCATCGCGCGCAATCATGGCGCTGGACGCGCTCGGTCCCCAGGTACCCGCTGCGTAGGGGCGCGGTCCCGCGCTGTCCTGCTGCCAGGCATCGAGAATCGGCTCGACCCAGCGCCAGGCTTCTTCCTGCTCGTCGCTGCGCACAAACAGGTTGAGCCGGCCGTTGATCACGTCGAGCAGCAGGCGCTCATAGGCGCCGACGCGTTCGGTGCCGAAACGCTTGTCGAAGTCCAGGTCCAGTTGCACCGGCGCCAGCGTCTGGCTGGACGCGCGGCTACCTCCCCGGTTGTCCTGGCCCTGGGCGAACAGGTGCAGTTCCAGTCCGTCCTTGGGCTGCAGGTTGATCACCAGGCGATTGCCGGCGCCCTGCGGCGACTTGAAAATCGCATGCGGCGTGGGACGGAAGTTGACCTCGATGTGCGCATCGCGGTCGGCCAGGCGTTTGCCGGTGCGAATGTAGAAGGGCACGCCGGCCCAGCGCCAGTTGGCAATTTCGGTGCGCAGCGCCACAAAGGTCTCGGTGCGGCTGTCCGGGTTGACGCCGGCTTCCTGCAGGTAGCCCGGCACCGCTTCGCCGTCGATGCTGCCAGCGCTGTACTGGCCGCGCACCACGTGCTGCTTGAGCGTTTCCGGGGTCCAGGGCTTGAGTGAACGCAGCACTTTCAGTTTTTCGTCCCGGATGGCGTCGGCATGTGCGTTGATGGGCGGCTCCATGCCGATGGCGCAGAGCAATTGCAGCGCATGGTTTTGCACCATGTCGCGCAGCGCGCCGGTGCTGTCGTAGAAGGCGCCGCGTTTTTCAACGCCAAGCTCCTCGGCAATCGTGATCTGGATGTTGGCAATGTTTTCACGGCGCCACAGCGGCTCGAACAGCGAGTTGCCGAAACGCATGGCAAACAGGTTTTGCACCGAAGGTTTGCCCAGGTAATGGTCGATGCGGAAGATCTGCTTTTCAGGCAGCACACGTAGCACCGCTTCGTTGATGGCGCGGTTCGAGGCCAGGTCGTGGCCCAGCGGCTTTTCCAGCACCACCCGGGTTTGCGGGCCGTTCAGGCCGAAAGCCGCCATGTTTTCGCAAATGCCGGTGAAGAGGGCCGGCGCGGTGGCCAGGTACATCACCACGGTCTCGGCCTGGCGGGCTTTGAGGGTGTCGGCGAGTTGCGCATAGTCGGCAGGCTGGGACAAGTCCATGCGCAGGTAGTGCAGCAGGGCGGCAAAACGCTCGAACTCGTCGCCGCTGGGGCG
>JAZKGR010000039.1:0-6210 GCA_040385775.1 Pseudomonadota bacterium
CCATCCTGGCCCAGTCACGCAGCCACAACCCGGCCATGGGCATCACCGGCATCCTCTGTTACGGCGGCGGCATCTTTTTGCAGGCTCTCGAAGGTGGCCGCAATCAGGTCAGCGACCTGTACGGCCACATCCAGAAAGACCCGCGCCATACGGACGTGGTGCTGCTGCATTACGAGGAAATCAGCGAACGCCGTTTCGGCGGCTGGACCATGGGCCAGGTCAACGTGGCCAAGGTCAACACCTCCATTCTGCTGAAGTACTCTGAAAAACCCGAGCTCGACCCGTATTCGGTGTCGGGCAAGGTGTCGCTTGCCCTGCTGGAAGACCTGATGGCCACCGCCGCCATCTGCGGCAGGGCTTGAGCCCCCACGCTCCGCCGTTTCATGCCTGCGGCAGTCGCTGCCCCTGGCTTCGAGGAGGAGGGGCGTTGCGCATTGCGGCCGGCAGAGCCGGACCGCGGCCCCTGCTGATAAAAAAAGCGTTCCTCGCTGCGAGCCGCGTCTTTTCGGATTGACCGATGCCGCTTTCCGCCCTTGCGCTGGTGGTGCTGGCCGGCCTGATCCACGCCAGCTGGAACATCGCTGCCAAGAAGGCTGGGGGTGACGCGCGGTTTGCCTTTTTTACCAGCGTGGTGCTGATGCTGGTCTGGGCGCCGGTCGGGCTGTGGGCCGCCTGGGGCGTGCTGCCGGGCTGGGGCTGGATCGAGTGGTCGCTGGTGGGACTCAGCGGCGTTTTGCATGTGCTGTATTACATCGTGCTGCTGCGCGGCTACCGCAAGGCCGACCTGACGGTGGTCTACCCGCTGGCGCGCGGCTCCGGGCCGCTGCTGTCCTCGCTGGTCGCCATCATGCTGCTGGGCGAGCAGATCTCGGCGCTGGGGCTGTCCGGCATTGTGGGCGTGGTGGGCGGCGTGTTCCTGATTGCGGGCGGGCCCGGCCTGCTGCGTGCCGCGCACGACCCGGCGCAGCGCCAGCGCGTGCACAAGGGCATGGCCTACGGCCTGCTGACCGGCGCCTTCATCGCCAGCTACACCGTGGTCGACGGCTACGCGGTGAAGTTTTTGCTGATGTCGCCCATCCTGGTCGACTACCTCGGCAATTTTGTGCGGCTGGCGCTGCTGGCGCCCACGGTGCTGCGCGACCGCCCGGCCGCGCGCCTGCTGTGGCGCCAGCAGTGGAAATACGCCGTGCTGGTCGGCACCATCAGCCCGGTGTCTTATGTGATGGTGCTGTACGCGATGCAGGTCGCGCCGCTGTCGCATGTGGCGCCGGCGCGCGAAGTCTCCATGCTGTTTGCCGCGCTGATCGGCGGCCACCTGCTGGGCGAAGGCGAGCGCCTGCCACGCCTGCTGGGTGCCGTGCTGATCGCCGCGGGCGTGATGGCGCTGGCCCTGGGCTGACCGACAATAGCCTGCATGAGCCTGCTGATCGGTTGCGATTTTTCCAGCGCGCCCACGCGCCGAAAACCCATCGTGCTGGCCGTGGGTTCCAGCGCCGGTGGGCGCGTGCAACTGGCCCGGCTGGTTCATCTGACTTCGCTCGCCGATTTTGAAGCCTGGTTGCGGCAACCTGCTGGCTGGTTGGGCGCGTTTGATTTTCCGTTCGGGCTACCGCGCGAACTGGTCGAGCAGCTCGGCTGGCCGCTCGCCTGGCCGGCGCTGATGGCGCATTACGCGGCAATGAGCCGCGCCGACATCCGCCAGACTTTTGCCGCGTTTTGTGCCGCGCGGCCGGCCGGCGGCAAGTTCGCCCACCGTGCCACGGACCGGCCGGCCGGCTCCAGCCCGTCGATGAAATGGGTCAATCCACCGGTCGCTTACATGCTGCATGCGGGTGTGCCGCGCCTGCTGGCTGCCGGCGTGCACCTGCCGGGCCTGCATGAAGGCGACCGCACGCGCGTCGCGCTGGAAGCCTATCCCGGCCTGCTGGCGCGCGAGCTGCTCGGCCAGCGCTCTTACAAAAGTGACGACCGCCTGAAGCAGACGCCGGAGCGCCTGATCGCGCGCAAGGACCTGGTCACCGCGCTGGAAATGGGCCAGAGCCGCCTCGGCCTGCGCCTGAAGCTGACCCACGCCCAGCGCGATACGCTGGTGGACGACGGCAGTGGCGACAGTCTCGACGCCGTGTTGTGCCTGATGCAGGCGGCCTGGGCACAGGCGCAACATGCCCAGGGCGCTCCCAGCTACGGCCTGCCGGTGGTGATCGATCCGCTCGAAGGCTGGATCGTCACGGCCTGAATGCGGCTTTATCCCCGCTGAACGGAAATGTATGAACAAATTGGCCTCCAACCCCCGTCCAGAATGCCGAGTTTGCTATAAAAAGTGGAGCACATGATGGCCTCCTGGCTGGCCGACGCAGTATTGCTGCTGCATCTGCTGTTTATCGTGTTTGCCGTCGCCGGCGGCTTGCTGGCCTTGCGCTGGCACTGGACGCCCTGGTTGCACCTGCCCGCGCTGGCGTGGGGCGCGACGGTGGAGTTCACCGGCTGGATCTGCCCGCTGACGCCGCTGGAAAACGCCCTGCGGCAGGCGGGCGGTGCGGCCGCTTATGCGGAAAGTTTTATCGAGCGTTACCTGCTGCCCCTGATTTACCCCGGTGCCCTGACCCGTGAGCTGCAATTTTTACTGGGCGGCGCGCTGTTGCTGATCAACGTGGTGGTGTATGCCATCGTCTGGCACCGCCATCGCCGGCGCACACCCGCATGAGCAGATGGCGTGCCCTGGTCATGGCCATGTGGCTGGCGTGTGCCCTGCAGGCCGGCGCCGCACAGCCATGGCAGGGCTCGGTCACCCGGGTGAGTGACGGCGACACGCTGTGGGTTCGGCCCGCAGCTGGCGGCAAGCCGGTGAAGGTGCGTATTGACGGCATTGATGCGCCCGAGATCTGCCAGGCCGGCGGCCGGGCCGCGCGCAAAGCCCTGGCTGCTCGCGTGCTGGGCCGCCGGCTCGACGTGCTCGCGCGGGGCCAGGACGACTATGGCCGCACCATCGCCGCGCTGGAACTGGATGGCGAAGACGTCGCCGGCTGGATGGTCAGCCAGGGACACGCCTGGTCTTACGGCTTTGGCCGCGATGGCGGGCCTTACGCCGCGCAACAGGCCCAGGCGCAGGCGGCATCGCGCGGGCTGTTCGCCGACCGTGCAGCGCTGGCGCCTCGCCTGTTCCGCAAGCGCCATGGGCCCTGTGACCCGGTAGCCGCCAGGCCGTAATCAGCGAGGGTCGGCGTCCTACATGGAATTCCGCACCCACTGACGGGCGGGAAACGTCAATAAAACTACATTGAATTCACGCCTGCCATACCGGCGGGTTTCATTCAAAGGAAACATCATGAACAAGCACCAGGTTGAAGGCCGGGTTGACGAAGCCAAGGGCAAGGTCAAGGAAGTGGCAGGTCGTGTTGTCGGCAACGAAAGCCTCGAAGCCGAAGGCTTGGCCGATCAGGTCAAGGGCAATGCCCAGTCCGGCTACGGCGATGCCAAGGAAGGCGCCAAGGATGCGGCCAAGAAGGCCATCGACAAGCTTTGAGCCGCTGGCTCCCCCCACACTCTTGAAAGGATACTCACCATGACTCAACCATCCACATCTACCGGCGCTGTGCGCCGCCCCCTGGCCGCTGCGGTGTGCTCGGTTGCCGTGCTGCTGGCACTGGCGGCCTGCAACAAGGCCGACGACGGCAAAACCGTCGGACAGTCGATCGACTCCGGCATCGCCAAAACCGAGCAGGCCGCCAAGGATGCCGGCAACGCCATGAAAGACGCGACCAAGGATGCGCAGGCTTCCGGCAGCCAGGCGAGCACCACCATGGGCGAAAAAATCGACGATGCCGTCATCACGACCTCGGTCAACGCCAGTTTCGCCAAAGACACGGATCTGAGCGCGATCAAGATCAATGTCGACACCAAGGATGGTGTCGTCACGCTGAACGGCCCGGCCCCTACGGCCGCCGCCAAGGACAAGGCCACCGACCTCGCCAAGCAGGTCAAGGGCGTCTCGTCGGTCAACAACCAGCTGGTCGTCAAGGCCAGCTGATCCGCCGCTTGAGCCACCGGCCGCGCCTCCCGGGCGCGGCTTTTTTTTGCCTGCTCCTGCGTGCGACATGCCGCAAAAAAACAGGGCCCGGCGTGTGACCGCCGGGCCCTGTTTTGAGATCTGGCGCGGACGCCAGATCATCCTGCCATGTATTTAAGGACGGACGACGATGTCGTTGCGCACGGCGCGGACGTTTTTGGTGTCACGTGCGATGGTTTCAGCCTGGGCTTTTTCCGTGGCGGACTTGGCGAAACCGGACAGTTGCACGGTGCCGTTCAGGGTCTCGACATTGAGCGCGGTGGCAGAAACGGTTTTGTCCGATGCGAATTTGGCTTTGACTGCGGTGGTGATAGCGGCGTCATCCACATAGGCGCCGGCTGTCTGCTGGCCACGCCCCACGGCGCAACCGGTGCTGATGATGGTGATGCCGGCGAGGGCGGCGAAGGCAATGGCGCGAGCGTATTTCATGATTTTTCCTTGAGGTGTGTTAATTTTTTTTGGTGCGGTGAGTTGAAAAGCTGGCCGACTGACGGCACCACGCCGGTCGGTTTGCGTACGGGGTTTATCGAGGGCGGCGGTGGCGGTGTTCTGTCTCGTGCGGCCCGAAAATGAAGGACTGCACCACACCTGTCAGCTGTGTCGACTTGAGCAGCGCAATCGCCACACCGGTCAATGAAATCAGGCGCCAGGGCCGCAGCACCACCAGGGCGACGCCGGTTCCGGCAGCGATCCCCAGCAGCTTCAGTGGCTGCTCCTTGGCATAGGTTTGCATCATGGGTTTGGCAACATCCAGCGCCAGATGCGCCGGATGGGACCGCCACCAGGATTGACCGACTTGCTTGATCAGTTCCCAGGAGCCGGACGAGGCGTCGATTCCGGTTTCGCTGATATCGGATTGCGCGTAGCCATCAGCATCGTCATCAACATCCGCCAGATGACCCGTTTCGGGGTCGTCGCGGGTCATGTCTCTCACGATGGCCTGACGGCTGGCTGCTAGGCGCTGTTGGGCGGTAATGGAGGTCGTTGTCATGCGGGGTCTTTTCATGTGGCTGAGCGCAAGGCCTGCGCGTCACGATCAACCTGCGCCCTGACTTCGGCAAAGTGGCTTGACACCGATGGTTTGCGGGCTCTCAGCAAGGCCACCATCATCAAGACCAGAACCGCCAGAGGCACGGCGACCAAGGCCCAGTGAAAGGGGGAAGTCACCATCGCGAGCATCACCGCGACGCCGGTCAGCACCAAAAACACGACGGCGCACACGGCAACCATCACCCAGGCAATGATCCTGCCAAGAAAGTCAGCGCCCGCTTCAGAGGCCTCGTCACGGATCAACTCTGCATACCCCGCCAAATGGTCAATCAGAAGATTGGGCCGGCGGATCAGGGTGGAGATAAACGGGTGCAGCATGGCTGAGGGTTACAACGCAGTTTTGTTGACGGTAGAGCAAATCAATGCGAGTCGCGGTTGCGGGTGGAGGCCACCAGCAATGCAACCGCAGCGCCAACGGCGGCGGCAATCAGCACGGCCTTGACCGGCTCATTGGCCACATAACGGGAGGTGGCATCGGCATAGCGGTGCATCGAGCGCTGTGCGCGGTCGCTGGCTTCAGCGGCCATGTCCATGCTTTGGCGGGCCAATTTCTGGGCTTGCGTGGCGAGCTTGTCGACCATGGGGTCAATGCTGCCGCGCAACTGGCGGACCTTGCTTTCGGCCTTGTCCAGCGTTTCGTTGGCCAGGCTGCGGCTGCTTTCGACGGCATGTTCGGCACCGCTGAGCATCTGATCAGACAGGTGACGCGCGCCGGCCAGCGCTTCCTGGGTGGAGGGCATGTTGGAGCTTGGGTTTTTCATTTTGATTTCCTTGAAGGTGAAAAAGGCCGGATTAACAGGCGATGGGAAGGCAATGAGAAAGGAAAGACGGCGAGGTCACCGCGGTCAACCAGCAATGGATGCCGGGCCGTGGCGCCTTCGCCTCTGGGTGGGTTGGACAGGGTCAGTTTCTTTTCATCAAGCCAACCACGAAGCTGACCACCGCAAATATGGCGAAGATGAAAAACAAAATCTTTGCAATCTCTACCGCGCCGGCGGCGATACCGCCGAAGCCGAACACGGCTGCAATCAATGCAATGACCAGAAAGACAACGGAATAGTGCAGCATGTCGATCTCCTTGCAGGGCGGTGCCC